>JBJMQQ010000089.1:0-13036 GCA_045802645.1 Polyangia bacterium
ACAGGTCCAGCACGGGCTGGCGGTCACGTAGATCGTCCCGCCGTCGATCATCACCCCGTTTTTCGCCGCCTGGATGATGGCGTTCGCCTCCGCGTGGATCGTGGCCACGCAATGGTCGTTCTCCATCATGTGGCCCGCGTCCATGCAGTGGGGCATGCCGCGAATCGATCCGTTGTACCCCGTCGACAGGATGGTCCGGTCCCGGACGATCACGGCGCCGACGAACTTCCGCGGACAGGTCGAGCGTGAGGCGACGACCTGCGCGATGTTCATGAAGTACTGATCCCACGGCACCCGCTCGTCCATCTCCCCTCTCTAACACGCACCGCAGGGAGACCGGCGCGGGACTTACGACCCAGCTTTGGTAGTATCCGCCGGCCCGTGGACTGGAAAACTACGCTCAACCTTCCCAAGACCGAGTTTCCCATGCGCGCCGATCTCGCGCGGCGAGAGCCCGAGTGGCTGGCGCGATGGGAGCGCGAACGGCAGTACGAGACCATTCTCGACGCGCGCCAGGCCGCCGCTGCGCCCGCCTTCGTCCTGCACGACGGCCCGCCCTATCCGACGGGCGGCATCCACTACGGCACCGTGCTGAACAAGGTCCTCAAGGACCTGGTCATCCGCTCGCAGCTGCTGATGGGCAAGCGCGCGCAGTTCCGGCCGGGCTGGGACTGCCACGGCCTGCCCATCGAGCAGCAGGTCGAAAAAGAGCTGGGGCCGAAGGCCAAGGAGATGGACGCGGCGGCCTTCCGTCAAAAGTGCGAGCAGCACGCGCTCAAGTTCGTCGACGTCATGCGGACCGAGTTCAAGCGGCTCGGCTGCCTGGGCACCTGGGACGACCCGTATCTGACGCTGTCGAAGGACTACGAGGCGACGATCGCGCGCCAGCTGGCCGGCTTCGCGCGGGCCGGGCTCATCTATCGCGACAAGAAGCCCGTGCACTGGTGTCTCACGCACCGCACCGCGCTGGCCGAGGCCGAGGTCGAATACGAGGACCACACCTCGCCGTCGATCTACGTGCGCTTCCCCGTCGTCGGCGACCTGGCCAGGGCCGACGCGCGCCTGCGCGATCGCAAGGCGGCGTTCGTCATCTGGACGACCACTCCCTGGACGATGCCGGCCAACCTGGCCGTGGTCGCCAATCCCGAGCTGGACTACGTCGCCATCCCGTCGGGCGACGAGCTATTGATCGTCGCGGCTGGGCTGGCCGAGGCGTTCCTGACCGCCACCGGCATCCAGGCGCCCGCCGAGAGCTGGATCCGGATCCCGCGCGAGGGGTTCCGGACGCTGGAGGGGACGCGCTACCAGCCGCCGTTCCCGCGCGCGAAGGGCGATCCCGAGCGCGACTACCGCCTGTGGTTCGCGCGGCACGCCACGCTGGAGGCCGGCACTGGCCTCGTGCACACGGCGCCCGGGCACGGCGCGGACGACTACATCGTCGGGCGGGATCACGGCCTCACGATCTTCGCGCCCGTCGATGAAGAGGGGCGGCTCACCGCCGAGGCGGCCGTTGATCCCGCGCTGCACGGGCTGCGCGTGTTCGAGGCCAACCCCAAGATCGTCCAGGTGCTGGCCGACCGCGGGCTGTTGCTGAACAAGCCGGGCGATTCGATCCGTCACCAGTACCCCTGCTGCTGGCGGTGCAAGAACCCGATCATCTTCCGCGCGACCGAGCAGTGGTTCGCGCGCCTCGGCGACGGGGACGACGTCGGATCTCTGCGCCGGCAAGCGCTGGACGAGATCGCGCGCACGCAGTGGATCCCCACCTGGGGCGAGAACCGCATCCGCGGAATGATCGAGGCGCGCCCCGACTGGTGCCTCTCGCGCCAGCGGCTGTGGGGCGTGCCCATCCCGGCCTTCCGCTGCGCGAGCTGCCGGAATGATCTGCTGGACGCCGAGGTTATCGAGCACGTGGCCGAGATCTTCGCGCGCGAGGGCTCGAACGCCTGGTTTTCACGGCCGGCTGAGGCGCTGCTGCCGTCGCCGCCCCCGCCCTGCCCCTGCGGCAAGCCCCGGTGGGAAAAGCAGCACGACATCGTCGACGTCTGGTTCGAGTCCGGCGTGTCGTGGGCGGCCGTCGCCGATGGCAAGCTGGTCAACCCGGGCGAGAAGGTCGACCTTTATCTGGAGGGCGCGGACCAGCACCGCGGCTGGTTCCACTCGTCGCTGCTCACGTCGGTCGCGACGCGCGGCCAGGCGCCGTACAAGGCCGTGCTGACGCACGGGTGGGTGCTGGACGAGCGCGGCAAGGTCTACTCGAAGTCCGAGATCGCGCGGGCGCGCGCCGCCGGCGCCAAGATCGACTATGTCGATCCCGGCGTCTGGATGCAGAAGAACGGCGCCGAGCTGCTACGCCTCTGGACGGCGGCGGGCGACTACCAGTCGGACATCGTTTTTTCGCAGACGATCCTCAACCAGCTCTCCGAGTCGTACCGAAAGATCCGCAACACCTGCCGGTATCTCCTGTCGAACCTCTACGACTTCGTGCCGGCGCGCGATCGGCTGGAAGACGACCAGCTGCGCGAGCTGGACCTGCTCGCGCTGGGCGTGCTGCGCGAGCGAGACCACCAGGTGTTCGAGGCGTACCGGCGCTACGCGTTCCACGACGTCGTGCGCCTGCTGACCGACTACGTCATCACCGTCTCGGCCGAGTACCTGGACCCGGCCAAGGACCCGCTTTATTGCGAGGCGCCCGCCTCGCCCGTGCGACGTAGCGTGCAGACGGCTCTTTACGAGATCACGCGCACTCTGTCCCTGTGGATGGCGCCCATTCTGTGCTTCACGGCCCAGGACGTCGCCGACGAGCTGTCACGCGTGACGGGCGAGCCGTTCGACGTGCACGCGACCGTGCGCGACGAGATCGTCCCCGTGGGCAAGAACCCGGGCCAACCGAACCGCCGCTGGACGGACGAGATCCGCCCGCGGCGCGAGGCCGTCCTGCAAGCGCTGGAGTCCTTCCGCGCCGCCGGTCACAAGTCGCTGGAGGCGGCGGTGACCGTGCAACCGAGCGCGGCCGAGCGGCCGCAGTGGGAGTGGAACCGCGACTTGCTGACCGAGCTCTGCATCGTTTCCAAGCTGATCATCGAAGAGGGGTCGTTCACCGAGACGCGCGTCACCGTCGCCGAGGCGCCCGATCCCGCCTGCCCGCGCTGCTGGCGGCGCACCGGCGATGCGCCGACGCCGGGCGCGTCGTCGCCCGACCTGTGCCGCCGTTGCGCAGGCGCGGTCGGCGCCACCGGGAGCGGCTCATGACGCCCGTCCGCAAGAAGTACGTGCTGTTCTCGGCGTTCGCGCTGGTCAGCCTGGTGCTGGACCAGTGGACGAAGGTGCTGGCGCGCAACTACTTGCAGCCGCGCGGTCCCATGAACCCGAAGGTCGTCATCCAGAACTACTTCGACCTGCGTTACGCCGAAAACCCGGGCGTGGCGTTCAGCATGTTCCAGGACCTGCCAGGCGGGCGCGTGCTGCTGACCGTGCTGGCGATCGCCGCCTTCGCGATGGTCATCGCCTATCTGCGCAAGACCCCCGTCGAGGCGACGCGCCTGCACGTCGCGCTGGGGCTCATCGGCGGCGGCGCCGTCGGCAACCTGGTCGACCGCGTGATGTTCGGGCGGGTCACGGACTTCATCGTGTGGAAGAAGGGCACGCTCGAGTGGCCCGCGTTCAACGTCGCCGATGCCGCGCTGTGCGTGGGCGTCGGCCTGATGTTGCTGGACATGTTCCGCAACCGGAAGGAAGCGGCTTCGTCGGCCTGAGCGGCGCGCCGTAGGTGTGGCCTTGCATCCGGTCCTCTTCGCACTTCCCCTTGGCCGGCGCGAGATCGCGATCAGCACCTACGGCGTCCTGGTGACCGCCGGGTTGGCCGCCGGCATCTGGGTCGCGCAGCGGCAGGGGCGCCGGCGCGGATTCGACGGCGGCGCGGTGATGGATCTGGCGTTCTGGATCATCGTCGCCGGCCTGATCGGATCGCGCCTCACGTATGGCCTCGTGAACGCGCGCGGGTTCTGGCTGGGGTGCACCGAGGGGCCGGGCCCGTGGTGGCACGACTGCACGAGCGTCTTGCGGCTGTGGGAAGGCGGCCTGGTCTTTTACGGCGGCGTCGCCGCGGCAGCCGGGGCGGCCTTTCTCTTCGCGCGCCGACAAGGCTGGTCGTTCGGCGAGGTCGGCGACGTGGCGGCGCCCGCGCTTGCGCTCGGGCACGCGTTCGGCCGCCTGGGATGCTTCAGCGCCGGCTGCTGCTTCGGCAAGGAGACCGCCGCGCGCGTCGGCATGTCGTTTCCGCGCGGCAGCGTCGCGTTCGACGTCATGAGGCGGGCCGGCGAGGTGCCGTTCGGCGCCGGCGAGACGCCGCCGCTGCACCCCACCCAGCTCTACGAAGCGGCGGGCGAAGCGGCGATCTTCGCCGTGCTGTGGGCCGCCAGCCCGCGCCTGCGGCGGCACCCCGGCGCGGTGCTGGCCCTGTACCTGGGCCTTTATGCGGCGCTGCGGTTCGTGGTCGAGATCTTCCGGGGGGACACGCTCCGCGGGATGGTGTTGTCGCTGGATACACCGCGGCTCGCCGCGCGCCTGGGCCTCGCGGCGCACGACCCGTTGTTTCTGTCGGTCGGTCAGCTGGGCAGCCTCGTGATCGCGGCCGTGCTGCTCACGCTGGCCGTGCGGCGCCGGCGAGCGACGCAAACGCCCGCGCCTTGACCTCCGTCTCGGCCAGCTCACCTTCGGGCGTCGATTCGATCACGATTCCGCCGCCGACCGAAAGCTCGAGGTGCCCGCCCCGCAGCGTCGCGGTGCGGATCGCGACGGCCAGATCCAGGTCGCCGGCCGCGCCCAGCCAGCCGGTCGCGCCCGTGTAGACGCCGCGCGGGCCGCGTTCGAGCTCGTCGATGATCTGCATGGCGCGCCGCTTGGGGGCACCCGTGATCGAACCTCCCGGGAACGTGGCGCCGATGAGCGCGGCCAGCCCAACCCCCGGGCGCAGGACGCCGCGGACGGTGCTCTCCAGGTGATGCAGCGTCGGCAGCGAGACGATCCGCGCCAACGTCGCGACCTCGACGCTCCCCGGTCGGCAGACGCGCCCGAGATCGTTTCGCTCGAGGTCGACGATCATGACGTGCTCGGCGCGGTCCTTGGCGGAGGCGCGCAATTCGAAGATGGCCGCCTGGTCTTCGGCCGGAGAGGCGCCGCGCGGGCGTGTCCCCTTGATGGGGCAGGTCTCGACGCGGCCGTCTGTGTCGACCGCCAGGAAGCGCTCCGGCGAGTTCCCGAACAGCGCCGCGCCCGAGCCGTCGGCAATGAACGTCGCGTGCGGGGCGGGCGCCGCCGCGCGCAGCAGGGCTGCGATCACAGCCGGCTCGCCCGCCCACTCCGCCGTCAAGCGGCGCGACAGGTTCACCTGATAGGCGTCACCGGCAGCCTCGTACGCCAGGATCCGGCGGACGCCCGCCACGAACTCCTCCGGCGGATCGATCGGCGACAGCTGGCTCAGCGACGGCGCGACGCCGGCGCCGGCGCCGCGAGACTGCAACAGCCGATCGCGCAGGCGGACCGCCGCGCGCTGGTCGCGCGCGAAGATCGTCGCGTCGCCCGAGGCCTCGCGCATCCAGACGGCGTCGGGGAACTGGAACGAGAACAGCGGCGCGCCCGCCACCCGCGGGTCGGCGGGCAACCCGAGCAGCCGGCGCCCAAGCTCGTAAGAGAACCAGCCGACGGCGACGGGCAGGCCCGGGGGCGTCCCACCCTTGTCGGCCCAGCGGGCCCGCGCCTCGCGCCATGCGTCTTCCAGCGACGCGAGCTCCGACGGCGAGCGCCCCTCGAGGACACCAACCGGTGGCCCCCCGATCAGCTCGCGCGGTGCGCCGGGGACGGGCGACGACAGCCAGAATCCGGCGCCCAGCCGGCGAGCCGCCTCGGCGGGCGGCAGCAGCGGCCCCGGCGCCGCGATCACGCCGGGGTGCGCGGCTGCGCCAGCGCCGCCGACAAGAAATGCCGCATGTACTGCGCGCCCGAAAACAGCGACACCACCGTCGAGACGTAGAGCACGACCAGCCCGGCCAGGTGGTAGTCGACGGTCTTGCTGGTCCCCAGCATCGGGTAGCGGAAGTGAACCAGCAGCATCATGATCGCGACCAGCTGCAGTGCCGTCTTGATCTTCCCGCTGTCGCTGGCGGAGATCACCATTCCTTGCGCGGCGGCGATGCTACGCAGCCCGCTGACCGCCAGGTCGCGCCCGATGGTCACGACGACGACCCACGCTGGTGCGCGCGACAGCGCGACCATGAACACCAGCACGGCGGTGACCAACAGCTTGTCCGCCAGCGGGTCCAGAAACTTGCCCAGCGTGCTGACCTCGCCGCGCGTGCGGGCCAGGTAGCCGTCCAGCGCGTCACCGGCCGCCGCCGCCAGATAAAGCAGGCTGGCGATGAAGCTGCGCAGCGGGCTGAAGTTGTCGATGAACACGAGCACGAACGGGATCAGCACGACCCGGCTCATCGTCACCAGGTTGGGGACGTTGGTCAGCTCGCGACGCAGCGACGGGGCAGCCACGGTCAGCCCCCCGCGTCCAGCAGCACGATGCCTTCACCGTCGCAGGCCAGCTGGAACGGCGCCGACCCAGGGATCGAGGCGGCGTGGGGGACCAGTCGCCCGACCCACCCGACGAGGCGGGCCGCGGAGACCAGCGTGGCGGACTCGCCGGCGACCTCGACGGCGATCGGATCGCGCGGCATGTCGAGCGCGACGATCCCGCGACCGCGGAACTGCAGCATGGCGACCCCGCTGTCCTTGACGAACCCGGACTCCCACGCCAGCGCGCCGTCGAAGGCCAGCACCCGGTCCTCGCGCACGTAAAGGACGTCGTCAGCCAGGCGCAGCGGCATCCACCGATCGGGGGGGCCGGCCACCCAGACGGAGCCGGCGCCCGTGAGTCGGAAGAACGGGACCGCGGGTGAGCTGCCCAGCGGCGCGCCGGTCAGCCGCCCCTGGGCCCGCCGCATCCCACGCTCCCACTGCAGCGCGCCCGTTCCTGCGAGGGTGGCGTCGGCCCGGACGTAAACCTCGTCGGCTACCACCAGTCGCAGGGCGCCCCGGGGCGCCGGCGGCGGCAGCCCCTGGCCCAATCGCCCGCGGACGTACGCCAGCAGCGGCGCGGGCTCGGCGTCGGGGCGGCGCAGCGGCTCGACCGCCGCGTCGGGCCCGTCCGCCGGCGGCGGCGGAAACGGCGGCTGCGTCGGGCGCCGGCGGCGGCCGATCGAGGTCGGCTCGCCGGTCAACGGCGGAAGCGGCGGCGCGAGCGCGACGGGCCGCGACAGGGCGCCGCGGCCGAGGTCGCCGCCGCGGCCAAGATCGCTGGCGACGCCCGCAGCCAAAGTCCCCCCGCCGCGCGTCGTCGGCGGATGCTGCGTGGTCCGCTGCGCCGGCCGTTGCGTCTTGGCGGCCTGCTCCAGCTCCACCGCCAGGGCATCCTGGCCGGCGCGACGGAACGCCGCCGCCGCTTCGACCACCTCACCCCGCTTGGCGAAACCGTAGCCGAGATAGCTCCACGCGCGGGAGTCGCCGGGGGCCAGGCGCACGGCCATTTCCAGCTCGGGAAGGGCCTCTTCGAGGTGCCCCAGCTTGAGGGCCAGCAAGCCCAGGTTGCGGCGAGCGTCGGCGTCGTTGGGCGCCGCCGCGACCAGCTCCCGGTAGGTCGCTCGCGCCTCGTCGAGGCGCCCCAGCTTGTAACGGACCAGGGCCAGCAACGTCAGCGCCTTGGCGTCGGCAGGCGCCGAATCGAGCGCGCGCAGGATGGCCTCTTCGGCCTCGCCGAACTTGTTGGCGGCCACCAACTCGCCGGCGCTGGCCAGGTGGGCGATGGAAGACGCGACGCTCATCGGGCGGCTCCGGTGTCAGCGTTCCGCGGTCGGACCAGGCGCGCGGTATTGCTCGTACCGGCGCAGCACCGACGCGACGTAGGCGTGCGTGGTTTCGTAGGGCGGGATGCCGCCGTACTTCTCGACGGCGGCCGGCCCGGCGTGATAGCCGGCGACCACCTTCACCCGTTCCTCCGGGGAGCAGACGGCCAGCGGGGCCGCGTCCGTCGCCGTCCCCCCGCCAGTGGGCGGGGGCGTCTTGCAAAAGCGCCGCGCGAGCACCTGCAGGTAGCGCGCCCCACCCATGATGTTCTGGCGCGCGTCGAAGGCGTCGGTCACGCCCATGAGGCGCGCCGTCGACGGCAAAAGTTGCATCAGCCCCTGCGCGCCGGCGCTGGAGACGACGTGGGGATCGAAGTCGGACTCCGTCTTGATGACGGCGCGCAGGAAGGCCTCGGGGATGCCGTAGAACGCCTGCCCGTCCAGAATGTCGCGGTCGTAGCGGCTGGTGCGGGCGGGCGAGACGTCCCGGGGGGGCACCACGTCGGTGGCGCCGCGCAGCGCCGACGCCTTGCCGGGCCCAGTCTTGAAGAGGACCTTCCAGTGGCCGCCGGACGGCGTCTTGTTCGTGAACTCGACGACGCCGTCCGCGCGCTCGCGCGACCAGAACGTGCCAGCGTGCCCCGGCGTCGCCAGCGCGGCGACGAGGGGTGTGAGCACGAGGGCGGCGGCCCGATTCATGGCGTGATCGTAACACGGCGCGGACGTCGAGGACGGAGGGGACGGGGGGGGAACGGGGGGGTAGAGTTGGGGGGTGCTGGAGACGGATTACCTGGTCATTGGTTCTGGGCTGGCTGGATTGACGTTTGCCTTACGGGCCTCCGCCCACGGGCGGGTGGTGGTCGCCACCAAGCGTGCGCCGGCGGACGCGAACACCTGGTACGCGCAGGGCGGCGTGGCGGGGGCGATGGATCCGGAGGACGCTGTCGCGGCGCACGTCGAGGACACGCTGCGCGTCGGCGACGGCCTGTGCCATCGGGACACCGTCGAAATTTGCGCGACCGAAGGGCCCGAGCACATTCGCTGGCTGGCCAACGAGCTGGGCGTGCCGTTCGATCGCGACGCGGCCGGGCAACTCGCGCTGGGGCGTGAGGGGGGCCATACAGCGCGGCGCATCGTGCACGTCAAGGACACGACCGGCGCCGCGATTCAAGAAGCGCTGCTGCGCAAGGTCGCGGAACGCGCCGACCGCATCACGCTGCTGCCCGATCACCTGGCGATCGATCTGCTGACGACCGCCAAGTACGGCGGCCCGAACGCCGTGTTCGGCGCGTACCTTCTGGATCAGCGAACGGGCCAGGTGGTCACGGCGGTGGCGCGCGCGGTGATCCTGGCGACCGGCGGCTCGGGGAAGGTCTACCTTTACACGTCGAATCCGGACGTCGCGACCGGCGACGGTGTGGCGATGGCGTACCGGGTTGGCGCGCGCATCGCCAACATGGAGTTCTTCCAGTTCCACCCGACGGTGCTCTATCACCCGGCCGCGAAGTCGTTCCTGATCAGCGAGGCGCTGCGCGGCGAGGGGGGAATCCTGCGGCTGCGCGACGGCACGGCGTTCATGCCGCGCTACCACGAGATGAAGGACCTGGCCCCGCGCGACGTCGTGTCGCGGGCCATCGACGCGGAGATGAAGCGGACCGGCGACGACCACGTCGTTCTGGACATGACCCACCTGTCGGGCGACTTCCTGGTCGAGCGGTTCCCCAACATCCACCGCAAGTGCATGGAGCTGGGCATCGACATGCGGACCCAGCCGATCCCGGTCGTGCCGGCCGCGCACTACAGCTGCGGCGGCGTGCTGGTCGACGAGCACGGGCGGTCGACCGTGAAGAACCTCTACGCCATCGGCGAGGTATCGATGACCGGGCTACACGGCGCCTGCCGGCTGGCCTCGAATTCGCTGCTGGAGGCGATGGTGTTCGGGGCGCGCGCCGCCGACGACGTTCGCGAGGTGGGCGTGACTCGGCCGCCGCAGGTCGCGCCCTGGTATCCGGGCGAGGCCGGCTCCCCCGACGAAGCCGTCGTCGTCAGCCACAACTGGGACGAGATCCGGCGGCTGATGTGGAACTACGTCGGCATCGTCCGCACCGACCGCCGGCTGCAGCGGGCGGCGCGGCGCATCGACCTGATCCGATCGGAGATTCGCGACTACTACTGGAACGCCAAGATCACGGGCGATCTCGTCGAGCTCCGCAACATCGCGCTGGTCGCGGACCTGATCATCGAGTCCGCGCGCCGCCGCCCCGAAAGCCGCGGGCTGCACTTCAACACCGATCATCCAGAACATGATCCCCGCCTCGCCCGCGACACGGTGCTGGCCCGCGGCGACGGCCCGATCGTGTAGACACATCTCTGAGCCAGAGGGCTCGCGTGAGCGTGAGCGAGTTCGAGTTCGTGTTCGAGGGTGGCCAGCGTTTCCCGGCGTCCGACTCGCGTGCGTCGAGAGCGCTCCGAGGGCAGGCCAGCCGGTAGTCACCAGCTGTCAGCCCGGGTCGGCGACCAGGGCGAAATAACGGGTGCTTTTGTGGTCGGTGGCGCCGAACTCGTCGACGACCGGGCCTTTCCAGACGGACTTGATGTTCGAGGTCAGCTGCAGCTTCTGCACGTCGCCGACGTGGAAGGCGCGTACTTTGCCCGAGACGACCGACTTCATCTTGTCCTTGATCGCCGGGCGCGGCTGGCGCGGCTTGTAGTGCGCAACGAGGATCGACTGCTTGTCCATCGGCCCGCCGATCACCTGGTAGCGCATCACGTAGGCGTAGTCGTAGAGCTCGTCGTCCGGGAACTTGCCGGGGATCTCGACCAGCTTGGCGGTGACCGTGATCGGCGCGGTCGCCGGTGGGGTCGCCGGTGGTGCGGCGGCTGGGCCGTCGGCGCGCGCCGGCGTGGGTGAAAGAGCGGCGACGGCGAGCAAGAACAGGGAGGCCGCGAAGGTGCGCCCGGCGCCTCTGCGGAACGTGATCGGCTTCATGGGGATGGTGTCCTTTCGGTATCGCGGGTGACCCGCTCCTGTTTCAGGAGGGCGAGGTTGTGGTCGAGGCCGACGAGGTCGGGGCGATCGCGCGCCGCCCGGCGATAGGCCTCCTCGGCCTGGTCCAGCGCGCCTTCGAGCTGGCGCACGGCGCCCAGGCTCGCCTCCGCTTCGGCGAACGCGGGAAGCGCGGCGGCAGCCCGGTCGTAGGCGACCGTCGCGCCGGCCAGGTCGTGCGCCGCGCGCAGGTGGTTGCCCGCGTTGAACCAGTGAACGGCCGCGACCTCCGACGGTGCCAGCGGCCGGAAATAGGGCGACCCCTTGGCCTCGGGCCAGGGACCGTACTTCGTCCGGTACCAGGCGTCGGGCATCGACTCGCCGCCCCGGAGTAGCTCGACGTTGCGGTGCGCCGGCTCGCGCGTGCGGACGAAGAAGTGCCCCGGCACCATGACGCCGTCGAGCCCGACGCCCAGCCGTTCCGCCACGACCAGATACAGCGCCCCCAGCCCCAGGCAGCTTCCGCGGCGCTGCGCGATCACCGACGGCAGTCGAAAGAAACGAACGTCCTGGCTGGCGATCTCGCGTTCGAAGCGGAGCTGGTCGAACACGACGGCGTTCATGTCCGCGATCCAATCGCCGCTGGAGGCGCGCGCGTGGTGTTCGCGGACGCGCGACGCGATCTCGTCCACCCGGGCCCAGCTGTCCGCCACGTCCGTCGGCGCGGCGCCCAGGTCCGCGGCCAGCGCGACGACGGTGCTCGACATCGGCCCGGGCGGTTGCGAGGCGAGGCTGCCGCGCGCGCATCCGACGGTCGCCATCGCGACCAGCGTCAGAGCCGCGGGGACGGTCATCGCTCCCATCCCTCGCCGAAGTCGTAGAGGTCGCGCGCGGTCATCATCCAGATGACCAGCTTCTTGCTGGAGAGCGCGCCCTCCCCGCGCCGCAGCAGCTTGCTGCGTACGTTCGGGCCGCCGCCGTAGCTCATGACCAGGTCGACGGGCGCCCCGACGGCGCGCGCGATGTGCGCCGACACGCCCGCGTGCTCGCAGTCCATGAGCTGGTACACGCCCGTGAAGCTGTCGCCCAGCAACACCATCGGGCTGTCCGGATCGTCTTCGTACAGCGCGCCGTCGGCCGTCACGACCTGATTTCCGACCAGCGTGGCGGGCGGGTACTTCGCCTGGTCCGCCTCCGGGAGGCGCGAGCAGAGATCGCCGTGGCGCGTGAAGGAGGCGTCCTTGAGTCGATACGCGCGCGGATGCGCGCCGAGCGGCTTGTACCAGGGATACCGGCGCACGCGCTCGGCGACCAGCTTGGCCGCCAGCTCCAGCCCGCGCGCGGCCCAGTGCGTGTCCTCGGCCTGATACAGCGGTTCGCCCTTGCCGGCCGGCGGATCCTTGGCGCGCTCGTTCAGGAACGCGGGAAGCAGATCGACCGTTTCGATTCCCTTTTCCGCCAGCTCCAGCAGGAACTTCCGCTCGAAGGGATTCACGACCTGCCCGGCGAAACGGCGGACGGCCGCCTGGTCTGCGCCCGGAGCGGTTGCCGCGCGCTCCGGATAGATCTCGACCTTGGTGGGAACCGGCACGAACAGGAGGTCGACACCGTGCTTGGCCAGCAGATCGCGAAAGCGGACGATGGCCGGGATCGGGTTCTTGTCGGCGTGTTGCTTGCCCAGATCGCCGCCGAGCACGTAGGACATCGAGCGCGCGTAGAAGAGAAACCCGTCGCCGCCCGCGAGCGCCTTGGCCCCCTCCGGCAAGGTGGCGAGGCGCCGCTGGAGCGCCGCCTGGAACGGCGCGACCTCTTTCTGCCACGCGGACCAGGAGCCACCGTGCGCGGCGAGCTCGGCCCGAATCGCGCCCGCGGTCGAGGCCGTGTCGGGCGTCGGCTTGCTGGCTGGCAGCTTGGGCCAGGCGGCGGTCGAGGCCGCGGGCGCGCTCGCGGGTGCGCCCCCCTCCCCCGCGCCGACGAGAAACACGTTGTACACGGCCTTGCCGGACGGCTTTCCCCGCATGACCACCGTCGGGTGATCGAAGTGCAGCGAGCCGGCCTCCTTGCGGATGTCCGGCTCGGTGTCGTCCGCCGGCCAGCCGCCGCGCGCGTCGACGAGGTCCGTGTTGTACGAGGGATACCAGTACGACGCGAGCTGGTGCGCCCA
>JBJMQQ010000090.1:0-8251 GCA_045802645.1 Polyangia bacterium
CGTCGACGGCGCCCATGTAGATCTCGCACTGCAGCCCGAACAGCGCGCAGGCCGTGGCGGTGGCCACGCCGTGCTGGCCGGCGCCCGTCTCGGCGATGACCCGCGTCTTGCCCATGCGGCGGGTCAGCAGCAGCTGGCCGATGCAGTTGTTGATCTTGTGCGCGCCCGTGTGGCAGAGGTCCTCGCGCTTCAAGTAGATGCGGACGTTGCGGCCGGCTTCCCGCGAGATCTCCGCGGACAACCGGGCCGCGAACCCCAGCGGCGTCGGGCGGCCGACGTAGTCCGACAGCAGCCGATTCAGCTCCTCGTTGAACGCCGGGTCGACGGAGGCCGCCGCCCAGGCCGCCTCGAGCTCGTCCAGCGACGGGATCAGGGTCTCGGAGACGTAGCGTCCCCCGAACAGACCAAAACGTCCAGGTGTGGCGGCGGCGGAGATCGACATGGACGAAACCTATATCGCGCCGCGCGCCGCCGCCACGAAGGCGGCGACCTTGGCCGGATCTTTCGCGCCTGGCCGCCGCTCGACGCCGCTGGCCACGTCCACACCGTCCGGGTGGGTCGCGCGGATGCCGGCCGCGACGTTGTCGGGCGTGAGCCCGCCGGCCAGCACGAACGGGCGCCGCGCCGCGCGCGCGATGACCGGCCAGGGGGCCGCGACGCCGCCCCCGCCGAACCCGTCGACGAAGGCGTCGTACAGCCACAGCGCCGGCGACCAGGGGAACGCGGCGGCTATCGAAGCTTCGTCGCGGACCCGCACCGCCTTGATCAGGCGGCGCGCGTCCAAGGTGGCGTAGTCGGCCGCCTGCTCGTCGCCGTGGAGCTGCGCCCGATCGAGGCCCAGCTCGTCGATCGCGCGCGCGATCGCGGCGGCCCCAGCGTTGACGAACACGCCGACCTTCAGCACGCCCGGCGGCACGGCGTCGAGAACGGACCGGGCGGCCTCCGGCCCGACGTGGCGTTTCGAGCCCGCCCACAGGTTGACGCCGATGGCCCCTGCCCCGGCCTCGACCGCCATCGCCGCGTCGTCGGCCGTGGTGACGCCGCAGATCTTGATCAGCAGCGGCATCTCAGCCGGCCAGCGCCTTCAGCGCGGCGGCCGGATCGGGCGCGCGCATCAGCGTCTCGCCCACCAGCATGGCGTCGACGCCGGCAGCCCGCAGCCGGGTGACGTCGGCGGCGTCGCGGATTCCCGACTCGGCAACGATGATCCGGTCGGACGGCACGCGCTGCCGGAGGCGCGCCGCCAGCTCGCGATCGAGCGTGAAGGTGCGCAGATCTCGATTGTTGATCCCGACGATCACGGCGCCCGCGTCGACGGCGCGCGCGACCTCTGCCTCGTCGTGCGCCTCGACCAGCGCATCCAGCCCCGACGCGGCCGCGGCCGCCAGCAGCGCGCGGAGCTCGCGGTCATCCAGCGCCGCGACGATCAGCAGCACCGCGTCGGCGCCGCCGGCCCGCGCTTCGACGATCTGGTAGCGATCGACGACGAAGTCTTTGCGCAGGATCGGCAGGCCGCACGCGGCACGCGCGGCGGCCAGATCCGCCAGGTTGCCGCCGAAGAACGGTCCGTCGGTCAGCACCGACATCGCCCGCGCGCCGCCTGCCGCGTAGGCCCGGGCCATCGCCGTCGGATCGGCGCCCTCCGCGATCCAGCCGGCGGACGGCGAGCGGCGTTTGAACTCCGCGATACAGGTGACGGCGCCGGGCTGCCGCAGCGCCCGGGCCAGGCTGCGGGTGGGCGGCATCTGCGCGGCGGCGGCCTCGACGGCCGCCAGGGGGCGCGCGGCGCGCCGGGCGTCCACGTCGACGCGCGTGCGCGCCAGGATGTCGTCCAGGATCATGACGCCGCAGCCGGGCGCGGCGCGATCCGCCGCAGCTTCTCCAGGACCGCCAACGCGCCGCCGCCGGACAGGACGGTGCGCGCGGTCGCCGTCGCGGCGCGCAGGTCGGACGCGCCGCCGCTGACGTAGATGGCCGCGCCGGCCGTCATGAGCGTCGCGTTGCGGGCGGCCTCCGGACCGGCACCGCCCAGGACGTCCAGCGCGATGCGCGCGTTGTCCGCCGGCAAGCCGCCGCGCAAACCGGCCGGATCGCTCTCGTCCAGGCCGAAGTCCGAGGGCTTCAGCTCGTAGCCGCGCACCTTACCGTCGCTCAGCTCGGCGACGAACGTCTCGCCGGCCGGCGCGAACTCGTCCAGGCCACCGGCGCCGTGGACCACCATGGCGCGCGACGAGCCCAGCGCCGCGTGGGCCTGGGCCAGCAGCTCGCAACGCTCGCGGCTGAAGATGCCGTTCACGTGAAAGCGCGCGCCGCACGGGTTGGTCAGCGGCCCCAGCAGGTTGAACAGCGTGCGGACACCGACCTCCTTGCGCGGGCCGACGGCGTGCTTGGTAGCCGCGTGGTGAGCCGGCGCGAACAGAAATGCCAGCTTCGCCTCGCGCAGGCAGCGCGCCGCCGTCTCGGGGCCGGGCGCCGGGTCCAGCCCCAGCGCCTCGAGCACGTCGTGCGACCCCGACTGCGACGACTGGGCGCGGTTGCCGTGCTTGGCGACGACCACCCCCGCCCCCGCGACGACGAACGCCGCCAGCGTCGAGACGTTGATGGACCGCGACCCGTCGCCGCCGGTCCCGCAGGTGTCGACCAGGATCGAATCGCCGCCGTCGACGCCGATCATCCGCTGCCGCATGGCGCGCGCGGCGCCAACGATCTCGTCGACAGTCTCGCCCTTCATCCGCAGCCCGACCAGCAACCCGCCGATCTGCGCCGGTGTGGCCTGCCCGTCCATGATGCTGCCGACCACCTCCGCCATTTCGCCGGCGGTCAGGTCCTTCCGATCGATGACGCGGGCCAGGGCCTCGCGCACGTTCACGGCCGCCCTCCCCGGGTGACGAAGTTGCGCAGCAGGTCCTTGCCGGAGGTGGTCAAGAACGACTCCGGGTGGAACTGCACCCCCTCCACCGGCAGCGTCCGGTGGCGGACCGCCATGATCTCTTCGTCGGCGGTGCGGGCGGTGACCTCCAGTTCGGGCGGCACGCTGGTCTTCTCGATCACCAGCGAATGGTAGCGCGTCGCCTCGAACGGGTTCGGCAGGCCGTGAAAGAGCCCCTTGCCGTCGTGAAAGATCTGCGAGGTCTTGCCGTGCATCACGCGCGGCGCGCGCACCACCTGCCCGCCGAAGGCCTGCCCGATCGATTGATGGCCCAGGCACACGCCCAGGATCGGGATCTTGCCCGCGTACGTGCGAATGACGTCCAGGCTGATGCCCGCCTCGTTGGGCGTGCAGGGGCCGGGCGAGATGACGATGTGCGACGGCGCCAGCGCGCCGATCTCGGCAGCCGGCATCTCGTCGTTGCGGATCACGCGAACTTCTTGCCCGCTGCTCGCCAGGATTTCGCTCAGGTACTGGACCAGGTTGTACGTGAACGAGTCGTAGTTATCGATGACCAGCAGCATCTACTTCGCCTCCGCGCGGGCCATCTCGACGGCATTCAGGACGGCGCGGGCCTTGTTGACGCACTCGAGGTGCTCTTCCGAAGGGACGCTGTCGGCGACGATGCCGGCGCCCGCCTGCACGTGGATCGTGTCGCCCAGCGTGACCAGCGTGCGGATCGCGATCGCCAGGTCGGCGTTGCCCGCGTACGAGATGTAGCCGACGGCGCCGCCGTAGATCCCGCGGCGCGAGGTCTCCAGCTCTTCGATGATCTCCATGGCGCGAATCTTCGGCGCTCCCGACAGCGTGCCGGCCGGGAAAGCGGCCCGGATGACGTCCGACGGCCGCGTCCCCGCCGCGACCCGCCCGCGGATGTTCGAGACCAGGTGCATGACGTGCGAGTAACGCTCGACCGACAGCAGCTCGCTGACCTTCACGGACCCGGGCGTCGACACCCGGCCGACGTCGTTGCGCCCCAGGTCGACCAGCATGACGTGCTCGGCGCACTCTTTCGGGTCGGCGCGCAGCTCGCGCTCGAGCGCGGCGTCCTCCTCGGGCGTGGCGCCGCGGCGCCGCGTGCCGGCGATGGGGCGCAGCTCGATGTCGCCCCCCTCGAGGCGGACCAGCGTCTCGGGTGAGGCGCCGGTCACGATGGCCTCCGGAAACTCGAGGTGGAACATGTACGGCGACGGGTTGATCACGCGCAGCGCGCGGTACACGTCGAACGGGTCGACACCGGCGCGCGGCGTCTCGAACCGCTGCGAGTAGACGACCTGGAAGGCGTCGCCCGCCAGGATGTACTCCTGCACGCGTCGGACACCCGCCTCGTAGGCGTCGCGGGCCACCGTCGAGCGCGGCGTGGCCGTGGGCGGCCGTGGGTCCAGCACGCGCAACGGCGGAGCCGGTCGGGCCAGCTGTTCCAGCACCGCCTCGATCCGCCCGCAGGCGTCGTCGTAGGCGCGCCCCGGGTCGCCCTCCGAGACGTCGGCGGCGGCCACCACCTTCACCGTCCCCCGCAGGTTGTCGAAGATGACGACCGTATCGGTCAGCGCGAAGCAGACCTCGGGCAGGCCCAGCGTGTCCGGCTTCGTCGACGGCAACCGCTCGAAGCTGCGGACGGCGTCGTACCCCAGCCAGCCGACCGCGCCGCCGAAGAAGCGCGGCAGCCCCGGCGGGATCGCCGGCGCCAGCTTGGACAAGTAGTCGTCGACGAACCGGAGCGGCGCGTCGGCCCGCACCTTCTCGGTGACGTGCAGCTCGCCGCTGGGCTCGGCCGTGAGGATCTCGACGGCCGAACCGCGGGCCCGGACGACAGCCCGCGGGCGCACGCCGGCGAAGCTGTACGCGGCCCACTTGTCGCCGCCGACGACGCTCTCCAGCAGGAATGAGTAGGGCCCACGCCCCAGCTTGGCGTAAGCGGATACCGGGGTGTCGCTGTCGGCGACGACCTCGCGATACACGAACGCCAGCCGGCCGCGTCGGGCCAGGTCGAGAAAACCAGCACGATCCGGGACGAAACGCACGAGCCGGACACCATACCACGCCGGGCGGTTCGCCTCGGATCGAAGCGGCCAAAAAGGGGTAAGCGGCGAGGATTCGGTTATCATCGGCGCCCCGGGTGGCGCGCGCCCGGTCCACCCTCGTGCACCACGACGATTCCCCACCGGCACCCGGACCCCGCACGCGTCGTTTCGTCGCCTGGACACTGCGGCATGGGACCCTGCTCTGGGTCCTGGCCATCGTCGTCGCGATCCCCGCCGCCTGGCGGACGGTCACCCTCTACCAGCACCTTCGCAGCGACGTCGAGGAGCTGTTGCCGCGCGACGCGCCCAGCGTGGTCGCCATTGGCGAGCTGCGCCGGCGCATGGCCGGGCTGCAGTACCTGGGCGTCATGGTGGACGTCGGCCGCCCCGAGAACCTGCGGGCCGGCGAGCGTCTACTGGACGACCTGGCCGCACGCGTTCGCCAGTACCCGAAGAGCGAGGTCAGCGACGTCCGCGTCGGGTTCGCCGCCGAAAAGGCGTTCGTCGAGGCGCATGCCGGCAGCCTGATCGACCTGCAGGATCTGCGGACCATCCGCCAGCGGATCGAAGATCGGCTGCACTGGGAGTACGCCAAGACGACGGGCACGCTGCTGGACGAGGGCGAGCCGGCCCCGCCGCTGAATTTCGGCGACATCGAACACAAGTACGCCGGGCAGCTGGGCGGCGGCGATCTCGAGGGGAACCGGTTCTCGAACCGTTCACTTGGGCTGACGCTGATGATCATCGAGGTGGGCGGCTTCTCGACGGGCGCGGCGCAGGCCGGCGCGCTCATCCGCCACCTTCAGGACGACGTGCGGGCGCTGGGCGGGACCGGCCGGTACGCGCCGGGGATGCGCATCGGGCTGGCCGGTGACGTCGCCATCTCGGCCGAGGAGATGGCCGCCCTGGTCCAGGACCTGACGCTCTCGTCGGTGGTGGTCGTGGTGGCGGTCCTGCTGGCGCTGTTCGTCTTTTACCGATGGGCGCGCAGCCTGCCGGCGCTGTTCCTGCCGCTCGCGCTGGCGGCGGTGTACGCGTTTGGCCTGGCGAGCCTGCCGCCGTTCCGCATCACCGAGCTGAACTCGAACACGGCGTTCCTCGGCTCGATCATCATCGGCAACGGCATCAACTTCGGCATCATCCAGCTGGCCCGCTACGTCGAGGCGCGCCGCAACGGGCGGACCGTCGAGGACGCGCTGGCCATCGCCCTGTGGGGGACCCGCTGGGGAACATTGTCGGCGGCGATGGCGGCGGGGATCGCCTACGCGTCGCTGGTCGCGATGCAGTTCCGCGGGTTCCGGCAGTTCGGCGCCATCGGCGGCCTGGGGATGGTGTTCGCCTGGCTGACGACCGTCGTCCTGATGCCGCCCTTGCTGGCGTGGCTGGACCGCGGGTCGAAGGGCCCGCAGCCGCACCGCTCGTCGGGGCGCATCATGGGGACCGTCGCGCGGATGGTGAGCGCCCGGCCACGCCTGTTCGTGGGGTTGGCGGCGCTGCTGACGGTGCTGTCGATCTGGGAGGTGCGGCGCTTCGGGCGCGATCGGCTCGAGTTCGATTTTTCGCGGCTGCGGCGGCGCGACACCTGGGTCGGCGGCGAAGGCTACTGGGGCAAGCGAATGGATAACCTGCTGGGGCGGTACCTGACCCCGACGGTGATCCTGACGGACAGCGAGGCCGAGGCGCGGGCCGTGACGGCGCGCCTGCGGGCGGATGCCGAGCACGGGCCGCTGGCCAGCATGATCGCGTCGATCCGAACGTACGACGACATCCTGCCCCCGGACGAGGCCGCCAAGCAGGCGGAGCTGGCGGTGATCCGGCGCAAGATGACGCCCAACGTCCGCGAGAGCATCAGCGTCGCCGACCGGCAGAAGCTGGATCGCTTGATCGGCCCGCCCGCCGAGGCGGGAACGCCGGTCGCGGCCGCACATCCCGTCCGCGCCGAAGAGGTGCCGGACGTCCTCACCCGGGGGCTGCGCGAGCGCGACGGGACCACCGGGCGCGCCGTGCTGGTCTACCCCAACCCCACCGAGAGCTGGTGGCGCGGCGAGACGATCGCGACGTTCGTGAAGCTGCTGCGCGACGCGGCGCACGCCCCGGCGGCGCTGGGCGGCCGCCCGGCGCGCGTGGCCGGCGGACCGGCGCTGTCGTTCGACATCATCTCGTCGATGGAACGGGACGGGCCGCTCGCGTCGACCCTGGCGTTCCTGGGCGTGGTGGCGACCGTGCTGGTCATCTTCCGCCGCGGGCTGGCCACGCCATTCGTGATCGGGTCGCTGGTCGTGGGCGTGCTGTGGCTGGTCGCGCTGACGATGAAGCTGGGGATCAAGATCAACTTCGTGAACTTCATCGCCTTCCCGATCACGTTCGGGATCGGCGTCGACTACGCCGTGAATGTCATGGCCCGCTACCTGCGCGACGGCGGGCGCGACGTGGGCGGCGCCATCCGGGGAACGGGCGGCGCCGTGGGCCTCTGCTCGCTGACGACGATCATCGGCTACTCGTCCCTGCTGATCGCCCAGAACGTCGGCCTCTTCCTCTTCGGCGTCCTGGCGGTGCTCGGCGAGATCGCCTGCCTGACCACCGCCGTCATCGTCCTCCCCGCGGTCCTCATCCTCATCCGCCCCAGCACCGGCCCCCAGCTCCCCTCAATGGAATGGGACGAAGCGACCCGCGCCGCGGGCGCGTCGGCCTCAGCGGAGACGTCATCGGCGATCACGACAACGTCAGCGGACACGAACGCGACTACGACTACGCTCACGTAAACGACCGCGCTCCTCTTCCTAGCCTTCTCCCCGCCAGCGGGGAGAAGGGACCGGAATGCTCATCCGGGTTTCCGTTTGCCTCCGGTCGTTTGATACAGGACCCGTGCAGCGAATGCAGCGCCGCCCCGCTTAGTACCCCACTCCGTTCTTACAACCAGCCGATCGCACGCCCCAACACAAGTACCGCGGCGCCCCAAACTCCCGCCGCCACGTCGTCGAGCATGATGCCGGGGCCACCGGGGAGGCGTTCGGCGGTGCGGGCGGGCCAGGGTTTTAGTTGGTCGAACAAACGAAAAGCGATGAAGCCGACGACCAGGGCGCGCGTCGTCGGGGGGGCGACGATCCAGGTGACCAGCACGCCGGCGACCTCGTCGATGCAGACGATCTGGGGGTCCTCGATCCCCAGGCGTCGCTCGACGCGGCCAGACGCCCAGATGCCGACGATCGTCACGACCGCCGCCGCAATGGCAACCGCCACCGGCCCGTGCGGGCGCAGCAGCAGGTAAAGCGGGATCGCGCCCAGCGTTCCGGCGGTC
>JBJMQQ010000002.1:0-15480 GCA_045802645.1 Polyangia bacterium
CAGCCGGGATGGCGAAATGGTAAACGCGGCGGACTTAAAATCCGCTGACGCGAAAGCGTCTTGTGGGTTCGAGCCCCACTCCCGGCACATGAAGCCTTGGGTGCAGGGACTCGTGTTGGGGCTGCTGTGTGTCGGGGCGTTCGCGGCGGGCGTCTCGGGCGGGTTCGTCATGGATGACGGGTACGCGATCGTCCATCACCCGGTGGTGCAAGGGACGGCGCCCCTGCTGGATGCGTTCAAGCTGTCGTTCTGGGGTGAGTCGCTGAACGCGATCCCGCCGTCTTACCGGCCGGTCGCCACTCTCTCGTTCGCGGTCGACCATCGGCTGTTCGGTGGATCGCCGGCAGCCTTCCACGTGACGTCGCTGCTCTGGTATCTGGCGCTGGTGCTGGTGGGCTGGCGGCTTGCGCGGCGGTGCATGCCCGCGGGCGCGGCCTGGCTGGCGATGGCGTTCTTCGCGGTCATGCCGACGCACGCCGAGAACGTGGCGAGCCTGGTGGGACGTGCCGACACGCTGGCCGTGCTCTTTTCGGTGCTGGCTTTGCTGGCGCTGTCGCCGACGGTGTTCGACGGCAAGGCGACCTCCGTCGGGCGATTGCTGTTGGCCATGCTGGCTTTCACGGTCGGGCTGCTGTCGAAGGAAAGCATCGCGGTGCTGCCGCTGATCGTCGCGCTGTTCGCGGAGCTTCGTCGCCGGCGCGCGGACCCTCCGCTGTCCGCCGTGCGGGCGCACGCCCCGACGGCTGCTCTGTTCGCCGTGCTGGCCGCGTACCTGGTTCTCCGTCTGAAGATCCAGCCGACCGCGCTGGCGTACACGGCGCCCAGCGACGTCGTGGCGGGGGCCAGCGTCTGGCAAAAGGGCGCCTACGGCATCGAGCTGTTGGCGCGTTATGCGCGGCTCATCGCGGTCCCGGTGGGCCTTTGTACCGGGCGGACGTACGCCGAGGTGTCTCGACCCACGGGCGTGTCGCTGACGTTTCTGGTCGGATGTGGGTTGCTGGCCGTCGCCGCTCTCGCGTCGTGGCGGTCGTACCGCCGCGGCGGCTTCCCGTTCGTCGCTGCCGCAGTCATTGCGTGGGTGCTGGTGACCGGCGTCGTCTTCGCGATGCCCGAGAGCATGGCGGACAGGTTCTTGATCCTCCCGTCGTTCTTCCTCTGTCTCGCGCTTGGTCAATCCCTGGCTGCGGCCTGGAACCACGCGGCGTGGGCGCGCGGGCTGTTGCTGGCCGCCCTGGCCGTCCAGGTCGCGTTGTCCAACGCGCAGGCCGCCACCTGGTCGGACGAGGGGCGCCTGCTGGCGCACGCTGTACGCGCTTGTCCCAGCTCCATCCACAACCACTTCCGGTACGCCGAGTACCTGTCGCAACACGGCCGCGTCGACGAGGCGATCTGGCACTACGCGGTGTTCACCAGCGGCCGGCACGCCTTTCCTTATGAGTGGACCCACCCCGCCGCCGAAGAGGAGCGGACCGTTCCGATCGACCAGCGGCTGCGGGACATGCACAGGCTGCTGCGGTTCAACCTGGACGAAGCAACCTGGCGCGCGCGGTTCGTCGCGTATCTGCGCAGCCTCGGCCGCCGGCGCGAAGCCCAGTTGCTGTCCGGCTTGAGCGCGAACGGCGGCTAGCCGAACCCGCGCCTCCGCGTCAGACGCCTGGCGCGCCGGCTGTTGTCCCGAGGACAACAGCTGAGACCGTTGTCTCCGGTACATCCGCAGTTGTTGTCGAACGAACAACGTTTGGCGGTTCCGGACCCCACGATCGGGCTGTTTCTCGCTCTAATAGTGTTGGCCCGGTTACTGCTTTATCTCAATCCGAGTCAACGGCCCCCAGAAAACGGCAAACCCCGAGCGATCGGGGGACGCAAAGCCAACGGGACTCTTCGAGTCGGCCGGGTTGCCTCAGGGAGACAGACATCATGAAAGATCTCGGTAAACGCACACTTCAGATCAGCATCGGGTTGGGCGCGATTGTGGGGTTGATCGGCTGCGGCGAAGAGCCCGGGACCGTTCAGTCCGCCGGCGCCCACGAGGACTATTCGCTGTCGTCGGCGAACGGCCTCTCGTCTATCAACGGCCTGTCGTCGGCGAACGGCCTGTCGTCCGCCAACGGCCTGTCGTCGGCAAACGGCCTGTCGTCCGCCAACGGCCTGTCGTCAGCGAACGGCCTGTCGTCGGCGAACGGCATGATGACGACGTCCATGGGCCGCAAGACGATCTCGTACCTGGTGCGCTGCGCACTGGCGACGGGCGACACGCTGGTCAAGCAGGACCAGAGCGGCACCAACTACACCTTCCCCGGCGCCATCGGCCTCTGCCCGGCCTGGAAGAACGGCAGCATCGCCGGCAACGGCCCCTGCTTGGAGGCGCTCTCGGCCTGCATGATGGCCCACGTCAACACGGCCGGCATTCACGTGCCGCTCTGGTTGGACTCGAATGACGGCGCCATCGGCTGGGGCGTCGACCGGAAGAACTACCCGATGCAGGAGGGGTCGTTCTTCGGCGATATCATGGACACGGGGAGCCTGACCGCGATCAGCAAGCCGAGCGTGACCGCCCCCGTCGCCTACTACTGCGACGGCGCAGGCTTCCCGGCCGGCGCGGCTGGCGTCGTTGCCGGCCGCCTGGGCGCCAAGCAGTCCGGGGCGCCCTACGTGAACCCCTACGGCGACGGCACGATGTGCCAGAACGCGAACGGCGCCGTCGGCCAGTTCAGCTCGGGAACGACCGGCAGCTGCCCTGCCGGCTCGACGTCGAACCCCGGCGCCGGCTGCCCGGACGGCTACAAGGCGCTCAACGGCGCAGGCACTGTCTGGCAGCACGGCATCACGGTGTGGCGTAACAACAGCTACACCCCGGTGTTCGACAGCAGCTACATCTACCGCATCTCGCCGCTGCCCTCGAACGGTGGACAGTCGCTGGACGTCTACAACGGGTCGACCGCCATCGGGACGCAGGTCCAGCAGTACAACTCGTGGGACGGCGTCCCGCAGAAGTTCACGCTGGTGCCGGACGGCCCGAACTGGCGGATCGCGATGACGGTCGACCTGTCGAAGTGCGTCGACCTCGTCGGCAGCGGCAGCGCGACGGCGAACGCCACCCACCTGCAGATTGCGGCCTGCCAGGCGGGCGACAAGAGCCAGATGTGGACCATCACCGCCGACGCGATGACCGGCGCCTTCTTCTTCAAGAACGTCCAGGCCGGGCGCTGCTTGGATGAGAACGGGGCCAACACGTCGGCCGGGCTGCCCCTCCAGATCTGGGACTGCAACAACGGCGCGGCCCAGAAGTGGAATATCAACGCCTACGCGAGCAACTAAGCTAGCTCGCCTCCGACAGCACGACGGCCGGTTCGCTTCCGCGGACCGGCCGTTTTCCGTTGTGCGCGGCGGTCGTTCAGTGAAGGGGGACCGGCGGCAGGCCGTGCTGGTCGGCGAAGCGGCTGGTCACGAACACGGTCGCCAGTGAGTCGGCGAACACGCAGCGCCAGCGCCGGTCCTGACTCAGAACCTCGGCTGCACGCCCCAGCGGGCCGCGTTCGATCAGGATCGCGGGTACGTCGTCAGGCCGCGCGTGATCGATGCCCAGCGCCTCTTCCCAGGCGGCGTCACCGCGCCAGAGCCGCTGAATGCCGCGCAGGTAGCTCTCGAACGTCTCCTGGGTGTTCACCTCGAGCCGCGGGTCCATGAACTGCTTGTGCGCGGGCGCGCCGTGCGCGATGCAGACCGCCGCCTGGCTGATGTTGTAGGTGACGTCGCGCGCCGGCAGGTCGGGGCGCGCGAGAAACGCGCACGCGTCATGGGCGTACCAGTGCGGGCGCTCGCCGAAGCCGACCCGCCGCCCCTCGCGCGCCCAGGCGTAGAGCGCGCCGGAAATGGTCGCCACCGCCAGCCCCCCGACACAGGCCAGCAACACGACGTTCGCGTGCGACCGGCGCGCCGGGATCGGAACGGCGGCCCCCGTCGGGCGGCGGGACTTCTTCCTGGCCGGCGCAGGCGCGGTCGGACGGGGCGCGCGCGCGTCGTCGAAGTTCCAGGTCGTGACGAACGCCGCGATCACGGCACACAGGCCGTTGTTGCGCGTCGCCTGCCAGCCCAGGTAGGCACCGGCGCCGAACAGAAGCCCGCGGTACACGCTGAAACGCCCGCGGCGCGCGCAGGCGACGAAGCTGACCAGGCCCAGCAGCACAGACGCGAAGTAGGCGAGCAGATAGGGATTGCCGATCCCGGCAGCGGCGATGAAGTCACCCGCGCTCTTGAGCTCGCCGATCGTCGAGCGGTAGAGGCCCGGCCCGACCTTCTGAAATTGTTCGAAGGAAAACCCGACCGCCGCGAGCCCGTAGGGATTCACCAGACAGGCGATCACCGCCGCGGCGGCCGCCACCGCGAACGTCCGCGCGGGCGGGCGCGCAGCCGGGACCGCGGGCGGGCGCAGCCGTTCGGCGATCCAGTCGGTGGCGTACGCCGCCAGGACCAGCGGGCCCATCACGAAGAAGCCGTGGCAGTTGACCCACAGCAGCTGCACGATCGGCAGCCCCCACAGCCAGCGCGGCTTGTCCGGCGCGCGGGCCAGCACCGCGAGATAAACCGCCAGCAGCACCAGCGACACCAGCTCGGGGCGCTCGGACAGGCGTCCCGATAGCATGAGCACGCCGGGCAGCCAGGCCAGCGCGACTGGCCAGGCGCGTTGACCCGGCCGGCGCGCCAGCAGGGAAAGGCCGACGATCGCCGCGCCCGCGCTGGCCTTGACCAGCACCAGCGCGGACGCGCCGCCCACCCCGTACAGCAACGCCAGACCGACCTGAAAAAGCCAGTGGACGTCGATCCACGGGCGTGTCGCGTTCGTGTACGTGAAGAGGTCGACGCGCGGGACGGCGCCGGACTGCAGAATCAGCTGCCCCGTACGCAGGTGCCACCAGACGTCGAAGTCCGACATCGGCGTGCACCCCAGCAGGAATGCCAGCGCCGGCAACGAGGCCAGCAGCAACCGCCGCCACGGCTCGGGCGGCGGCGGCTTCGGCGCGCTCTGCTTCACGCGGCCGTCTCGGGCAGCCGCCGCGCCTTCCAGACCATGTAGATGGCCGGATAGACCAGCAGCTCGAGCAACGCCGACGTCACCACCCCACCCACCATCGGGGCGGCGATGCGCTTCATGACGTCGGCGCCGGCGCCGTGCGAAACCAGCACCGGGATGAGCCCGGCCAGGATGGTCGTCACCGTCATCATCTTGGGGCGGATGCGTTTGACGGCGCCGTGGTAGATGGCGTCGCGGGCCGCGGCGCGCGTGGTCGGTGCCCGTTCCTTCCAGGCGAGATCCAGGTACAGCAGCATGACGATTCCCGTCTCGGCGTCCAGCCCCGCCAGCGCGATGATGCCGACCCAGACGGCCACGGACAGGTTGTACCCCAGGAGGCTCAGCAGCCAGAAGGCGCCGACCAGCGAGAACGGCACTGCCAGCATCACGATCAGCGACTCCACGGCGCTGCGGCTGTTGACCAGCAGCAGCAGGAAAATCACCGCGAGCGTCAGTGGGACCACGACGGCCAGGCGCCCCTTGGCCCGTTCCAGGTACCGGAACTGACCGGCCCAGTCCAGCCGGTAGCCGGGCGGCAGCTTCACCTTGGCGGCCACCGCCCGGCGCGCGTCGGCCACGTAGTCGGCGATCGGGCGCGTCGTGTCCACGAACACGTAGGTGTAGAGCCGCCCGCCCTCGTCGCGCAGCATGGCGGCGCCGTCGCGCGACGCGACGCGCGCGACCTGCGCCAGCGGGATCTGCGCGCCGTCGGCGGTGGTCACCAGGATGCGTTCGAGGTCGGCGACGCTGGACCGGAAGTCGCGCGCGTATCGGACGGTGACCGGGTAGCGCTCGCGCCCTTCGACTGTCGTGGTGACGGTCTTGCCGCCGGCGGCCGTCTCCAGGGCCTCTTCGACGTCGGCGACGTTGAGGCCGTAGCGGGCGGCGGCGTCGCGGTCGATCTCGAAGTCCAGGTAGTGGCCGCCGCCGATGCGCTCGGCGAAGGCGCTGCGCGTGCCCGGGACGTCCAGCAGCGCGGCTTCGATCTGGCGGGCCGCGGCGTCGATGCCGGCGATGTCGGGCCCCAGCACCTGGATGCCCAGCGGGCTGCGGACGCCGGTGGCCAGCATCTCGGTGCGCGTCTGAATGGGCATCCACCAGACGTTGGGCATGCCGGTGAAGGTCATCGCCGCGTCCAGCTTCGTGACCAGCGCCTCCCAGCTCTCGCCCGCGGGCCACTCGGCCGCCGGACGCAGCTGCACGATCGTCTCGAACATCTCCAGCGGCGCCGGGTCGGTCGGCGTCGAGAAGCGGCCGGCCTTGCCGAACACGCTCGCCACCTCGGGGAACGACTTCAACACGCGGTCCATTCGCTGGATGACGTCGCTGGCGCTGGAATCGCTCATCCCCGGCACGGCGGTGGGCATGTAGAGCAGCGTCCCCTCGTTCAGCGGCGGCATGAACTCGCTGCCCAGCCCCCGCGCCAGCGGGATCGTGACCGCCACCAGAAGCCCGGCGCCGATGATGATCGGCCAGCGAAAGCGCAGCGACAGCCGGCACACCGGCGCGTACAGGCGCACCAGCAGGCGCGTGAGCGGGTTGTCCTCTTCGGGCCTGATTCGCCCGCGGATGAACAGCGCGGCGACGGCCGGCACCAGCGTCACCGACAGCAACGCCGCGCAGGCCATCGACAGCGTCTTCGTGTAGGCGAGCGGCCGGAACAGACGCCCTTCGGTCCCCTCCAGCGTGAACACCGGCAGGAACGCCACGGTGATCACCAGCAGCGAGAAGAAGATTGGGCGACCCACCTCCGTCAGCGCGCGCGCGACCACGTCGGCGCGCGCCCCGGGCCGGCCGGCCCCCTCCCAGTCTTCCAGGCGCTTGTGGATGTTCTCGACGACGATGATGGCGGCGTCGACCATCGCGCCGATCGCGATGGCGATGCCGCCCAGGCTCATGATGTTCGCGCCCAGGTGCAGCGCGGACATCGGAATGAACGCCAGCAGCACGGCGATCGGCAGCATCAAGACCGGCACCAGCGTCGACCGGACGTGCAGCAAGAACAGCAGGATCACGACCGCCACGACCACCATCTCTTCGACCAGCGTCCGCCGCAGCGTGTGGATGCTGGCCCGGATCAGCGTCGACCGGTCGTAGGTCGGGACCACCTCGACGCCCGCGGGCAGCGTCGGCGCCAGCTCCGCCAGCCTGGCTTTCACGGCGTCGATGACGTCCAGCGCGTTTTCGCCGGTGCGCATGACGACGACCGCTCCCACGGTCTCGCCCTGCCCGTTCAGGTCGGCGAGGCCGCGCCGCGGGGCCGGCCCCAGCCTCACGCGCCCCACGTCGCGGACGGTGACGGGCGTGCCGTTCTCGACGGCCAGCACCACCTTCTCCAGATCGGCGGCGCTCTTGACGTAGCCGCGCCCGCGCACGAAGTGCTCGGTCCCGGAGATCTCCAGGACGCGCGCGCCCACGTCGTCGTTCGAGCGCCGGACGGCGTCGCTGACCTGGGCCAGCGACACGTGCAGCGCCTGGAGCCGGCTGGGGTCCAGGTCGACCTGGTATTCGCGCCCGAAGCCGCCGACGCTCGCGACTTCGGCGACGCCGGGGACGCTTTGCAACGCGTACCGCAGCGTCCAGTCCTGCAGCGACTGCAACTGGGCCAGCGACTGGCCGCCGGTTCGATCGATCAGCGCGTACTCGAAGACCCACCCGACGCCCGTCGCGTCGGGGCCCAGCGTCGGCGTCACCCGTTCGGGCAGGCGGGCGGCGATGCTGGACAGGTACTCCAGCACGCGGCTGCGCGCCCAGTAGACGTCGGTCCCGTCCTGGAAGATGACGTTGACGAACGACATCCCGAACATCGATTGACCGCGCACGGCCGTCACGCGCGGCGCGCCCACCAGCGCCGTCACGATCGGGTACGTGACCTGATCCTCCATCAGCTCGGGCGCGCGCCCCATCCACTCGGCGTAGATGGTCACCTGCACGTCGGACAGATCGGGCGTCGCGTCCAGCGGCGTGCGGCGCAGCGACCAGATACCGGCCCCGGTGGCCATGGCGACCAGGAGCACCACGATCAGCCGGTTGCGGGCCGACCAGGCGATGAGCGCCGCGATCAACGCGCACCCCACCGGGGCAGGACGTCGCGCAGCTTGGCCTCGCTGGACAGCAGGAACGTCGCGCCGGTCGCGACACGATCGCCCGCGGCCAGACCGGACCGGACCTCGACGTAGTCGCCCGCCTGGGCGCCAAGCTCGACCTCCACCGGCTGCAGGCGACCGGCGCCGCGATCGACGAACACGTAGCGGTGCTCGCCCGACATCAGCAGCGCGCTGTCGGGGACGCTGAGGCGGCTCCCCAGCGGGGCGTCGATCTGGACGTCGACGAACATCCCCGGCTTCAGGGCCAGCCGCGGGTTCTTGATCTCCAGCCGGGCTTCAATCGTGCGCGTCTTGTCGTTCACCATCGGCGCAACAAAGGCGACCCGGGCGTCCAGCGGCTCGGGCAGGGCGGGCAAGCGCACCCGCGCGGGCTGCCCGACGGAGACAAAGCTGGCGTCTCGCTCGGCCACCGCCGCCTGCACCCAGACGCGCCCCAGGTTGCCGATCCGGTACAGCGACGTGCCGGGCTCGATGCGCGCCCCCTCGACGACGTTCTTCTCGATGACGACGCCGCTGCCGGGCGCGACGATCGTGACCCGCCCGTCGGCGCGGCCGTTCTTCTCGATCGCCTGCAGCTGGGCGGGCGAGAGGTCCCAGTACGCGAGCCGTCGTTCAAGCCCAGTTGCGAGCGGCCCGGCCGCTCCCGCGCGGCGCGCCGCCAGCAGCTCCTCCTCGGCGGACAGCAGGTCCGGGCTGTAAAGGACCGCCAGCGGCTGGCCGCGGCGGACGGACTTGCCGGTCTCGGCGACGAACAGCTTCTGGACGAACGCCTCGTACTTCAGCGTCACCTCGGCCAGGTTGCGCTCGTCCATCTCGACCCGCCCAGCAGCTCGGAGGGTGGTCGCCAGCGGCCTCCGCTCGACAGTGCCGAACGTGACGCCGATCAGCTGCTGGCGCGCGAGCGGGACGACGAGAGCGTTCGCGCTGCCGGCCCCGGTCTCCTCGATCGCGAGCCCCGGCCTCCCCGTCGCCACCTTCATCTTCAGCTCCTGCGGCGGTCGTCCGGGCGCTTCGATCGAGAGGGTCAGGAACCAGTCGCCCTGCATGGAAAGGGGATAGGTGATCGCGTAGCGCCCGTTCCCTTCGGCCTTCACCTCGCCGCGTCCGCGCATCTCGGGCATCGACCCCATGGCCGGCATGTCCCAGACGAAGGCCAGCTTGGCGCCGTCGACGGGCGCGCCCGTCGGGCCGGCGAGTGCCAGCTCCAGACGGTTCTCGCCCGTCCGCGGTGGGTCCGGCGCCGGTGTGACCGTCACCGTCAGGTCTCCCAGGTGGGTTGTTCCCCCCGCCGCCCGGGTGGGTGCCGCCAGCAACGTCAGCCCAAGGACCAATGCAACCGCTGCGTACTTCATGGCGTCACCTCGTGCGAGACGCGGGTTCCCGATTCGGCGGCCCGCACCAGGCCGACGTCGCCGCCGACGGCGCGTTCCAGGTCCGCCAGGTGCTGGGCGTAGGAGGCGAGGTGCATCGCCAGGTCCAGCGCGTGCATCTGCAGATCGCGCTGGGCGTCCAGCACCGACGCGAAGCTGCCGCGTCCCGCCGCGTACGAGCCCATCGCGCTGGCGACCGCCTGCCGCGAGAGCGGAATCAGGTGGTGGTGCAGCTCGGTCTGGCGCGCCTCGGCCTTCACCTCCGCCAGGGCGTCCTCGACGTCGGCCAGGACCGTGGTCTCGACGGCGTGCGCCTGCGCCCGTGCCGCCTCCACCGCGGCGTCGGCGCCGGCCGTGCGCGCCCGGTTCTTGCCCGCGAAGACCGGCAGGTTGACCTGCACGCCCAGGAACAGGAAGTCGGCAGGGGAGGTCGCGCTGCGGAACATGTGCATCTCGCCGGCAGAGAGCCCCAGGTCCGGGACGGCGGCGGCCCGCGCCGCGTGGGCCCGGGCGTTCGCCGCGGTGATGCCGGCCCGCGACCCGGCCAGCTCGGGCCGCTCCTGCAGCGCCCGCGCGCGCAGGGCCTCGACGGGCGGCAAGTCGGGCAGCAAGCCCGGCTCCGACGTCGCACCCAGGTCGGCGCCGGCGGGCCGGTCCAGCAGCGCCACCAGCTTGGCGACGGCTGCGGCTCGCCGCGCGCGGGCGGCTTCCCGGTCGGACTCGACCTTCAGCTCCTCGCTCTGCGCGCGCAGAACCTCGGACTGCTCGCCGCGCGCGGCCGAAACGCGGGCCGCCGCGGCGCTGACCAGCGAGCGGAGCGTGGCCGCGATCTCGTCGTCGACTTCGATGGTCCGATCGGCCAGGAACAGGTCGAAGTAGGCCTTGGCGACCTGCGCCTCGACGTCGCGCGAGCGGGTCGCCAGGTCGGCCTGCGACATGGCGGCCGTCGCGTTGGCTTCGGCGCGGCGCGCGCCGCGCTTGTCACCCAGCGGCAGCCACTGCGTGACGTTCACCATCAGCGGCACCGTCGACAGGTCGACCGGCATGTTCCACAGCTGGACCATCGCCATCGGGTCATCGAGGGCGCCGGCCACGTCCGCCGCGGCGGCGTCGGCGCGCACCTGGGCCTGCGCGGCGTGAATGCGCGGGTTCTTTCGGCGCGCCTCGTCCAGCAGATCGGACAGGCGAACCTGCGGTGCGTTTTGAGCAGCAGCGGGCGTGAGCGCGAGACAGACGACGAGCGGAACCATTCCTGAACCTCCCTGACGATCGGACGCGAGCAGACGGCAGTCAGGCGCGGCCGGCGGTTCGCCGTCGTCGGACGACGGGAGAACCCGCGCGCCACCTCTGGCGGTCAGGTGGAGGTCAGATCAGGAAGGCGTGCGTCAGCAGGAATGCGGGCGCGGATCGGCCGGGCGGGCGCAGCACGGAATCGCGGCGAGTCCGTTCGGCGGCCACCGCCATGAGCGGCGCGGGCGCGCGGGCGGTGACGACCGCGACCGGTCCGGCCGGGAGCTCGTCGAGAGGATCGCCGGAGACGGCCGGCACCTTGTCGTTCGCGACGACGATCCGCTCGCAGCAGCCCGGTTGCTGCAGTGCCGGCTGGCGGGGCAGGTCAGCGCCGTCCGCGACGGCCGGGCAGCAGGTCTCGGGGACCAGCAACCCCGACATCGTGCACCGCAGCGCCGAAAAGCTGGACGCGGAGACCGCCAATGCGACCAGCGGCGCCAGAACAACGGCGCAAAGCCAGCGGTGGCGTCGAGCGGCCCCCATGGCTCCAGCGTGCAGGGCAATCGGCCTGCCGTCAAGGCGACCGGGCGATCGTCCCCACCGTTCAGGGCCTGTCGGTGCCCAGAAGGCCGCTCAGCTTGGCTGTCAGCTTCGACATCTCGACGGGCTTCGCCATGTGCTCGACGAAGCCGGCCTCCAGCGCCAGCTTGCGGTCACCGTCCTGGGCGTAGCCGGTCAGTGCGATCAGCTTCGGCGCGCGCGCCGCCAGCGTCGCGCGCATCTCGCGCGCCAGTTGATGGCCGTCGATGTCCGGCAGCCCGATGTCCAAGATGGCGGCGTCGGGCAGGACCTCCCGCGAGATCGACAGGGCGCGCCGGCCGTCGGGCGCCACGTAACAGTCGTACCCGACCTCGGTCAGGAAGGCCGCCAGCATCTCGGCGCTGTCCTCGTTGTCGTCGACGATCAGGACGCGGTGGCGGTTGCCCGCGCGCGCAGCCGGCTCGGCGGCCAGCGCGCCGTCGGCCGGGCCGGGCTGCACCGCGGCGGCCGCCGGCAGCCGCAGGGTGACCGTCGTGCCCTGGCCGGCGCCCGGGCTCGCGATGTCGATCTGCCCGCGGTGGGCGACCACGATGCTGCGGGCGATCGACAGCCCCAGGCCCAGGCCGCCGTTACGCCGATCGGCGGACTGGCGTCCCTGGGAGAACAGCTCGAAAACCCGGGGCAGCAGGTCCGACTCGATTCCCTGGCCCTCGTCGCGCACGGACACCACGGCGTCCCGGCCCTGGGCGGCCGCCGTCACGAACACCGCCCGCCCCTCCGGCGTGAACTTGGCGGCGTTGACGAGGACATTGGACACCACTTGCACCAGCCGCTCGCGGTCTCCCTCGACGATCGCCGTCGGTCGCGCGACGTCGATGAACAGCTGGATCTTCTTGGCTTCGAACAGGACGGCGGTGCTCTCGACCGCTTGCGCGATGACCTCACCCAGATCCACGCGCCCGCGCTTCAGCGTCAGCTTGCCCGACGTGATTCGCGAGATGTCGAGCAGATCGTCGACGAGCCGCACCAGGTGGCGCGCCTGCCGATCCAGAATCTCCAGCTCACGGCTGGTGGCGCGCCCGCGCACGCGCAGCAGCGACGTGGCGGTCACGATGGGCGCCAGCGGGTTGCGCAGCTCGTGCCCGACCATGGCCAGGAACTCGTCCTTCTTCCGCGTGGCCAGCGTCTCGGCGTCCAGCGCCCGCCGGATCGCCTCCCGCTCGGCCTCGGCCAGCCGCGCCCGGTGCAGCGCCTGCCCCCACAGGCTGGCGACGGCGGTCAGGTACGCGCGTTCGTCGTCGTCGAACACCCGCTCGGTCTCGAACACGACCCCCAAGACGCCGATCGGCTCGGACCCGGCGCCAAGCGGCAACACCACCCGCGCGCCGCTGCCGATGCGGACCGAATCGGTGGGCAGCGCCTGGAATCGCCCGTACATCTGCCGGTTGTCGCTGAACCACAGGGGCTCGCCGGTCCGGGCGACGGCGGTCAGCGGCGTATCCGCGGTCAGCGGGATGGCCGTCCACGCCGACAGGCTGCCCTGGAACACGTCCGTCGCGGACAGCAGCTGCAGCTCGTCGCCCGAACGCACGTACAGCGACCAGGCCAGCGCCGAAACGGGCGACTTGGGCTCTTCCGAGCGGAACGCCTGCGCGATGGCATCGACGCTGTCGGCGCGCACCAGCTGCGACGCCGTCGCCTGCAGATGCTCCGCGCGCCGCAGGAACAGGTCCTTGGTCCGGTTCGCCAGGCGCAGGTCGCGCACGAAGAGGGCGTTCTCGATCGCGTACGTCGCGCGCCGCGCCAGCTCCTGCGCGAACGCCAGATCGGCCTGGCTGTAGCGGCGGCGCGACTCCGCTGAGACGAACGAGATCGAGCCGATGACCTTGCCGCGGGCCGAGAGCGGAACCGTCATCGCGGACCGCAGACCAAGGCCGCGAAGGGCCGGGAGCAGGTCGGGGTTGTTGGCGGTGCCGGCCACCAGCATCTCGTCGGTGACCAGCTCGATGACGTCGGGTTTTCCCGTTCGCATGACGGCGCCCACGCCGGTGGGATCGGCGATTGACGGTCGCTGCCGCCGCCAGACCTGCCACGCCAGGTCGACCTTGGCCGGATCGACGTGCGCGACGGCGACGCGCCTCAAGGACCCGTCGTCATCCAGCAGATCCACCGCCGTCCAGTCCGCGATCTGCGGAACGGCGAGGCGCGCCATGGACGCCAGCATTTCGTCGTAGTCCAGCGAGGCGCTGAGCACCGTCGCGGCGGCGTCCAGGAATTGCTGGGCCTCCTCGGCGCGCTTGCGGTCCTCGATGTCGCGAAAGACCGACAGGTGAATGCCGGGCGACATGTTGGCGACGGCGCCGAACTCGGCGCGCCGCACAGTTCCGTCGGGCAGCAGGATCGATCCTTCGCCCGTCATCGTGCGGGCCGCGCGGAACTCGCCGAGACGTTCGGCGGTGGCGACGGTCTCGCCGGCGGGCATCAGCTCGGCGGTCGAACGTCCGACGATCGCCTCCCGCGTCCGCCCCAGCAGCCGGCACGCGGCCGGGTTGGCGTCGACGACGTGTAGCGTGTCGTCGGTGAGAATGATGCCGTCGATGGCGCTCTCGTAGACGGACCGGAAGCGGTGCTCGAGCTCGCGCTCGCGGGCCGTGAGGCGCTCTTGTGCGTCGACGACGTCCTGCACGTCCGTCAGCGCTCCCACCCATTCCACGACGGAGCCGTCGTCGCCACGTACGGGCACCGCCCGTGTCTGGGACGCGCGCCACGACTGGTGCCGCGCGCTCCAGACGCGCCCATGGCTGCTGAATACCGACGCGGAGCTGCGCAGCGTCTCCGTCCAGTCGTGCATCACGCGATCGCGATCCTCGGGGTGGGCGGCGGCGATCCAACCCATTCCGCACGCCTGCTCCCACGTCTGGCCCGTGAATTCCTGCCAGCCCGGTTGCGGCTCCACCAGCTCGCCCTGCGCGTTCGTCACCCACACGACGGACGCGGAGGCCAGCAACAGGCTCCGGTACCGGCTGTCGTTGCGGCGCAACGAATCGATCTCCAGCGCGACCTGGGTGAGGTCGCGGACGACCAGAACGAAAATGAGCCCATTCGCCGTCGGGACCGAGCCGAACGTCCACGACGTCGCCAGCTCGCGCCCGTCGCAGTGCAGTCCCGGAAGCTCGACGGTGGTCAGCTCCGGTGCGGCCGGTTGCGGCGCCGCATTCGGCTGGCGAAAGCGGGCCGGAACAATCGCGTCGGTCGACTGACCGTCGAGGCCGTGGGGCCCGTATCCGAAGAAGCTCTCGGCGGCGGAATTGGCCGCCAGGATGCGCCGGTCAGCGCTGAACGCGATCAGCGGAGCGTCCCGCGCGCCGACAATGGCCGAGATTTCCGTCGGACGGACCGCCGCGTCGGCCAGGACGGATTGCAGCACCTGATCCGTAGAGCGTATGGACCCGACTTCGCGCGTCTCCCCCATGGATTGAGCGGTCCCGAAAAAGGGATTGGCAGCTTACCCGGCCAGGCCCGTCGGGTCGACCTGAACCGCCTCGAATTTCCGGGATACAGGCTGCTCCTCAGCCAGGCGGCGACAGGGCGTCGCAGCCTGGCCGGTCCACCTTTCAGCGCCCGTGTGTGCGGCCGCCGCCGCGCGGGTCGTGCAGCCCGCCCTGCGGGTCGCGCGGCGGCTCATCGCGCTTCTGCTTGTCCGCCATCTTGGCCGTCATTTTGTCGCCCACCTTGGGCAGCACCTTGGCGATCGTGGTGTTGATCTTCGACATCGCGCCGACCTTCACGTCGCGCGAGTGGGTGGTCGCCGCTTTCAGAATCGCGTCGGCAACCTCGGTGGGATCGATGGGATCGATCGGCAGCTTCGGCTCCTTCGCCATGTAGTTGCGCGCGTGCTCGGGGTAGGGCGTGTCCACGGCGGTCGGCTGGATCAGCGTGATCGCCACCGGCGCCTGATCGATCTCCTCGACCTCGACGCGCAGTGCGTCGGTGAACCCCTTCACGGCGTGCTTGGACGCAGTGTACATGCCCTGAAGCGGCATCACGGCGTCGGAGACCTCGCTGCCCAGGTTGATGATCGCGCCGCCGTTCGCGCGCAGGTGCTTGAGCGCGACCAGCGAGCCGTGCACGACGCCCCAGAAATTGGTGTCGAACAGCCGCC
>JBJMQQ010000091.1:0-8067 GCA_045802645.1 Polyangia bacterium
GCCGCCGGTTCCGCTCGCGCCAGCCGCGCCGCGCGCACCCGACCCGCCCGCGCCACCGGTGGCCGCACCACCGCCGGCGCCGGTCCCGGAGGCGCCGCCGCCTCCGCCGCCGCACGCGTTCGGATCGACGTCACCGGCCTTGTCGAGCGCCAGAAATGGGATCGTGTACGTCGCGTTCAGGTTCGCGCTGGTGCCGTGCGGACCGTTCTGCTCGGCCCAGGCGTCCAGCACCGTGAAGCCGCACGAGTCCTGCCAGCTCTGGCGCGTCCAGGTCTTGCCCGCCAGCGACACTGTCATCGTCGACGTCGCCGCCGTCGGCAGCCCCAAAACGTTGGTCCATTCCTTGATGGCCTCGGTCTGGTTGTTGTAGTTGATGGTCGGGTCAGACGTGCCGTGCCACAGCTGCACGCGCGGCCGGTGCCCCGTGTATCCCTTGTCCATCGCCCGGACCAGATCACCCCACTGCTGAGCCGTGTTCGACACCGTTCCGCCGGCGCACGGGCCGCTCCACTGATTGCTGCTGGCGTAGCTGGCGGCCCAGCAGCCGGCGGGTACGCCGGAGAACTCGGCGCCACCCTTGAAGACGTCGGGGTAAACGGCCAGCAGCGCCTCGGTCATCATCGCGCCGGACGACGTGCCGGTCGCGTACACGCGGTCGGCGTTCGCGCCGTACTTCGTGATCGTGTACTTCACCATCTGCGCAATCGCCTGGGTGTCGCCGCCGCCGTCGTGGGTGAGCGACGCGGTCGAACCGACGTCCCAGCAGTTACGCGTCGTGCCCGGCAGGTGGTTCTGCGGAAAGATCATGATGAAGCCGTCGTTGTCGGCGGCAGCGACGATGCCGCCAGTCTTGGCCTCGTTGAAGACGCCCTGCGCGTCACCGCTACAGAAATGAGAGACCACCAGGATCGGCGGCTTGGTGGCCAGCTTGTCCGGAACGTAGATGTACATCGCGATGTAGCTGGGAACGCCGCTCGCGCCCCAGCTGCTGACCTGCTGGAGCGAGGCCGCCGCTGCGGGAAATGCGAAGAGCGTCCCAACAAATGCGAAGAAGAGAGACGCATACCCGGAGCGGATCCTCATGGCGGGGATTTGCCCCCCATGCGCGGTTCTTGTTACGCGGAGTTCGGGCGAATCCGGCGCCCGCGGCTCACCGGGTGAAGGTGGCGTTGGAGTCGGCGTTGAAGTCGCCGCTGGCCGCCTTTTGCATCTGCGGCAGCAGCACGCTCCGCGGATACCGTTCGGCGAACGCGGCGGCCGCGCGCCGCGCCTCCTCTGGCCGGCCGCACTCGGCGAGCGCCTGGACGCGCAGCGCGTCGCGCTCTTCGGCGAGGCGCCCGTGCGGGAAACGCTGGGCGTGTTGCGAGACCAGCGCCAGCGTCTCGCCCTGATCGCCGCGAACGTAAGCCGCCTCGGCGCGCCGCAACAGGTGGAGCTCGGCCTCGGGCGGCTTCAGCGTCACCGAGCTCCGTCCGTCGCGCATCGCCTTTGCCGCCCGGCCGGATTTCGGCGCCGCGTGACCGTCGCGACGATCGAGCCCGACGGCTGGTGCGAGCGCCAGCTGTGCTTCGTCGAAGGTATTCGCCTGTGCGGCTTCGTGCGCGAACGCGTAGGCGACGGCCGTCGCGGCGGCGCCACCGCTCATCACCAGAAGCGCCGCCAGCGCGATGCGCACGCGACGCGCGCGCCTGAGCGCCGACTCCACCGAGGCCAGCGGCCGCCCGGCGATCAACACCGCCCGGGCCCGCAGCAGCGCGCGCGCACGGACCAGGTCCGGCGCCGGCCGGACTTCCCGGCCGCGCTCGATCAGCGCCCGCATCTCGCCCCCTTGAATTCGTTCCTCGCCCATCGACGGGGTCCCTCGACGCACTACTGTCCGGAGCGCGAGAAGGTTGTACTAGAAAGCGCGTCGAGCTACCGACGCGGGCCGGAAGCGATCGCGGCCCGGAGCTCGGTCAGCTTCGCCGTCAGTTTGGCGGCGTTGTCGGTGCCTATGCGCAAAAGGATCTTCTGTCCGGCGGTGGCGGACTCCAGCGCCGGATCGTCGTAGAGGTAGAGACCGCCCGCGGACCCAGCGTCGGCGCCGACCCGCTTGACGCGGATCGGGCCGGTCACCTTCGGGGTCGCGAGCAAGTTGTCGATCACTTCGACGACGCGATCGTTCAGGTACTTGCCTGGAAACCCGAGGTCCTCGTACGCGCGCTGGAGCAGCGGGTAGAGGCGGAAGTACAGGGCCACGGCGCGGCGGCTGTCCACGCCGTCAGCGAACCGGACGAACGGAACGTACCGATCGGCGTTCCGCGAGCTGATGAAAAGCGCGCCGTCGCGCGCCTCGGTCTCGAAGGCCCCGGGCGTCGGGTTGACGGGCCACAACCCGGCGCTGGCCTGGTCACTCGCCAGATTGTTGACGGTCGCCACGAACCGGCGAACTGCCCCTTCGAGCCGCAGAAACGAGGCCACCGCCTTGTGTCCGAGCAGCTCGACCAGCGCCTTCTTGACGTACCCGTCGGAGTCGTCGAGCGGCGGCAAGGTTTGCCGGTCGCCGTCGGGGACCGGGTGGTGCACGGACGGCGGCGCAGCGTCCGGCATCGGCGCGACTGTCGGGGCGGGCGGCACCGGCGCCGCGGCGGGCGGCGCCGCGACGGGCGGCCGGTGGCTCTCGCGCCACCCGATGACCGCCGCCGCCCCTGCAAGCAACACCGCCACGGCGATCACGACCCCGCGATTCACGCGAGAAGGTTCCCCGACGCTCCTCGCTCCGTCAATGGCCTCTTCCTCTTCCCCGTCCTCGTCCTCGTCCTCGTCCTCGTCCTCGATCCGGGTGGCTGGGCCTCGGGTAACGCCCGGAATCCAGATCGAGGACGGCGACGAGGACGAGGACCAGGACGAGGACGGGTGAAGAATCAGGGGCGGTGGGGGCGGTGGGGGCGGCGGGGGCGGCGGATGGCGCGGACCTTGCCGCTGGAGCCGCCGCCGCAGAACAGGAGATCGGGGCCGGCGCCCTCGAGGCCGCTGACCGATGCACCTTCTGGGAAGACCAGGCGAGCCTCGACGGCGCCGGAGCGCGGATCGATCCGGCGCACCTCGGCGGGTTCGTTCGGGGCAGAGCCGGTAGCGTGCCAGAGCTCGCCGTCGATCCAGGACACGCCGGTCACGAACCGATCCGATTCAATCGCGCGCAGGACCGCGCCCGATTCGGGATCGATTTGATGGATCTTGCCGCCGGCGTAGTCGCCGACCCACAAGGTCCCCTCGGCCCAGGCCATACCGGACGGGTTTCCCTCGATCGCGGGCACCAGCGTCTTCAGGACCCGACCGGTGGCGGCGTCGATCTGCCGGATGCGTCCGCCCGCGAGCTGCCACAGGTAGCGGCCGTCGAAGGCGGTCCCCGCGTCGGCGGGTACGTCCATCGAGCGCACGATCGCGCCGCTGTCGGGATCCAGCGCGTTCAGGCGATCACCGGACGCAATCCAGACCTGCTGCCCGTCGAAGGTCACGCCGGCGACATGCGCGACGCCGGGCAGCGGCCCGTATTCGCGCAGAATCTCGACTGGCTCGGCCGGGGTCGCTGATTTGGCAGGGCGGGTCATGGCATCTCTCCGTCGATGAATTAGTTCGTCCCCGGCGCGGCCGGGAGCAACAAGGTTGTCGCGAATCCCGTGATCGGCGCGGCGACCCAGCGACGCGTCCGGCCGCCGCCGAGCGGGCGCACGGCGCCGCGGGCCGCCAGCTCACGGAGGGTTCGCTGCAGCGTGCGCTGGCTGACGCCGGCGGCCTGGGCCAGCGCAGCGGTCGACCAGGCGGCGCCGTCCTGGATCAGCGCGCGAATCGTGACGGCCAGGGCGGCCCCGTCGTCCAGCGACGGCGCGAGCACGGCGACCGCGCGCCCACCCGCCGGCGCCAGGCGGAACCCGCCGGGCGTGGCGGTCACCGCGGCCAGCCCCCGCAAAGCCACCCGCAGGCGTCCGACCTCGACGCGCAGCCGGGCGCGGAAGGCCGGGTTCGGCAGGCGCGCGCCGAATGCGTCGGCCATTAGGCGCGCGCGCGGCGCCTCGTCAGGCCAGGCCTCGGCCAGCGCCCGCGCCAGCGCGAACAGGACGGGCCGCCTGGACAGGGCTGCGCCGGCGCCGCCTGCCCGCACCGTGCGGCGGATCCCGTCCACCACCAGATCGTTCGACGCCAGCGTCCGTTCGACGACCGCCAGCGCGGCGTCCGTCCAGGTGCCGCGCCGGCCGAGACGCGCGCACGGCCCGTTCAGGGCCGCGCTGGCCCGGTCGATCTCGGCGCTCAGCGCGGCGACGCGCGCAGTGGCGGCTGCCACGCGCGCGGTTTCGAGCGCCCGGGCCGCGTCGCGCGCGCGGATTTCACGCATCGCGATCTCGGCGCGTCCCAGGTGGTAGAGGGCCAGCAGCGTCGGCGAGGCGCCTCCCAGGTCGACGGCGGCCAGCGCGGCGCGCGCGTCGCCGAGCCGCCCGATCAGCAGCGACCAGCGGGCCGCCACCAGGCGCGCCTGCCGCGCGTTCGCCGCGTCGCCCATTCGCGCCAGCCGTCGCGCCAGCGCGTCCAGCGGCGCGGGCCGCCCGCGGAGGTCGCGCATGGCCAGCGTCACCTCGGCCTCGGCGACCAGACAGCGGGCTCGATCCAGGGGCGCCCGCGCGCCGAACGCACCTGCCGCCCGACGCAGCAGAGCCCGCGCGCGCGGATACTCGCCCAGCTGCGCCAGAGCGATGCCGCGCAGCGCGGTGCCGCGCGCATCGCTGCGAAGGGCGACGGCCTTCAGAGCCGCCAGCGCGTGCCCGCCCGCCAACGCGCGCGCCGCCTGGGCGAGCGCCGGATCCGCCCGTCGTTCCATGCCCGAACCATAGGACATTTGCGACGGACGCCGCACCTGCGCGGGCGGCGCGCCTGTGCGCCTCCCGCGGTCCGACTGGACCGAACTACTGCGCGAACTGCGGCGTCTTCGTCGTTCCGTTGATCTCGAAGGCGACGTTCGAAAGCTTCGCCTGACCGACGGTGCTGTCGTCGACCTCGGTGCCGACCTCGATGCGGGTCAGCCAGAAGTCAGTCGAGAAACCGCTGCTGTACTTGGAGATGACCCAGTCGAGCAGCGCCTTGACGTCGCCCTTGCCGGTGAAGTTCGAGGCCGGCCCGTTGCTCAGCACGAAGTTGAAGAAGCGCCAGTGCCCGGGGCCCCAGTCGTCCTTCTGGTGGCAAAGGTTGAACGTATTCCCCCCCGTGCTGATGGACCCGCTCGCGTCGCAGGTCCAGCCGCCCGCCGACCCGTTCTGTCGGTTGGCTTCCCAGTCGAGGAACACGATGATCTCCGCGTACACCTGCGGGTTCGCGCTGGTGAGCGGGTTTTCCTTGCTGATCCAGAACTCGAAGTTGGTGTCGTAGTAGCTGGGGTTCGTGAACGTCGACTGCAGGCCGGTCATCGTCACGCTGGCGCTGGTGATGCTCTTGATCTGGGCGGGCAGCAGCGTCGTCGACGAGTACGCCGGGCTCGTCAACAAGTTGCTGGTCTTGCCGAACGGTGCCACGCCAAACTCGACCTCGGGGAAGTCAGGATCTGCGCGACTGCCGCCGCACGAGGGCCGGCTGAAGTTCCAGGAAAGCGTCTTGTCGCAGCCCGCGGTGACCTTGTACACACTGCCGCTGCAATTCAGCTGGTCCGAGCCCCAGCGGTTGTTGAGGAGGCGCATGTCGCCGAGGTTCAGGTACCCCTTCGACGTGCTGATGCTGTCGCAGGGCTTGGCCAGCGCGACGCCGCCCTGGTCCGCGCCCGTCGAGCCGGCCGCGCCCGTCGTGCCGCCCGTGGCGGAAGTGCCGCCCGCGCCCGTCGAGCCGCCGGTCGGGTTCGAGCCGCCGTGCCCGCCGCTGGCGTTGGAGCCGCCCGAGTTGCTGCCGCCGGTCGCGTTCACGCCGCCGGAACCCTGATTGCCGCCAGACGCCGTTGTCCCCCCCGTCGCCGTGCTGCCGCCCGACGCGTTGTTGCCGCCAGACGCGTTGGAACCACCCGACGCATTCGCCCCCCCGGTTCCCGCTCCGTTGCTACCGCCGGTCCCCGTGTTGCCGCCGCTGGGGCTGGAACACGAAACGAGCAACAACATCGATCCGAGGCACGCGAAGGAAACCACCGTTACTTTGGGGATTTTCGTCATTCCGTGATTCCTTTCCAGGCTAGGTGAACGGGCAAGAGGCGCGGCCAATCTAGTTCAGGTCAGAGGCAGCCACGAAGCATATTTTTCGAGGACAATTTTTGAGACGCGCCCGCCCCTCAACGGCCGGTCGAAATTGACGCTACGCCCTTCATTGAGGCGGACCGTTCTCGCAGAGGAGAAACTCTGCTGCCGCGCACGCTGCCGGCGGCCGGCTGGGCGCGCCCAACGCGCACCCCGGACGCTACGCCCAGGTCACGCGCTGATCAAGCGGAGCGTGGCCGCGCTATTCGGTGACCGCAAAGCCGTCGGCGGCCGTCGCGACCGGGATCGCGCGCGGCGCCACGGGTGCGGGCGGCGGCGGCGGCGGCAGGGCCGCGGGCGCGGGCCGGACAAACGTGTGGGCCACGCGCAGAGCCGCCTCGGCGTCGTGCTGCGCCTTGTCGGCCAGCGCGCGCGCACGCTCCGGGTACTTCGGAAGGTGCTGGGCATATTCGAACTCGGACTTTGCTTCGGCCAGCATCGACGCGACCTGGTTTGGACCGTCGCTGATGCCGACTTGAGCCGCGCGAACCGTGGCGTCGAATCGCGCGCGCTGCGCGTCCGACGGAGCGAACGGCTGCGCGGTCGCGCACCCCACGGCGCCGAGACCCAGCAGCCCCAAGCACAAACCCACCGACGACCGGATCCGCGCGCACGTCATGGCTGCTCTTGCTGCCTCCGTTCCATGAAACAGCAACCACCATGCCATCCAGCGCCGGCCCGATTTTCCGGCCGCGCACGCGGCGAACCGCGTTGTGGACGTCACCGGGCGGGATCGCCGCGCGCTCCCGTCCCGCCTCAACCGTAACCACGGCTGAGCGCCGCCGCGCTCTTGCGACGAGCTACTGCGCCCGGACGACGGCGGCCGACTCGCCGACCTTCGCGCCCTGCGCGTCGACGACGCACAGCTTGTAGTTGCCCTTCGTCGCCGGAACCGCGATGGACGTCGCCGTCCCGCCGGCCTTGGTCATCGTCCCGCCCTCGGTGAACTTCGTCGTGCCGGCCGGAGCCAGCCAGACGGTCTGCGTCGCGTCGCCCGTGCTCCGGATGGGCAGGCTGGCCGTCCCGGCCGTGACGGCGACGCTGGCCGGAACGACGTAATCGGCGGGCGCAATCAGCGCCGACAGCAAGGGCAACCGGTAGGCGTCCTGGACGCCGGAAGCGACGCAGGTGCCGTACTGGGTCACCGGCCACACGTTGTCGGCAACCGCGACCGGCGGATCGATCGTGCTGTTCGGCGGGTTGGCGCCCATCCGGTTCACCGTCGCGTAGGTGCGCCGGATCGTCAGGTCGTGCTTGGCGCCGTAATCTTCGCAGTTGATCGTGTAGGTGACGTTGGGATCGATGTCGAGGACGTTGTCGTTCTCGGTGATGTACGCGCTCCCCTCGTCGTTGTGCAGCCCGTACGTCGGGCCGGACGTCTTCGGGGGGATCCCCTTCACGTAGTTCTGGTTGATGGTCGTCCCCATCATCTGACCCAGCGTGTAGACGGCGCCGCTGTCGTGCAGCCGGGTCAGCGTGTTGATGAGGCGATTCGCGCTGACGTTATTGCTCTTGCAGGTCGTCGAATCGGCGAAGTTGCTCCAGCCCCATCCCAGGTTGATGCCGTTGTAAGCCGTCGACTGGATGTGGTTGTTCGTGATCACCAGCGTGTTCACGAAGAAGGCGGTGATGCCGGCGTGGCCGCCAAACCCTGGCAGCGAGCTGATCTGGTACAGCACGTTGTTGGTGATCGTGTCGTTCGTGCAGATCCCCTCGACGCCGGGCGCGTACTTCTGGTGCGTGCCACCGTCGCCCAGATAGACGTGCTGCGGGTGGCCGACCGTGATGCCGCTGCCCGCGATGTCGGTGATGGTGCTGCCGGTGA
>JBJMQQ010000092.1:0-19780 GCA_045802645.1 Polyangia bacterium
AAGCTCTGTTCCAGGCCGTAGGTGATCGGGCGCGCGTTCAGGAACGAGACGGCCGACAGACGCACTTTGTCGTTCACGACACGACCTCCAGATTGCGGCGCCGCACGTCGCGGCGGAACGGCTTGTCGGACGCCAGCGCCTCGCCCTCGGCGACCACGTTGTAGAGCGTGTCGCGCTCGACGGGCGTGCGGCCGGCGTTCTGGATGATGCGGATGATCTCGGTCGGGTGCATGACCTGCGGCGTTTCGGCGCCGGCCATGTGATAGATGCGCTCTTCCTGGACGGTGCCGTCCAGGTCGTCGGCGCCGAACCACAGCGCGGTCTGCGCCGTCTTCACGCCCAGCATGATCCAGTAGGCCTTGATGTGGGGGATGTTGTGCAGCAGCAGGCGCGCGACGGCGTAGGTGCGCAGGTCCTCGACCCCCGTCGGCCCTGGCAGCTTCATCAGCGCGTTGTTCTCGGGGTGGAACGCCAGCGGGATGAAGGTCTGGAACCCCCCCGTCTCCTCTTGCAGCGACCGCAGCCGCAGCATGTGGTCGACCCGCTCCTCGACGGTCTCGATGTGGCCGTAGAGCATCGTGCAGTTCGAACGCATCCCCAGCCGGTGGGCGACGCGGTGAACCTCCAGCCATTCGTCGGCGTCGGACTTGTCGTCGCAGATCTTCTTGCGGACGCGCGGCGCGAAGATCTCGGCCCCGCCGCCCGGCAGCGAATCCAGCCCGGCCGCGCGCAGCGCCTGCAGCACGGCTTCGATCGACATGCCGAACTTCTTCGCGAAGTAGAAGATCTCGACGGCGGTGAACGCCTTGAGGTGGATCGACGGCTGGATCTTCTTCAGGCCCGCCAGCAGGTCCGTGTAGTACGCGAACGGGAGCCCCGGGTGGAGGCCATTGACGATGTGGATCTCCGTGATCGGATCGCCGGCGTCGACGCGCGCCTGCAGCCGCCCCCACGCCTCGTCCAGCGTCATCGTGTAGGCGCCCTTGTCACCCGGCTGCAGCCGCGCGAACGAGCAGAACCGGCAGCTGGCCTCGCACACGTTGGTCGCGTTGATGTGGAGGTTGCGGTTGAAGTAGGTGCGGTCGCCGTGCAGGCGCTCGCGCACCTCGTTCGCCAGCGCGCCGACCTCCATCAGGTTGGGGTGCTGGTAAAGGGCGACGCCGTCCTCCAGCGACAGCGGCTCTGCGCCCCGGACCTTCTCGCGAATCTGAGCAAAGGTGGTCATGCGGTCACGTCTTCCAGCGCGCCGTTCCCCAGCCGCTCGCAAGCGGTCAGGCCGGCGCCGCGAATCAGCGTCGCCGCTTCCTTGCGGGTCAGCGACGGGTTGTGGGCGTTGGCCCCCAGGCGCAGCGCGCGCTCGGCCACGATGGGCGCGAAGAGCTCGTCGGCGCCGAATCCGAAGGCCATCTGCGCCAGCCGCGGCCCCAGCGCGCCGACGTCGGCCAGAAGGTGCCGCACCCGCGGCAACGCGAGGCGGCACTGTCCGAACAGGCGCAGCGTGTCCAGGCCGTAAGGCTCGCCTGACGGCGCCGGCAGCGCGCCCCAGATGGCGAACGGCGCGCCGTCGATCTCCGACAGCCGTTCCAGGCGTGCGGCGTCCGACTCACCCAGCTTGAACGGCACGCGCAACACGACGCGCAGCCCGGCGTCGGCCGCCGCGCGCGCCACGGGCGAGAGGCGCGCCGCGATCAGCAGCTCCACGCCCGCCTTCCGCGCGGCGTCCAGACCACCGACCGCCTCCACATCCGCTTCGTCGATCGTCGACTCGGCCGCGTCGCGCGGGCCGCGCCAGGTGCCGCCGGCCAGCAGCTGCCGCGTGCGTACGAAAGAACCACGGCGGCCCAGCTGGGCGTCTCGCGCGGCCGACGCGCGCCGTCCCAGCGCGAACAGATCCAGGTCGGCCAGCGACGGGGTCTCTTGGGACGCAGACGCATCTCCTTCAACAGCAACCTCTGCGCCGGCGAATCCGCGCGGGTCCAGGCTCATCGGGCTCCTCCTTTGGCGTCCTCGGCGCCCCAGCGCGGCATCAGGCGCTGAGGGAGGCCCAGCTGATCCAGGACGCGGCTGACGACGGTGTCCAGCAGCGCGTCGATGGTCGCGGGCTTCGAATAGAACGATGGCGTCGCCGGCAGCACCACCGCCCCGGCGCGCGTGACGGTCAGCATGTTCTCGATGTGAATGGTCGACAGCGGCGTCTCGCGAACGACCAGGACCAGCTTGCGCCGTTCCTTCATCATCACGTCCGCCGCCCGCCCGACCAGGTCGTCGGAGATACCGTGCGCGATGCGGGCCAGCCCGCCGGTGGAGCAGGGGATGACCACCATGGCGTCCCACCCGGCCGACCCGGACGCGAACGGCGCGCGGAAATCGCGCAGGCCGTAGCGCTTGAACGGGTACTGGGGAATCTCGCCCAGCTCGTGGTTCCACACCTCGTTGCCGGCCTGGGTGAAGACGATCCCCACCTCGATCGGATCCGGTCCGGACGCCAGCGGGACCAGCGCGTCCAGCAGGCGCTTGGCGTAGACGGAGCCGGAGGCGCCGCCGACGGCGACCACCAGCTTCACGAGGCCACCACCATCGTCGCCACGCCCGACGGAAACAGCGCCTCCGTCTCGACGTTCAGGAACCCCACCTCGCGCATCAGGGCCGCGAACTCGGGCGCGCTGCGGAACCGCGCGATCGACTCGGGCAGGTAACGATAGGCGGCGCGGTCGCCGGTGACCGCCCACCCGAGCGCGGGCAACACGTGGGCATTCCAGATCCGATCGAAGAAGAAGCGCGGCCGCTCGGGGCGCAGGAACTCGAGGATGACGACGCGCCCGGCCGGGTGCACGACCCGCCGCAGCTCGGACAGGCCCCGCTTCAAGTCGGACAGGTTGCGGACGCAGAAGGCGGAGAACGCGGCGTCGAACATGTCGTCGCGGTAGGGCAAGTGGTGGCCGTCGGCCGCGTGCGTGGCGATCTGGCCGTCGCGCGGGATCTTGCGGCGGCCGGCGCGCAGCATCTCGCGCGCGAAGTCGGCGGCCGCCACCCGGGCCCGCGGCGCGCGGCGCAGGACCTCGATGGCGCCGTCCAGCGTGCCGGCGCCCAGGTCCAGGACGCGCGGATCGTCGCCCATCCCGTCCAGAAGCCGCGCGATGGCCTTCTTGCGCCACACGATGTCGATGCCGCCCGACATCACCCGGTTGGCGGCGTCGTACCGCCGCGCCACCCGGTTGAACATGGTCTTTACGTCGGCGCCGGCTTCGGCCAGCGAGGGCTCCGTGTTCACAGGCCCAGCTCTTTCCAGAAGGCGTCCATCCGCGCGTCGACGGCGGCGTCCATCTTCAGCACCTCCGGCCACTCGCGCGTGAAGCCTTCGTCCTTCCACTTGCGGGTGGCGTCGATGCCCAGCTTGCCGCCGAACCCGAACCCGCTGGAGGCGTGGTCCAGGACGTCGATGACCCCCTCGGCGAAAAAGACGTCTCGCTTGGCGTCGATGTTGTTCAGCGCGCGCCAGACCACTTCGCCGACGTTCTGCACGTTGACGTCCTCGTCGACGACGACGATGCACTTGGCGAACATCATCTGCCCCATCCCCCAGAGGGAATGGCAGATCTTCCGCGCGTGGTGCGGGTACTCCTTCTTGATCGAGACCAGGCACAGGTTGTGGAACACGCCTTCCACCGGCAGGTTCATGTCGACGATCTCGGGGAAGGTCATCTGCAGCAGCGGAAGGAACAGCCGCTCGGTGGCCTTGCCCAGCCAGGCGTCCTCCTGCGGCGGCGGGCCCACGACGGTCGTCGCGTAGATGGGCGACTCGCGCCGGGTGATGCAGGTGATGTGGAAGACCGGATAGTCGTCCGCCAGCGAGTAGTAGCCGGTGTGATCGCCGAACGGCCCCTCGCGGCGCAGCTCGTCGACGTCGACGTAGCCTTCCAGCACGAAGTCGGCGGAGGCCGGCACCTCGAGGTCGATCGTCTTGCACTTGACCAGCTCGACGGGCTTGCGGCGCAGAAAGCCCGCGAACAGGAACTCGTCGATGCCGTCGGGCAGCGGGGCAGTGGCCGCGTACGGCAGCACCGGATCGCCGCCCAGCGCCACGGCCACGGGCATCCGGGTCTGCCCCAGCTCTTTGTAGCGCCGCATGTGCCGGCGGCCCGTCTTGTGGAGCTGCCAGTGCATGCCGGTGGTGCGCCCGTCGTAGACCTGCATGCGGTAGCAGCCGACGTTGCGCGTCCCCTTGTCGGGGTCGCGCGTGATCACCATCGGCAGCGTGATGTAGGGGCCGCCGTCGCCGGGCCAGGTCGTGAGCACCGGCAGCTTGGTCAGGTCCGGTTCGGTCTCGATGACCTGCTGGCAGGGGCCGCTGCGGACGATCTTCGGCGTGGCGCTGGCGACCCGCGCCAGCTTGGGCAGCATCCGCACCTTGTCCATCAGTCCGGCCGGCGGCTGCGACTTCACCAGGCCCAGGATCGCGCGCGCGTGCTCGTCCAGGTCACCGACGCCCAGCGCCCAGGACATGCGCTGGCGCGTGGCGTAGGTGTTGATGAGCAGCGGATAGCGCGACCCCTTCACGTGCTCGAACAGCAGGGCCGGCGCGCCGGCGCGGACGGCCCGTTGCGCGAGCGCGGAGATCTCCAGCACCGGATCGATCTCGCGCGACACGCGCCGAAGCTCGCCGCGCGATTCCAGGTAGCGGACGAAGCTGGCCAGATCATCCCACGACGCGGGGACCGACTCCGTCGCTTTCGCGGGTGTGGCGGCCGGGGCGGGCAGGGGAACGGCCGTCATCACGAGCTCCTGTACGCGGAGGCGTGGGCCAGCGCGGCCAGTCCGTCGCGGTAGCGCGAGGGGGGCAGCGCCTGCAGCGCGGAGACGGCCTCGTCCGCCAGCGCGGCGGCCTTGCGCTGGGCGCGCTCGACGCCGCCGGCCGCCCGTACCTCGGTCAGGATCTCGGCGACGATCTGAGCGGGGACGCCGTGCTCGCCCAGGTGTCCGCGTACGCGCGCCGCCAGCGCCGGGTCGGCCTCGCAGGCCAGCAGCACCGGCAGCGTCAGCTTTCCTTCCTGAAGATCGTGGCCGACCGACTTTCCGGCCGTCGCCTCGTCGATGGCGCTGTCCAGGACGTCGTCGGCGATCTGGAAGGCGCGGCCCAGCGCCCGCCCGTAGCGATCCAGCGGCGCCGCCCACGATTCATTGACCGATCCGCCGACACGCGCGCACCACGCGATCAAGGAGGCGGTCTTGCGATCGATGACCCGGAAATATTCTTCGACGGAGGCGTCCGGGTTGCCGGCCCGTTCCAGCTGCGCGACCTCGCCCTCGGCCATCTCCGTCACCGTCGCGGCCAGCGACCGGACCATGTGCAGCGAGCCGGTCAGCGCGACGGTCTCCAGCGCGCGGGCCAGGCAGAAATCGCCGACCAGCACGACCAGCCCGTTGCCGAAGACCATGCGCGCGGCGGGGCGCCCGCGGCGCACGCGGCCGTCGTCGACGACGTCGTCGTGGTACAGGGTCGCCGTGTGAATCAGCTCAGCCGCGCAGCCAACCGCGATGCCGTGCTCGAACGGGGCGTCTGCCGCGCGGGCGGCGAGGACCGCCAGCAGGGGACGCAGGCGCTTGCCGCCCGCGCCCAGCAGATGCGCGCCAATCTGCGGGATGGCGCCGATCGGGCTTTCCATGCGCTCGGCCAGTCGGACCTCGACTGCGCGCATCTCGTCTTCGACGAGCGCCGCCGCCGCGGATATCGCGCCGGCGCAATCGGTTAGGGCCGCGGAGTTCAAGGCGCTGATATTCGTCATAGAGGCGGCCGCGGTCACGATGTTTCTAAATATTCAAAAATATTTGAAAGACGCAAGGGAAACCTCCAACGCCGCTCCACCCGGTCACGGCAGCATGTTCAGGTCCTTGACCGTCACGTAAGGGCGAAAGCCGCGCCGCTCGGCTTCGGCGGCAGCCCATCCAGTCAGCGCCGCGTCGCCGACGTCGGCGTATTCGATCGTGAACACGGGCCGTCGCGCGACCGCCAGGGCCTGGTCGATCTGCGCCAGCTTCCAGGCCCGCTCTTCGGTGGTCGTCTGGCGATAGAGGCGCCGCCCGAAGTCGTAGGTGGCGAACACCCCCTCGACGACGAAGCCGTCGACGAAGGGCGCGACGTCGACCAGCGCCTCGGTGCCGTTCGCGATCAGCGGCGCGTGCGGGAACTTCTGGTTGATCGCGCGCAGCAGCTCACGCAGCGCGTCCCGCATGCCGCCGAAGCGGACCCCGTCCTTCGCCTGCAGGTACGGGGCGGTGTCGATCGTGTCCAGCATCAACCCGTCGAACCCCATTGCCAGCAGCCGCGGGATCTCTTGATTCAGCAACACCGCCTGCCACTGCGGATCGCGCAGGTCGACCCGGATGTTCTCGGGCCACGACGGGTTTGGTTCGATCAGGAACGGTGCGGTCCGCACTTCGTTCCAGTAGTCACGGCGGGGGTCAGCCTCGCCGATACTCAAATAAGCCAGGCGGATCGCGTCGCGCGGCAGCGACGACAGCGGAATCCGCGGGTCGCCGGCCAGCACGGCCATCTGCGTGCCGGCCGACTGGTTCCGCCAGTCGATCACGTCGAGCGCTGGTGAAGATCCGATCAGGATCCACCAGCGCTTGACGTTGTCGAGCGAAGCGTTCCCCCCGCGTGGCGGCGCATGCGCGCACGCGGGCAGGACGCTGAGCGTGAGTAGTGCGAGTGCCCGGAGCGTGCGCAACTGCAAGGTCGCCCGGTGCGTCTCGGGCTACTTGGCCGCGGTGCCGCCGGCGGGCGCCGTTTCCCAGCCCAGCGCCGAGTAGACCTCGTCAGCCGAGGTGTACGTCTTGTCGGGCAACGTCTGATCGAACCACTTCTTGTCGTCCGCCTTCAGACCCTTGACGTGCGACACGATGGTGGACTTCGCCGCCGGGTACTTCACCTTCTTGATCTGGTCGCGGAGCTTGTTGTGCTCTTTTAGCTTCTCCTGGTCGTCCTTTGACAAGGGAGCTCCGCCGGCCTCGTCGCCGCTGGCGGCCGTCTTGGCAACGGCTGACCGCACCGCGACAAAGCTGGGGACTGCGAGAGCCAACGCCAACACGAACATTCCGCCCTGCTGCAACTTGCGCATGATCGCCTCCGTGGATGAGTAAAAACGATCGCAACGTAGGGTCTGCCGTTGGGCTGTCAAGCCGCCGGGTAACCCTCAGCCGTGGGCGCGTTACGACGTCGTGACGTGTTCTCTAGTCGAATCGCTGAGAATGCCCCCGAAATCACTGGGCGCGCGCCGATGAGATCCGGGCATGGTGGTTGCAGCTTGTCGCCGCCGTGGTTGTCACGACGACGAGCGTCCGTACCTGTCTGACACGAGCGACGTCGGCCATTTTCGCCGCTGGCGCCCTCTACTTCGTCCTGGTGTCGAGCGCCCGGGCGCAAGAGCGCCCCCTGGCCGGGAACAAGCCGCTGCCGGCGGACGAGGCACGCAAGATCGAGGAGCTTCGAAAGCAAGCGACTGAAACGCTGGCGCGCGGCGACATGGAGAAGGCACGCGCCGAATTCGAACAGATCTTGAAGACGTTGCCTTACGACGCTTCCGCCGAGCGCGACGCGGCGCGCGCCGCGGAGGCGGCCGGCAAGTTCGAATACGCGGCGGAAGCGCTGGAGAAGGCCCACCACTTTGGCGGACACGAGCACGACCCCGAGCTCCACTATCTACGCGGCGAAGCCCTGTACACGCTCGGCCGCGAGGAAGAGGCGCAGCGCGAGCACCACATCGCCGAGCTGGAGATCGGCGCCAACCCGACCGATCGCGCGTCCAAGCTCTGGCTGGCGCGCATTCAAGCGCGGAAGGGTTACGTCGTGCTGGCGGACCGGCTCTACGAGTCGATGTTGCCTCCCGCCCCCAAGTTCGATGAAGAGGTTGCCTTGAACCAGGCGGATGCCCACCTGATGAACAAGGACTGGGACGGGGGCGCGCGCGTGCTCAAGCGGTACTTGACCCTCGATCCCAAGAATGTGCGTGGGCGAGAGATGCTGGCGTGGGCGCTGGAAGCGGACGGAGACCTGAAGGGTGAGCTGGAAGTCCGGCGAAGCCTGGCCGAAGACCTGCCCACGTCGATTCATAAGAAGGATTACGGCCGTGCGCTGGAGCGGGCGGCCAACTTCCGCGCCGCCAGCCTGCAGTACCACTCGGCGCTGACGGACACGGCGAGCACGGGCGAGAGCGCCGACGCGACGCTGGTGACGTCATACGAACGGATGCATTACCGCAGCACGCCCGAAGTGGCAGGCGGCGGGCAGCTCCGTTCGGACCCCCAGGCCTGGTCGTGGCGCGCGCAGGCCGGGGGCGCGGTCCCGTTCGGGGCCCACCACCAGGCGGGCCTTCTGGCCTGGCATGACTCCTCGCAGGACTGGCACGCGGACCAGGTCGTTGGCACCAGCGTCGTGCGGGAGGCGGGCAACGTGACGGGGCTCGGCGGCTACGTCATGTTCGGTCACCGGTCGGGCGCCTCGCTGTTGCTGGGCGCCGACGGCCGCTACTCGTCGACGGTCGGCGAGGACGCGGACGGCCGCCCGGTTCCCGGGTTCACCAGCGCGTGGGGCCTCGGCGGCCAGGCCGAGCTCGACTCGCCCTTCGGCGACAACGTCCAGGTCAACATCCACGGCGATCTGAACGAGGAGTGGAACGATGCCCCCGTGACGATCCACGAGGGCGGGACGATGACGGGCGTGACCGGGCACCTGTTCCTGTTCCCGAAGGATCGCATCGTGCTGTTCGACGGCGGCATCCAGGAACGGCGGCTCATGCTGCGGCCGCTCATCCCCGGCGATACCTCCCCGGCGTCGGACCAGACGCTGGCCTGGGCGGGCCTGGACTTCAACCTGTGGACCGACGGCAAGCGCGTCGTTCGCGGTGAATCGCTGGACGAGCGGCTGGTGCGGCGTACGGCGCTGACCGACGCCGGCGTGCTGGCCTACCGTCACTACGAGCTTTGGGCCGACATGCCGCCCGACTTTTACAGGCGCATCTCGCTGTACTCGCGGGCGTCGATCGACAACGGCAGCTTCATCTACCGCAAGACGGTCGCCGGCGGTCGCGCCGGGTTCGAGCTGCACGGCGGGCTCGGGTTCGACAACGTGCAGAACCAGACGCTGACTCAGGGGGGCGGGGCTCTGGTGATCGCGTCGTCCTGGTCCACACGCCTTCTGGTCACGTACGACATCGTCCACCAAACCACGATTGGGTTGCGCGGAACCCTTCAGATCGGATGGGTCACCTTCCATGCAGATCTCTAACAAGAGGTTGTGGATCGAGGCGGCGGCGGGGACGGCGATCGTCCTGGCCGGGACGGCGGTCGCGTCAGGCGCGCCGCACCTGGGCATCGGCAAGCTGTGCCCGCACCCGATATGGCTGGTCGTGCTGGCACTCTCGGCGCGCTACGGCGTCCGTGGGCTGGTCGCCAGCGCGCCGATCGCGTGGGCGGCGCTGGCGCTGCTGGGCGGTTCGTGGCGGACGGCGCCGGCGCTGGCGCTGAAGGAGCTGGCGACCCCGTCGGAACTGGGCGCGCTCGCCGGCGCGCTGATCGTCGGGTGGATCGCCTCGGTTCACGAGCGTCACGCGCACGCGCTGGAAGAGAAGTTGGAAGGTGTGGCAGCCAAGGCGAACCGCGACGCGGCCGCGCTGGGCGAGCTGCGGCAGGCGGCGCTGGCGCTGCGCGCCCGCAACGATCGTCTTGACCTGTCGCTGACGTTCCTGCGCGACGTGGCGCGGAAGATCGAGACCGGCGACCGTCTGGCGGCCGCCGAGGCGGCCCTGACGCTGATCGTCGCCCGCCTGGGCGCCCGGGCGGCGGCCGTGGAGCTGGCCTCGTCGGACTCGCGACCACTGTCGACGCTCGCGTCAGCCGGGGCCTGGCACGCGGCGGGCGGCTCGGATGTGCCCGACGCGACCGCGGCCGAAGCGCTGCGCAGCGGGCGCGCCGTGCGCGCCGTGGAGCTCACGGGCGCCGGTCCGACCGACAGCGATCTGGCGGCGCCCATCGTCGTCGACGGCGTGTCAGTGGGGGTGATGGTCGCCCGGGGCGCGTCCCGGATGGGAGCGGCCGCGCTGCGCGATCTGGAGGTCGTGGCCGAGTGGCTGGCGCCGGCCTTCGACAAGGCGCGCTCGGGCGCGGACGGCGGCGCGCTGGGCGGCGGCCGCGTGGGTCAGCTCCCGGCGAGCAACCCTGACTCGACGGCGATCGGCCCGGCCGATGGTGAGGCCATCGGCACCGAGGGGCGTGGCCTCTCACTGGTCACGATCTAAAGATGCCCTATACGACGCACGCCAAGACACTGCCCGACCTCAAGGTGGGGCAGGGACCGGGGACGCCATACCTCGACGGGGTGACCGCCGGGGGGCGCACCGGCAGCCGCACAATCGACGTCGCGGTCCTGCGGCATCGTCCGCTGCCGGCCGCGCCGTGGGTGCTGGCGACGGCGCTGGACCTGGCGGCGGTCGCGCTCGTCGTTCTGCGTCCGCTGCATGGCGGCGCTCTCGTCGCGGGTGGCCTGCACGTGGTGGCCATGATTCCGATCCTGGTGTGGCGCTCACTCACGAACAGCGAGCGGTGGCTGGGGGCGTCGTTCAGCTTCGCGATTCCGGTCGCGGGGGCACCGCTGGCGGCGATCGCGCTGGGGACGGCCGGTCGCGGTGAGGTGGTCGAGGCGGATCCGGACGCCGCCGCGCCCGAGATCGAGCCTCTGCGCGCGGAGGAGCTGCGCCGGCTGGGCGAGGCGCTGCCGTGCTGCGAGGCGCTGCTGACCGGCAGCATCGACGAGCGTCGGGCCATCATCGCGACGCTGACCCGACGCGCGGACGCCGACGCAGTGGCGCTGCTGCGCTGGGCGCTGGGGGCGGCCGACCCCGACCTGGCCGTCGAGGCCGCGCTGGCCCTCGAAGAGATGACCGCCTCCTTCGAGACGCGCATCGCGCAGCTCCGGCAGGCGATCGCGCGCAAGCCAACCGCCGACGACGCGCAGGACGCCGCCGAGCTGGCGACCGACGCCATCGAGGCGGGGCTCGCCGAGCCGGCGCTGGTTCCGTCGCTGGCGCACGAAGCGCGGCAGTTCTACGCGACGGCCGCGGCGGCCGATCCGGCACGCGCCGGGGAGCTGGCGATCGGCCGGGCCAGGCTGGAGCTGGCCGTTCTGCACCCGGACGCTGCGCTGGCCGCGATCGACGAGGCGGTCGATCAGGTGAGCGCCGAGGCGAAGAGCGTGCTGCTCGCGCTGCGCGACGAGGCCGTGCTGGCCACGCACGCGCTGCCCTGGGAGAGCCCGTCGGCGCTGGCCAGCTATCACCCGGCCGCGCCGCCGCCGCTGGCCGTTCACCGCAAGCTGTCCGCCGCGCGCCGGCTGTCCGGCCTGCACCGCCGCGGCACGAACGGTGTCAGCGTGGCCGTCGGCGTCGTTCAGGTGCCCGCGCGCGCGGGCACACGGGAGGTCCCTGTTGACAAGTCCTAGCTCGATCCCCGACGTCTGCCTGCTGGTCGAAGGGACGTACCCCTTCGTTTCGGGCGGCGTCTCGTCCTGGGTGCACGACATCATCCGCGGGCATCCCGAGCTGCGGTTCGCCGTGCTGAACGTCGGGTCGCACCCGGCGGCCTACGGCGAGCCGCGCTATCAGCTGCCGGAGAACGTCGTCGGCCTGCATCGCGTGTTCTGTCAGGAGACGGCCAAGCCCCCGCTGGACGGCGACGAGCGCGCCGAGCTGCGCGAGGAGATCCGGCGGCTGCGCTCCGCGGTCGACGCGCGCGCCACGACGCCGCGGGTGCTGGACGGGCTGCGACGGATGCACCTGGAGGACGATCCCGATCCGGAGATCTGGCGGAGCATCCTGGCGGACCTCGCAACCAACGACCTGGGCATGCCCGAGTTTCTTTACGGCCGCGCCAGCTTCGATCTGCTGACCAACATCGCGGAGCAGATCGCCGCCGAGGCGCCGTTTCTCGATCTCTTCTGGCACTACCGGGCCATTCACGTGCCCGTCTTGCGCCTGCTGTCGGCGCCGGTGGTCGAGGCGGCCTGCTACCACGCGGTGTCGACGGGCTACGCCGGGCTGGTCGCGTCGGTCTGGAGCCACCGCACGGGGCGCCCGATGGCGCTGACCGAGCACGGCATCTACTCGCGCGAGCGCGACATGGAGCTCGCGCGCGCCGACTGGATCCGCGACGCCGCCGAGGCTGACGACGGCGGGTTCGGCCTGCGCACAGCGACCTGGGCGCCCCGCATCTCCCCGTTGCGTCGGATCTGGTCGCGGTTCTTCCGCGGGCTGTCGCGCATCACGTATGCGCAATCGACCCGCATCTTGACCCTGTCCGACGTGAACCGGAAAAAGCAGATCGCCGACGGGGCGCCCGTCGAAAAGATCGACATCGTCCCGAACGGCGTCGACCTGCCCGCTGATCCGCCGCCGCTGTTGCAAGACGACGCTGCCGCCGCTGCGGGCGAAGACGTCATCGAGCTGCGGCCGCCGCCCATGCGGGTCGGGTTCGTCGGGCGCGTGGTCCCCATCAAGGATCTCATCACGTTCATCCGCGCCTGCGACGAGGCCCTGCGCTCCGTCGAGCTGGACGTGCGGGTCATCGGTCCGATGGACGAGGACGGCGGCTACGCGAGCCGCTGCCGCGATCTGGTCGCGCGCCTCGGCCGCACCGAGCAGATCCGGTTCCTGGGGCCGATGCCGCCCGCCAAGATCTACCCCGACCTGGACGTCGTCGTCCTGACCAGCTTCAGCGAGGGGCAGCCGCTGGTCATCCTCGAGGCCTACGCCTGCGGGGTGCCGGTCATCGCGACCGACGTCGGCGCCTGCCGCGAGATGGTCGAGGGGCGGACGCCCGCCGATCGCGCCATCGGAGCCAGCGGTTTCGTGACCCGCGTCGCGATACCCAAGGAGACGTCGACGGCGCTGATCGCGCTGGCCCGCGACCCCAAGCTGCGGCGCCGGATGGGCGTGGCGGGGCGCAAGCGTGTGACGACCTTCTATCAGCGCCGGGACATGCTGGCGTCCTATCGCGCGCTCTACGCGTCGATGGGCGCGGGCGGTCCGGCGGGGACGGTCGTCAGCAGCGACGCGCCCAGCGCAACGGCGGAGGCTTAGACGTGGCGGGAATCGGCTGGAAGCTGCAACGGATGATCGACCGGGGATCGCTGGCCGGCACGATCGGCGCGTACCTGACGGGCGTGGCGGTCACCAGCGCGCCCTGGCTGCTGACGACGGCGGTGCTCACCAGCCTGCGCCTGGTCGCGCGCCGCAGCGGCACCGACTTCGAGGTCATCGAGCGGTTCTTGACGGTCGTCTACGCCGTGACGGTCGTGCTGTCGGCGCCGGTGCACGTGGTGGTCTCGCGCTACACCGCCGACCGCCTGTACGACCACCACGTCGAGAAGATCGGCGCACCGCTGCGACGCGCGACCGCGCTGACGCTGCTGATGTTCGCCGTGACGGGGATCGTCGTGGTCGCGCTGATGCACCTGCCGCTGTCGCTGGCCGTCGTCGGCGCGCCGCTGTGCGCGATCGTGGGCGCGCAATGGCTGATGCTGTCGGTGGGCGGCGGCATGACGTCCCCGGCGGTCGTGCTGCGGGCGTTTGGCGTGGGCGCGCCGTTGAGCCTGCTGGCGGCCTGGGTGTTCGACCGCTCGTTCGGGTTCGGCCCGGCCGGATACCTCTACGGCTTCGCGGCGGGGCAGCTGGCGACGCTGGGGATGCTGGTCCAGGGCATCGCGCGCGCCGTGCCCGGCCGCGCCGACGAGGCGGCCCAGCTGCTGCCGGCGTTTCGCGAATACCGGCTGCTCGCGCTGTCGGCGCTGGCCTACTACCTGTCGATCTGGGCCGACAAGATCGTCGTCTACTTGGTGATGGGCGGCGACGCGGCCGCGTTCTATGCCGCCATCGCGGCGATCGCCTGGTTCTCGGTCATCCCGGCCTTCGCCTGGATCTACGTGCAGATCGAGACCTCGTTCTACCAGCGCTTCCGGGCGTTCTACGCGGACATCGAGGTGGGCGCCTCGCTGAAGCAGCTGAAGGAGCGGGCGGACCGCATCTCCGTCGAGGCCAAGCGCATCCTGCGCGGCGCCGGCATCGTGCAGGCTTCCGCGAGCGGCATCGCCATCGCGGCGGCGCCGCTGCTGGTGAAGGCGGTCGGGCTGTCGCCGGACGCGACGCCGCTGTTCCGGATGGCGGCGATCGGCGCGGCGGCCCAGATGCTGACGCTGCTGGAGGTGCTGCTGCTCTACTACTTCGATCTGCGGCGCGACGCGCTCCTCATCTCGACGGGCCTGCTGGCCGGCGAGGCGGCGTTCACGCTGGCGGCGTGGGCGGCCGGCTGGTTCCCGGTGGTGGGCTACGTCGTCGCGTGCGCGCTCACAGCCATGACCGGTGTCGTGCTGGTGCGGCGCCGCCTGAGCACGCTGGTGCTGGACACTTTCCAGTCACAGCCGTTCGGCGTGTCCTGAACGCCGTTGGCTGTCAGTGGCCGGGCGACAGCTGCGTCGCGGGGCCTGCTCCGTCGCCGCGCTGGGCGGTCTCGGGCTCCCCAGGCGTGCCAAGGCCGCCGGCCTGCCGGCGGCGGAAGTCGAACGGGAACGCGTAGAGATAGAGGCCGAGCAGCGTGACGGCCACCAGCCACCCGCAGATCTGGTAGAAGCCGCGCCGGCGCGCCTGTTCCAGCGACGTCACGGCCGCGGTCGCCAGCGCGCCGCTGGGGCGGCGGGCGCGCACCTCGGCGGCGATGTTCTGCCAGACGCGCGGGGGTGGCAGCGACGGCGCGAGGGCGGTGCCCAGGCGCGCGGCGACCAGAGACGCCTGCTCGACCGCCTCGACGCAGCCGCGGTGAGGCGCGCCGCTGGCCAGGTGATGCGAGCATGCGCGCCGCTCGTCCTCGTCCAGCGCGATGAGCGCGTAGGCGGGCGCGAGCCCTTTGAACTCGTCGCAGGTCATCATGACGTCGCGACCGTTCACGCGAGATCGTCTTTGAGGAGTGTTGCCAATTTTCCGATGGCCAACTTAACCCTCATCTTGACGGTCCCAAGGGGGCTGCCGGTCTTCGTGGCAATTTCCGTCTGCGATAACCCGTCGAAATAAGCCAGCTCTATCGCTTGCCGCTGCTCCTTGGGCAGGGCGGCCAGCGCGTCCGCGACGCGCGATTCGGTCGAGCGGCGCTCGGTGTGCTCGGCCGGTGAAAGGGGAATGGTCGGGTGCGTGTCGACCGCGGTCTCGGCGCCTTCGATGGCGCGACCGGCAGTGCCCGCGGCGCGCAGACGGTCGATGGCGCGGCTGCGCGCGATCGTGATCACCCAGGCGACCGCGCCGCCCTTGCGACCGTCGAACTGGGGCGCGCGCTTCCAAAGCTCCAGGAACGTCTCCTGGACGATGTCCTCGGCCTCTTCCGCGTTGCGGAGGATTCGGCGGGCGACGGCGAGGGCCCGCGGGGCCTGCTCGTCGTACAGCACGCGCAGCGCGGCAACATCTCCATCGGCCACGCGCCCGAGCAATTCTCGGTCGCGGGCCTTTTCCTTCCCGCGTTCGAAAGCGGGAAGCAAGGCGGCGGCAATCGACTTGCTCAACGGTCGAAAAGTATTGGCGACAGAACTGCCGCTCGCACGCCAAAAGTACGGAAGAGCTGCTGTTTTTGCGCTCATCGCTATGGATGAACTACGGCCGTCACCGCCGGTCGGACGTACGCAATCCCACCTCTGACGACCGATTTATTTGACATACAGGACATTTGTTCCGTACCTTACGTATGTTCAGGTGTTGGGACAAAACTCCGAGGAGGCTTCGATGGGCTCGCTGACGCTGGTTCGTGACGATACGCGGGGCATCCTCACGGACCGCCAGCGAGAGATCCTCGAGTTCATCACGCAGTCCATCCGGGAGCGGGGCTATCCGCCGACGCTGCGCGAGATCGGCCTGCAGTTCGGGATTCGCTCGACCAACGGCGTGAACGATCACCTGCGCGCGCTCGAGAAGAAGGGGCACCTCCAGCGTGAGGACCTGAAGTCGCGCGCGCTGCGGCCGGTGGGCCCGCGCGGTCCCGTGCGCTCCCCGACGCGTGACGAGGAGATGGTCGAGATTCCGATCATCGGTCGCGTCGCTGCCGGCGCGCCGCTGCTGGCCGTCGAGAACGTCGAGGACACGGTCAAGGTCGATCGCTTCTTCATCGGGCAAACGAAGGAAGTCTTCGCGCTGCGCGTGAAGGGCGACTCGATGATCGAAGACGGCATCTTCGACGGTGACTACATCTTCGTGCGCAAACAGCTCCAGGCCAACCGGGGCGACATCGTCGTGGCGATGATCAACGACGAAGCGACCGTGAAGCGGTACTACCCCGAAGGCGACACCATCCGATTCCAGCCGGCCAACGCGGCCATGCAGCCGATCTTGGTCCGCAAGCGCGACTTCAAGGCCGTGAACCTCATCGGCCTGGTCGTCGGCGTGTACCGCAAGATGCGGAGCTGACACGCGCTTCGTCTGCTTGACCTAGATCACGATTCCACCTTCCTGCATCCGGGCGGGATTCGCGTGCTACGCTGACGCCCTCCGATGCAGCAGCGGTTAGCAAAACGCGCGCGCGGGTCCCTCTCGCGCGGCGCACTCATATCGCTGCTGCTGCACTTCAATCTCGTCGCGCCATTGGTGATCGCGGCGTGGGTATACGGCGGGCGCGAAGAGGCGCAGAAGGCCGAGGAGGTCGACGTCGCGTTCCAGGCGGCCGACCAGACGGCGCTGCCCGACAATCTTCCGCCCATCGAGCCGACGCCCGAGTCGCCGGACCCGCTCGAGAAGGTGACGCCCGAGAAAGAGAAGCTGAAGAAGCCGGCGGTCAAGCCGCCCGAGCAGGCGAAGAAGGATCAGGAGAAGAAGCCGCCCGAGCCGCAGAAGCCGGAGCCCGAGGTGGCGATTCCGCCGCCCCCCGCGGCACCGCCGCCGCCTCCACCACCGCCCGAGCGCAAGGCGCACGAGAAGATGGTGGACCTCGACAACGACAAGGACGTCCCGCCGCCGCCCGACGCGAAGTTCCTGGCGCAGAAGAACAACCGGGTCGCCGTCGAGACGCGCGCGGAAGACACGAATCTGCTGAAGAACCAGAAGGGGCAGCAAGCGGCGTCCGCGAAGTCCCAGCGCCAGGACGATCACCCGGGCGCGCAGGACGCGAAGATCGCGCAGCTCGACGAGCAAAAGTCGCTGATGGGTCGCAGCGCGCCCGAGGTGACGCCGCATCAGAACCCGGAGGTGTCGCAGCCCCACGACGAGCGCGAGCAGACGCGCAAGTCGCTGCTGGCGCTGCGCGATCCGGCGCCCAAGCACCACGAGCTCACGCCCGAAACCGCTGATCTGTCGCTGCCGCACGCGTCCGACGGCGAGATCCCGCTGCCGTCGCGCGCGACCCGCGGCGACAAGAGCGACCCGTCCCACCTGCCCGACGGCAACAAGATGAAGCTGGCGCTGTCGGCGAAGGACTACGAGTACATGTTCGGTGCGGCGGCCGACGCCGAGCGGCGGCTGGCCCAGCAGACGCGATCGACGCGGCAGGGGAAGTTCCAGCAGAAGCTGGCGCGCGTGCGCGCTGCGGTCGAGAACTTCATCCCCGAGGTCCGGCCGGGGAACCAGACGGCGCTGAACACGCGCGCCGCCCCGTTCGCCGCGTACATCGCGCGCATGCACCGGAGCATCCACGAGCTGTGGGGGTTCGGTCAGCTCGAAGAGTGGGATGACAAGCCAGGGTCCAGCCCGTTCAACAACCGGAACCTGGTCACCGAGCTCGAGATCATCTTGAACGGGGACGGCACCATCGATCGCATCGGCGTCGCCCGTTCGTCCGGGCTGATGGAGTACGACGTCGCCGCCGTCGACGTCGCGTACACGGCCGGGCCCTACCCGGATCCGCCGCGCGGGATCCGGTCGTCGAATGGCAAGATCTACGTTCACTGGCGGTTCTATCGGGACGAACGGCAGTGCGCCACGTCGGGCGCCGAACCGTACATCCTGGCCAACGCCTCGGCCGCCGGCGACAAGCCGACGCTGCTGGATCCGCCGCGCCCGCCCGCGGCCGCACCAGCCGTCGGCGGTGGCGAGCGGCGGCTGCAGCACCTGGACGGCGACGACGCCCACCGGGGCAAGCGCGCCGCCCTGGATCGCGAGGTCGCCGCCGCCGAATCGACGGGCACCCCCGAGCCGCCGCCGTCGCCGCACGGCGCGGCCGAGAACACCGCGCCCCCCAGCGCGGGGGATGCCGGGGCGAACGACGCGGCGACGCGCTGGTTTGCCGCGCTGGCCGGCGGCGACGTCGGCCGCCTGCTGGACCAAGCGGCGCTGCCCTTCAAGACCAACGGCAGGACCGTCACCCGACGGGCGGACCTGCAACAGATGCTGGTCGATCTCATGTCCGAAGGCGTGCAACGACCCCACTCCGTCCGGCTCGTGACGGCGGCGGCGCTGCGCGCGGCGATCGGCAAGCTTCCGCCCGATCTCGAGGACACGGGCGGACAGCTCTACGCGGCGGTCTCGCTGGGCAAAACCGACATGCTGATCCTGGTGCTGGGCCAGCGCGCCGGTGGCTGGCGACCGGTCGGCATGGTTCGCCGCTAGCGACTCAGCGGAGCTCGACCTGCGCCACGTGGCGCAGGTTGAGGTAGTTCACCAGGAAGTGCGCGACGATGGGACCGGTCAGGTCCCCCGTCCACAGGAAGATGGCGCCGAACAGCAGCCCGGCCCCGAACGAGCTGGCCGTCCAGGGCAGGTGGCGTGCCTTGGGCCCGATGTGCAGCAGGGCGAAGACGGCGCTGGAGAGGACGAGGCCGACCGCCGGCATCAACGCCCCCCGGAAGAACAGCTCTTCACCAACGGACGAGGCGGCCGCCAGCACGATGATCTCAGCCTCGGTCAGCGGGAACAGCATGTGGCGCAGCTCGCGGTGCAGCGAACGGGCCCAGTCGAACCGGTAGAGCGCCAGCCGGGACAGGAAAACGACCAGCAGGCCGGCGGCCAGCCCGCACAGGAGGCTGGCGAAGGTCATCGCCAGGGCCGGTTCGCCCCCGTCGAGGCGCCAGACGTCCGGGTGCCCGCGCAGGTTTCCCCACACCAGCGCCGCCACCCCGAGGACCAGGTAGACGGACATGACCAGAGCCGCCCGAGACCAGCTAGACCCGCGCCGCCACATGACTTCTGCCCAACCTCATGGCGCGTCCGGTCGCAATATTACGGTATTTGGGACCCATGCCCATTACAACTTCCGGGAGCGGGTTTGCATGCTGGATAGCCAAATGAAATTAAGGTGATAGCCGCCACAATCACGGGAATATTTTTATGAAGGTTTTGGCGGGCCGGGGGGCAGGGGGCATGATAAACGAAAGGCGCCATGGCGGTCGCGGCTCTTCGCACCCGGCAGAGATCATCCCGAGGCGCCGCGCCGATCTTGCCGACGACGGTGCTCCGGGAGGTGGGGCAGCAAAAGCTGCTGGCTACCCGCATCTGCGATCTGGACCTGCGGCCCGAAGGCTCCCTGGCCGAATGCGTGGAGCAGGTCATCGGTGAGTTGCGCGCGAAGGGGATCACCTTCGTGCCGGCCTACTACCTGGGCGACGACGACTTCTGGACGGCCGACCGCGCCGTCAGCGTGAACGTGCCGTGGTACCTGGCGAATCCCACGCTGTGGCGCCTCGTGAACGACCACCTCTTCGAGTACACGCGCGAAGAGGTGCTCATGTACCTGCGCCACGAGGCGGGACACGCGCTGAACTACGCCTTCGAGC
>JBJMQQ010000093.1:0-5131 GCA_045802645.1 Polyangia bacterium
ACTCCACCGCCTCACGCCAGCCTCGGCTCAGATGTCCTTGCGGGGCGACATTGTTTTCGTCGTTTATTCTTCTACGTCCAACCATGGTGACCCGGCGCCGCTTGTTGATGGTCTCGCCTGCCGCCGCCGCGACCGCCATCGGTTTGCGTGAGGCGGGCGCGCAACCCCAGGCCCCGGCGCCGCCGCCCGCTGCCGAGCCCATCCACCGGGGCCCCTGGATCCGCGCGCCGTACGACACCTACGTCCGCAACCCGCTGGTGGCGCACAACACGTTCCTGCAGATGCCGCCAGAGGCCGTCGCGCCGCCGGCGTTCGACCAGGCCAGGCACTTGCTGCCAGAGCCCTTCTGGGACGGGCACGCATCGGCCATCGCCTGCGCCCGGAAGGCGTGGGAGCTGGCGTTCGCGAATTTGCGGCGGCCGGCGCCGGCCAGCGGCTTCGTGGCGCGCTTCATAGACCCGGCGTTCAACGACTGCGTCTTCTTGTGGGACTCCTGCTTCATGACGCTCTTCGGGCGTTACGGTGCGCGCGCCTTTCCATTCGTTCGGACTCTCGACAACTTCTATGCCAAGCAGCACCCGGATGGGTTCATCTGCCGCGAGATCGGCCGGGCGCTGGGAGACGACCGCTTTCCGCGCTTCGATCCGTCGTCGACGGGCCCGAACGTGACCGCGTGGGCCGAGTGGGAGCACTACCGAAACTTCGGCGATCGCGATCGGCTGGCGCGCGTGTTTCCGGTGTTGCGCGCCTATCACCAGTGGCTGCGTGCCTACCGGACCTGGCCAGACGGCAGCTACTGGTCGACGGGCTGGGGCTGCGGCATGGACAACCAGCCGCGCCTTCCGACCGACACCCCTTACGCCGACCGCGAGCATTACCACGGGCGCATGACCTGGATCGACGCAACCCTGCAGCAGATCTTATCCGCGCGCCTGCTGGCGGAGATGGGGCGCGCGCTGGGCGGCCAGGCGAACGCGGAGGTTGCTGACATGCGCCAGGAGGCCGCGCGCCTGGGCAAGTTCGTCAATGAACGCCTCTGGAGCGCGGCGGACCGGTTCTACTGCGATCGGTTCGACGACGGCGCCTCCAACCACGTCAAGAGCATTGGCGGCTACTGGGCACTGCTGGCGGGGATCGTGCCGCCCGCGCGACTGGGGCCGTTCGTCGCGCATCTTCAGGACCCACGCGCCTTCAACCGCCCGCACCGCGTCCCGTCGCTGTCGGCCGATCACCCGAGCTACGACGCCGGCGGCGGGTACTGGAAGGGCGCCGTCTGGGCGCCCACCACGTACATGGTGCTGCGCGGGCTGACCCAGGTTGGCCGCGACGCCCTGGCGCACGAGATCGCGCGCAACCACCTGGACAACGTGGTCGCCGTCTTCGAGAAAACCGGCACGCTGTTCGAAAACTACGCGCCCGAATCCGCCGCGCCGGGCAAACCTGCGAAGGCGAACTTCGTCGGCTGGACGGGCCTGCCTCCCATCGCCGTCCTCCTCGAGTACGTGTTCGGCCTCCGCCCCGACGCCGCCGTCCGGCGCCTGCTGTGGGACGTCCGACTGACCGAGGCCCACGGCGTCCGCCGTTACCCCTTCGGCCCCGACGCGTCGATCGATCTCAGCTGCGCCGCCCGCCGCTCCCCCGCCGATTCCCCCCACGTCGAAGCCTCGGCCACCGGCCCCGTCGAGCTGGAAGTCCGGTGGGCCGGCGGCTCGCGCGTGATCGCCCTCGGCCACTGACGGTGACGTGAGAGCTTCAGGGCACCAGCAACACTTTGCCCTTCGATTTGCGGTCATGGATGTACTGGTGCGCGGCGGCAGCCTCGGTGAAAGGGAAGGTGCGGTCGACGTGGGGGGCCAGCTCGCCGTTGACGTACATCTCCATCAGCGCGGTCAGCTGAGGAGCGATCAAGTCGGGGCGTGAGAAGAGGTGGCCCACGTTGGTGCCGCTGATCGTCTTGTTGTCGTTCATCAGCTTCATCGGGTTCCACTTCTTGATGGACAGCAGCTGTCGCACGGCGTGCACCAGATTGCGCTTGTTGCCCACTGAGGCGGACGACAGGCCGAAGGCCACCAGGCGGCCGCAGGGGGCGAGCAGCTCGTAACCCTGGGTCCACGATCGCCCGCCCACGGCATCGAGGATCAAATCGACACCCTTGGCGCCCACCACGGCGCGCGCCTGGGCCGCGAAGTCGCCACCGGCGTCGATCGGGTGCTGGCAGCCCTGCGCGCGCAGAAAGTCATGCTTGGACGCGGAGGCCACGCCCAGGATCTGGCAGCCACGCGTCTTGGCGATCTGCATCGCCGCAAGGCCCACGCCGCCCGCCGCCGAATGGATCAATACACTCGAGCCCGGCCGCAGGTGGCCGTTGAACAGCATCATGTCGTAGGCGGTCACGTAGACCACCGGAAAGGCCGCGCCCTGCTCGAATGTCATCTGCGCCGGCATCTTGACGATCTGCGCGACTGGCACCACCACCACGTCGCTGTAGCCGCCGAACTTGCACATCGCCAGCACCCGATCACCCACCGCCAGTCCGTCGACCCCCGCGCCGATCTGATCGACGGTGCCGGACACCTCGTAGCCGACCACGCACGGCGGCTTTGGCGCGTCGGGATAGAGCCCGACACGGGCCAGCAGGTCGGCGAAGTTGATCCCGCTGGCGCGCACCCGTACCCGCACCTGCCCCGCGCCCACCTCCGGATCAGGTGCGTCTTTCAGCTCGAGTACCTCCGGTGCACCGGTCCTGGTGATCCAGATCTGACGCATGGCCAGGAGCATGCGCGCAAGCCCGGCCGTTAGCGAGCTGCGCCGAGCTTCGGATCTCGGCGCGGCCGTCGAGGAGCTGCGAGGCGGTCGAACCGGCCCATGTGTGAACGGACGTTTCGCTTTCACTCGGCGCCACGCCGGGCCCCTCGGGCCGGTTACGATCCGAAGGCGACCTCCACGCCGCCCATGACCAGCGCGCCGAAGCCGGTGATGGTGGACAGCCACTCGCCGTGCGGAACGCGCAGGGGCACCGCGCCGCGCACCACGAGCCCGACCGACCAGTGCCCTGCGTCCAGCAGGTACCGCACCACCGGCGACAGCATCGGGCCCACCCCACCGATCGCACAGGTGCCGTCGCAATGGGTGGCGTAGTCGATGGACAGCCCACCCAGTCCGGCGCCCACCCCCAGCTCGAACGTGCCGGGACCGACGGGCAGCCGGAGCCCCCCCTCGGTCGCGACCTGCATCAGCACGATGCGCTCGGCGCCCGAGCCGCTGCTCGCCACAAAGGCGCCCGCCTCCAGCGGCGTCCAGTAGACGTTCGTCCACCGCAGCCGCGGGCCGCGCAGCATCCCGCCCAGGCCCGCCCGGAATCGCGTTGGGGGCGTGTCCCACGAGGGGACGGAGCCGGCGTTCACCGACAGGGGAAGCACCTCGGCTCCCGCCCATTCCAAGCGCATGTCGGTAGGCGGCTTCCCTTCATCGGCGCGGACGGTCCGGGAGGTCAGGGCCAGAACCGCAAGACCCAGGAACCAGCGAACCGAGGCTGACATGACGTTGGCGCGCATGGTTACCTGCATTGCAAGAACTGGGACACCCACCCACGGCCGCGACGCAAGGGCGGTTGCGCGTGCGGAGCGGTGAAGAATAGACAGCCACGCTGAAAACTCGTCGCGCCGAGGTTCGTGTTAGCGTTGGAGTCCGCATGAAAGCGCTGGTGTGGTCGATGGTGGTGTGCTCGCTGGCCGCGTGGACCGGCGCCTGCAACAAGAGCGGCGCGGACGTGGGGGGCGTTGGAGGTGGTCACGCCGGAATCAGCGGGAGCAGCACCGGTGGAAGCACCGCCAGCACGGGCGGCAGCGGCATGGGTGGCAGCACCGCCGCCACGGGCGGAACCGGTGGCCCGCTTGGGGGAACCGGAGGCGTGGTGGCCGGGATGGACGGCGGCAGCGACGGCGGGCCGGTGTTGGTGCCCGCCTTCGTGGAGATCGCGCGGCAGATCGCGGACACCTACCTGAGCTGGGGCCGCGTCGACGACGAATTGCGCTGGGCGCCCAGTTTGTGCCGGCTTCCGCTGCCGGGCGTGCCGCGACCCAGCCAGTCCAGCGATTCGAGCACACACGGTCAGAAGCTGTATTCGGTGTTCGCGAAGAACCGCATGGCCTATCCGGCCGGGCCTCAAACGGGACAGGTGGTGGTCAAGCAGTCCTGGCGGGCTGAGAAGGTGGACGCCGGCCGATACGAGCCGACCAGCTACCGTGGCGACGGTGGATCCCCGACCGCCGATCACTTCTATCCCTACGCGTCGGGGGACGGCGGCGTCTTCCGCACCGGCGACTTCGCGGGGCTGTACATGATGTGGCGGGTCGATCCGCCGACGCCCGACACCGACCAGGGTTGGGTCTACGCGACGATTCTCCCGTCCGGCGAGGTGACCTCGGCGGGTCGCGTGTCGTCCTGCATGGGCTGTCACGAAGTGGCGACCCACGAACGCCTGTTCGGCGTCCCGACCGGCGCCTACGGGCCTTGAGGTAGATCTTCGCGGACGTTCGCTACCCGGCCCATGTGTGAATGGGCGTCTCGCTTTCACTGCCGTCGACGTAGCCCACTGAACACTTGACGGGTACCGTGCGCGGCCGTTAGTGTCGTGCTGGATACGGACGTTATCACTCACGAGATCGGCCTCGGGGGACGGCTGAGACGGAGGGACGATGGGGTGGGTCTACAGAACATCGGGCCAAGCTGCCGGGTACATCAACGGGCGCTACATCTATGCGCTGGACGGCCATCCTGTCGGTCAACTGCGCGGCGGCCACGTGCACGCCATGGCCGGCGGCTATGTCGGCGAGCTGCACGACGACCAGGTCGTCGACAAGCACATGGGCAATTACGGCAACATCGGTAACTCGGGAAACCCGGGCAATGCCGGGAACAGAGGCAATCCGGGGAATCGCGGAAACCGTGGCTGCCCATACGCAGACGTGTTCGACGCGCTTCTGGCGGAAGGCTGATGTCTGGAGGTACCACCCTGCCCGGCGTCCTCTGCCGCCGTTGCGATCTACCGTGACGCGCCCGGCGTCTCAATGCAACGGCCGGCGGTGATCGCCGCCCCGGCGAGGAGGCCGGCCGCGGGACCCAGCGCACA
>JBJMQQ010000094.1:0-8680 GCA_045802645.1 Polyangia bacterium
ACAACTCACGTGGGCGGCGCCGAACTGATCGCTGATGGTTCCCGAGCCGCCGGGAGTGGCGCAGCTCGAAGTACCACCGCCACCCGATCCGCCCGTTCCGGTTGACCCACTGACCGGTACGATGCTGGTCAAGCAAACGTTGTAAGCACCGGCGGTGCTGCCGCCGTTGATCTGGATCTGCATGTCAACGGGTGTCCCGTTGGTTCCGGTCTTTGCGCACTGCGCGGTGGTCGCCCAGGCAGGGCACGTCGCGTCGCTGAAGCAGACCTTGCCAGAGTAGCCGTCCGTGAAGGGCGGAATCAGCGTGAACGGCGCAACGGCACCGGTGGGCGGGTTCGCGGATTGGGTGAATCCGACTTGCACGCTGTTACCACCGCTCGACCCGGTGAGTTTGATCTGGAAGCAGTTGACCGAGCCGGCGTACGGCATCTTGGTCATGTTGACGTCATCCAGCTCGACGCCGATCCCGCAGCCCCAGGCCGCGAACGTCGTATCGACCTTGGTCGTTCCGGCCAGGCAGCACTTGCCGCCCATGCAGAAGTTGGTCGCCGGGGGAGTCGTCGGCGAGTACGGGCACGACATGCCGTCGCCGTACGGGTAGATCGATCCCTGCAGTCCGAGCGCCGGGGTCGTGCAGTAGTAAGCGTTCGCGTTGACCAGCTCGCTGTCGGTCGGCGTGCAGGCCGGTCCGGCCGCGCCGCCCCCGCCGGTGTGCGTGCCGCCCGTGCCGGGATTGCTGCCGCCGTTGCCGCTCGCATGCGTGCCGCCCGCGCCGGGGTTGCTCCCGCCCGCGCCGGGGTTGCTGCCGCCGTTACCCGGTGAGCCGCCGTTCCCGGAGCCGTTGCCACCGCCGCTGCCACCGAGCGTAGACGGGGACGCACAGCCAAATCCGAGAAGAAGCAAGGATGTCGCAAAGATACGGGACGCGGCTCGCCGCATGGGGGCCTCCTAAGTTCTGGTTCCGGCGGACAAAAGGGTTCCTGAAGGTAAGAGTCCGACCGGGAGCCAGCAAGCCTAACATTCTGACCCCTCGGGGTCACGGCAGGGTTTGTCTGCGCGCGCCGGCCGAATGCCGCGGTGGCTCATTTTTACGCCGATTAGACCGGTCGGAAACGCTCGGGTAACGGGCCGGCGAGACACTGGTGACGCTGCCAGGGAGGGATCATGACGCCGTCGCAGAAGTCGCTGGTTCAACAAACATTCGCGCAGGTGGTGCCCATCGCCGACCAGGCGGCGGCGCTGTTTTACGGCCGGCTGTTCGAGCTCGACCCGTCGCTGCGGCCGCTGTTCAAGAACGACATCCGCGCGCAGGGGCAAAAGCTCATGCAGATGATCGGGTACGCCGTCAGCAAGCTCGACGCACCCGACGAGCTGGGCCCGGCGGTCGAGGGGTTGGGACGCAAGCACGTCGGGTACGGCGTGAAGGACGCCGACTACGGCACCGTCGGCGCCGCGCTGCTCTGGACGTTGGAAAAGGGGCTTGGGCCGGCGTTCACGACCGAGGTCAGGGCTGCCTGGACCGCCGCCTACACGGCCCTGGCGGGCATGATGAAGAAGGGCGCCGAGTCGATCGCCGCTTGAGCTACAACCGGCCGGTCGCCAACATCGCGATCAGCGCCAGGCCCAGGATCACGCGGTAGACGATGAAGGGGATGGTGCTGCGCGCGCGCAGGAACCGGAGCAGCCAGGCGATGCTCGCGTAACCGGACACCGCCGCCGCAATGAGGCCGATGACCAGCGTGCTGCCCTGAAGATCGTGCGCCCTCAGGACCTTGGGCATCTCGAAGATGCCCGCCGCGGCGACGACCGGGACGCTCAGCAGAAATGAGAATCGCGCCGCGGCCTCTCGCTTGAGGCCCAGCGCCATGGCGGCCATGAGCGTGCTGCCCGAGCGCGAGACGCCCGGAATGATCGCGAACGCCTGGGCACAGCCGATCAGCAGCGCGTCACGCAGGGTGATCTCGTCGAATTCGCGCACGTGACGGGCGCGCCGCTCGACGACCGCCAGCAGCAGGGCGACGACGACCAGCGCGGTCGCGATCACCCATAGCGAGCGCAGCGACCCCTCGATGGCGTGCCGGAACGCGACGCCGGCGAGGCCGGCCGGGATGGTGCCGACGATCAAGTAGACCAGCTCGCGCGCGGGCCGTTCGGGCGGGCGGCTCCGGTCGGTCACGCTGGCCAGCGCGGCGCGCAGCATCTTCCAGAGCTCGGGCAGGAAGTAGCCGACCACCGCCAGCAGCGAGCCCAGCTGCAGGACGGCGGTGTAGGCGGCGCCCGGATCCGACCAGCCGAGCAGGGCGGGCACGATGCGCAGGTGGGCCGTCGACGAGATCGGCAAGAACTCGGTGACGCCCTGGACGACGCCCAGAACCAAGGATTCGAAGCTGGTCATGTTTGGATCTCTCCGGAGAGGACGCGGTGAATGTGCCCTGTGTCGTCCCGTAGGCGCAAGGCGCCATCGGGATCGACGCCCACCGCGACGCCTTCCAGCCGCTCGTTCGGCCGCCCCGGCGCGGTCACCCGGCAGGCGGCGGGCAGGGCGGCGTGGGCCTCGAAAGCGGCGATCGCGACGGGCGGACCGCGCCGGTCGTACTCATCGAGCAGCGGTTCCAGGTGGTTCAGGAACGCGCCCAGCACGGCGGCGCGGTCCAGCGGCTCGCCCCCGGCAGCGCGCCGAAGCGACGTCGCGCGGTCGGCAATCTCGGGGGGGAAGTCGACGCCGTTGACGTTCAGCCCGACCCCGACGACGACGTGGTGCGCGCGCTCACCCGCGCTGGACATCTCCGTCAGGATCCCCGCCACCTTGCGCCTGCGCGTGGAGTCGTCGACCAGCTCGACGTCGTTGGGCCACTTGAGACGCGGCGCAAACCCGAGACCGGCGAGCGCGCTGGCCAGCGCGCCGCCTGCCAGCAGCGTCAGCGGCGGAATCTCGGGCGGCGGGCGGCTGGGGCGCAGCAGGATCGACACGTACAGGTTTGCCCCGGGCGGCGAGTGCCACGTTCGCCCCAGTCGTCCGCGTCCCGCCGTCTGCGCGTCGGCCGCGATGACCAAGCCCCGCGGCGCGCCGGCCCGGGCCCGCTCGCCGGCAAGGTCGTTGGTCGAGGCGCACTCCGGCCACCACTCATAGGCGCGGCCCAGCCACCGCGTGGTCAGGACCGCCGACAGTCGTTCGACCGTCGGGGGCGCCGAAGTCGTTGCCGGTCCCGCCTCTTGCACGAGCCTGCGCTACCGCGGCGGACGTGCCGGTGCGGTCCCCTCGACCGGCCGGATCTCGCACGAGTAGTCGATGGCCCGCGCCGAGTGCGTGATCGATCCCGTCGAGATCACGTCGACGCCCGTCTTGCTGATCTCGCGGATGCGGTCCAGCGTCACGCCGCCGGACGCCTCGATCACCGTCTGCGGCCGCCGCTCGCGGATCCGCTGAACGGCGTCGGCCATGTCGCGGAGCTGGAAGTTGTCCAGCAGGACGCCTTCAGCGCCCGCCTCCAGCGCTTCGTCCAGCTGGGCCAGGTCGTCGACCTCGCACACGACACGGAGCGTGTGCGGGGCGGTGGCGCGCGCCCGCCGGACGGCTTCGCGCACCGAACCCACCAGCGCGATGTGGTTGTCCTTGATGAGGATGCCGGACGCCAGGTCCGACCGGTGATTCGCCCCGCCACCGATCCGCACGGCGTACTTTTCCAGCGATCTCAACCCCGGCGTCGTCTTTCGCGTGTCGGTGACGCGCACCTTGGCGCCTTCCGCGGCCGCCACGAAGGCCTGCGTCACCGTCGCGATGCCCGACAGGTGCTGCAGGAAGTTCAAAGCCGTCCGCTCGCCTGCCAGCAGCGCCGCGGCAGGCCCGCGCACCGACGCCACGACGGTGCCCGGCTGGACGGGGTCGCCGTCGGCGACCTTCATCCGCAGCCGGGTCCGCCAGTCGAACCGCGTGAACACGGCCTCGACGACGCCCAGGCCGCAGACCACGGCCCGTTCGCGCACGACGATGTCCGCCTCCGCTTCCTGGGTCTCGTCGATGACGGAGGCCGTGGTCGCGTCACCGCGCCCGACGTCCTCTTCCAGGGCCAGGTCCAGGATTCGCTGAACGGCCGGGGTGTACCAGGGGGCTGAATAGACGCTCAAGCGCGCTGCTCCGATGCGGACAACGGGGATCTCCAGTCTTGCACCGGCCAGCCGCGCCGCTTGGCGGCCCGGCGCAACCGTGGATCGGGATTCACGACGACGCGGTTGCCGACCCGTTCCAGCATTGGCAAATCAGTGTACGAATCCGTGTAGAACCAGCTCTCGCCGAGGTCCAGCTGGCGTCGCGCACCCAGGTCCTCCGCCCAGTGGACCTTGCCTGGGCCGACGCAGGCCGGTGCGACCAGGCGGCCGGTGAAGAGCCCGTCCGCCACCTCGAACCGGGTCGAGATCACCTCTTCGATGTTCAGCGCCTCGGCGATCGGGCTGGTCACGTACGTCGGGGAGGAGGACAGGATCGCCAGCACGTGCCCGTCCGCCCGATGGCGGTCGATGCGGCCGCGCGCGCCCGGCATGATGAGCGGCAGGACCTCGTTTTCGACCCAGCGGCGGCAGCGGTCGGCGAAGTCCCGCTCGACCCAGCCGGCCATCTGCGAGGCAACCCGGGCCGCCACCCACTGCAAATCGATGAGCGACAGGTGGTACTTGGCCATCCAGCCCAGGGCCCGAACTGCGCGAAAAAACGAGATTTCTCCGCGCCGGCGCAAGTCCTTCAGGAACAGTCGCCCGGTGTTGCAGGAGACCAGCGTCCGATCCACGTCAAAGAAAGCGCCTACTTGCGACATCTGGGCGGTCCGATTGTATCACCTAATCGGCTCTGGGCGGCCGAGGTTGCTCGAAATCCCGCGCAATTTCGCCAGATCATTGACGCAGTCTGCCGGCGCAAGCTGCCACACAGACATCGCAGGAATTGACCCGGCGAGGCAGGCGAGGTAGGAACGATCCCCAATGCGTCTCACCGGCGGCCTGGATAGGGGCCGGCGTCTGTTTGTTCCGCGTGGCTCGCGCACGCGGCCTACCGCTTCGAAAGTTCGCGAAGCCATCTTCAACATCCTCGGGCCACCGCCCGGGCCGGTCCTGGATCTGTACGCCGGCAGCGGCGCGCTGGGGCTGGAAGCGCTTTCGCGGGGGGCCACCTCGGCCGTCTTCGTCGAGCGCGACGGTGCAGCGCTGTCGGCCCTGCGACGCAACCTGCGTGAGGCGGCGGTCGAGACGCGCGCCCGCATCATCCCGGGCGACGTCCGCGGCGCGCTTCGCAAGCTAGCGGCTGGCGATGTGCAGTTTTCGTGGGTGTTCATGGATCCGCCCTACGTGAAGGACACCGCGGGTGTGCTGGCCGAGCTGTCGGGCAGCGAGCTCCTGACCTCCTGTGCGGTCGTCATCGTCGAACACGACCGTCGCCATCCCTCGCCCCCGTCGGTCGGCTGTCTCTTCCTGACCGACCGGCGCCAGTACGGCGACACCGAGCTGTCCTTCTACCGGTGCTCGGGGTCCTGACGGACGGCCGTCCGTGACGCTCGCCGTCTACCCGGGGACGTTCGACCCCATCACGAACGGGCACGTCGACATCCTGCGCCGGTCGCTGAAGATTTTCGACCGCGTGATCGTGGCCGTGGCCGAGAACATCCGGAAAACGCCGCTGTTCTCCCTGCCCGAACGCCGGGCCATGATCGTCGACGCACTGGACCGTGATTCCCGGCTCGAAGTGGACGCGTTTCAGGGGCTCCTCGCCGAGTACTGCCGGCGCCGCGGCGCGACGGTCGTCATCCGTGGGCTGCGCGCGCTGGCCGACTTCGAATACGAGTTCCAGCTGGCCCACATGAACCGGCGCCTCGCGCCTGATGTCGAGACGCTGTTTCTGATGACCGGCGAAGACAGCTTTTATGTATCCTCCTCGCTCGTCAAAGAGGTTGCGCTGATGGGTGGCGACGTCTCGCGGATGGTTCCGCAGAGCGTGGCCGCCGCGCTGACCGAGAAACGCAAACAAGGAGTCGCCCCGTGAGTACCGTGAAGCTGGCCCGCAGGTTGTCCGTCGTCGAACCGTCCCCCACGCTCGCCGTCTCGGCCAAGGCGGCCAAGCTCAAGGCCGAGGGGATCGACGTCATCAGCTTCGGGGCCGGTGAGCCCGACTTCGACACGCCGGTGCACATCAAGGACGCGGCCAAGAAGGCGCTGGACGCGGGCGCGACGAAGTACACGCTGGTCGAGGGGACCGTCCCGCTGCGGAAGGCCGTCGCCAAGTGGATCGGCGCCGCCCACGGGCTGACCGTCGACCCCAGCGAGGTCATCGTCAGCTCGGGTGCGAAGCAGTCGATCTACAACGCGGTGTTCGCGCTGATCGACGAGGGCGACGAGGTCATCATCCCGACGCCGGCCTGGGTCAGCTACAACGACATCGTCAAGCTGGCCGGTGGCCGCCCGGTGAACGTGCCGACGAAGGCGTCCGAGAACTTCCAGGTGCGCGCCGAAGACGTCGCCAAGGCGATCACGCCGCGCACGAAGATGATCCTGGTCTGTTCGCCGTCCAACCCGACCGGCGCGATTTACGACGAGTCGACGCTGCGCGCGCTGGCCAAGCTGGCGGTCGACAAGGACCTCTGGCTGATGACGGACGACATCTACCGGACGCTGGTTTACGGCGACGGGAAGTTCTTCCAGCCGGCCACGATCGGCCCGGACGTGCGCGCGAAGACCATCATCATCGACGGCGTCAGCAAGGCGTTCGCGATGACGGGCTGGCGCGTCGGCTTCACCGTGGCGCCGAAGCCGGTCGTCGAGGCGATGGCCACGCTCCAGGGGCAATCGACGACCCACGCGGCGGCGGTGGCGCAGGCGGCGGCGCTGGCCGCCATCGAAGGCCCGACCGACGAGCTCGAGAAGATGCGCGTCGAGTTCGACAAGCGGCGCAAGACGATGGTCGCGCGACTGCGCGAGATCCCGGGCGTCACCTGCGTCGAGCCGAAGGGCGCGTTCTACGCGTTTCCCGACCTGTCGGCCTTCATCGGTAAGAAGACGCCCGAGGGCAAGAAGATCGAGAACGACGTTCAGCTCTGCGAGTGGCTGATCGAGGCGGCCAAGGTGGCGGTCGTGATGGGCTCGGCGTTCCACGCGCCGGGGTTCGTGCGGCTGTCGTACGCCACGTCGATGAAGAACGTGGAAGAGGGCGTGCGGCGCATGGCCGAGGCCCTGCCGAAGCTGACCTGAGCCCGCCGGCTGGTTCGGCCGCGACAAAGCGCCCCTCCCGTTTTTCGTGGGCGGGGGCGCTGTCCGCGCTGAACGTCAGCCTCGCGGTCGCGCTGCTGATCAAGCTCGCGCTGCACTTCCGCCCGGGGTGGCAGGCGGAGACGACCGACTTCACCGCCTTCCGCACGGGGTGGTGGCTGGCGCTGCACGACCCGCGGCACCTCTACGACGCCGCGGCGCAGGCCGCTGTCCAGCAGCGGTTCATGCGTGCCGCCGGCGGACCCGGTTTCGTGAACGGCCTGCTGGCGTTCCTGAACCCGCCGCACCTCGCGGTGGCCGGCGTTTGGCTGGCCTGGCTCGGCGATCGGGGCGGCGGGCGGCTTCCGGCGCTGGTCTGGCTGGCCTGCAACGCCGGGCTGCTGGCGCTGCTGGTGCGCCGGGTGCGCGACGTGTTGCGTCTGACGCACGAGCAGACGCTGGCGGCCGTGATTGCGGCGGCGGCCTTCTTCCCGATCTTCGAGACGCTCGCCCAGGGGCAGCTCTCGTTGCTGCTGGCGGTCGCCGCGTTCGGGCTCGCGTCGGCGCTCGACCAGGAACGTCCGTGGCGGGCCGCTGCGTGGTTGCTGGTCCTCGCGTTCAAGCCGCAGCTGATGCCGGCGTTCGCCGCGGCGTTGCTGGCCCGCCGCGAGTGGCGGACGGTGGGCGCGGTGGCGGCGCTGGGGGCGGCCGTCGTGGTGTCGACGTCGCTCGTGCTGGGTGCCCACGTCTGGCTGGACTGGGCGTCGTCGGTCCGTACGCTCGAACGGTCCTTCGGTGGCGGGGCGGCGGCCGCGATGCCGACGCTGCGCGGCGCCGTGGCCCGGGTGCTGCCGCACGTATCGGCCGCGGGCCTGGAGGCGATCGGGTGGGCGCTGTGGTTCGCCGGGGCGGTCGCCGTCCTGCTCCTGGTCCGCCGGCGCGCCCTGGCCGACGGTGGCGCGGACGCGCGCGGGACAATCGGTTTCGCGGCGGCGGTTGCCCTGATCACGAGCCCTCACCTTTACGCGCACGATCTGGTCATCTGGCTCGTCCCCCTGACAGCTGCCCTCGCCGCCGCCAAGGCCAACCCCGCTGTTTGGCGCACCCGAACGGCGATGGCCCTCGCCTGGCCAGCCTGGGCGATGCTCGCCGAGCTGGCCGAGCAAAGCGGCGGCTGGCCGTCGCACCTGCCGTTCGACCTCCGGCTCCTCCCCCTCGCTCTCTGCCTGGCCTGGGTTGCCGCCGCCGCGAAACATTCAACCGCTGGGGCAGATCGCGTTTCGATTGGCCGCGAGCGATGATGGACCGAGATGGCCCTGCGAATTCATCCTCCGATCGACAGCCTGACCTGGTCGCACTACCGGCGCGTCAAGACCTCCCCGGACGCTTACGAAGCCTCCACTGGCTACAAGCTGCGCGTTCGTGGGTTGTCGCGGGCAAGGAGTCGCCCGAGCTG
>JBJMQQ010000095.1:0-22168 GCA_045802645.1 Polyangia bacterium
ACGGTGGCCGGCTTGGGCAGGTCGGCCATCGAGATGAGGTTCGCTTTGAGCCACAGCCCGTACGGCGCGGCGTTGGCGAGCTCTTCCTTGATCTCGTCGTCGGCGATGATGCGCCCCTGCGACGTGTCGACCAGGAACATGCGCCCCGGCTGCAGGCGCCCCTTCTCCAGGATGCGGTCGGGCGCGATGTCCAGCACGCCGACCTCCGACGCCATGACGACCAGGCCGTCCTTGGTGACGTAATATCGGGACGGGCGCAGGCCGTTGCGGTCCAGCGTGGCGCCGAAGCGAATGCCGTCGGTGAAGGCCACCGACGCGGGGCCGTCCCACGGCTCCATGAGACAGCCATGGAACGCGTAGAAGTCCTTGCGCTGGCGCGACATGGACTCGTGGTTCGACCACGGCTCCGGGATCATCATCATCATCGCGTGCGGCAGCGACCGGCCCGAAAGAACCAGCAGCTCCAGCACGTTGTCGAACATCCCCGAGTCGCTGCCGTCGGTGTCGACGACCGGGATGCACTTCTTCAGGTCGTCGCCGAACAGCTTGGACCCGAACATGCTCTCGCGCGCGTGCATCCAGTTGACGTTGCCGCGCAGCGTGTTGATCTCGCCGTTGTGCGCGATCATCCGGTACGGATGCGCGCGCGACCAGCTGGGGAAAGTGTTGGTCGAGAAGCGCGAGTGCACCAGACCCAGCGCCGACTCGATCCGATCGTCCTGCAGGTCGGTGAAGAACGGGATCATCTGGTCGGGGTTCAGCATCCCCTTGTAGACGAGCGTCCGCGACGAGAGGCTGGGGATGTAGAAGAGAGCCTTTTCGGGGATGTCCAGCTTGCGGACGGCGTGGCGGACCCGGCGCCGGATGACGTACAGCTTGCGCTCGAACCCCTCGACGTCGGCGACGTCGGGGCTACGCCCGATGAAGAGCTGCTTGATGACCGGCTGCGACCGCTTGGCCGTCGGCCCGATCATCCGGTTGTCGACCGGTACGTCGCGCCAGCCGAGGAACGTCTGCCCCTCGTCGCGAACCGCCTGCTCGAACACGTTCTCGCAGGCGGCGCGGCTGTTCGGGTCGCCCGGCAAGAAGACGACGCCGACGCCGTAGTGTCCCGCGTCCGGCAGCTTGATGCGCGCGGGCAATGCGTCGCAGACCTCCGCCAGGAACTTGTGCGGGATCTGGATGAGGATGCCGGCCCCGTCGCCGGTGTTCTTCTCGGACCCACAGGCCCCCCGATGCTGCAGGTTCAGCAGCACCTGAATGGCGTCGTGAACGATCTTCGAGGACTTGCGACCCTTCAGGTCGACGACGAACCCAACCCCGCACGATTCGTGTTCGTGCGCGGGGTCATACAATCCTTGACGCGACGGGCCGAGATGGTCTTTCATGTCCGCTATTTCCGGCGATTGCCGCCAAGCGGCTCACTGTAGCACGTTGTAGGAGCCGCACGTCCAGCCCAAAGGAGGGGACGCCCACGACGGTGAAAACCCGGATCAGGGGGTAGCGGCGTCGAGCAACCGGAGGCGGTTTCGCAGCCGGGCGGCCGAGGGGGATTGGGGACGGGCCCGGAGGAATTCCTGAATGGCCGCACGCGCCTCGGCCTGCCGACCAAGCTCCGCGAGCGACAGCGCCCGTTCAGCGTCGCGTTCTTCGGCCAGAACCCCTTGCGGGTAGAGCAGCGCGTGTCGGTCGAACAGCTCCAACGCGCGCGCCGGGTGCCCCGAACGGAGGGCGACCACCCCCGCGTTGATCAGCCCCGCCTCTTCGGCGACCGCCACAGTCGCCCGTTGCGCCGGTGGCGCTCCGGGAGGCCTCTGGTCGGCGCGAGATCCCCCGGTAGCGGGCTTCGCGCGGACGCGGGGAGCGGCCGGTGGCGGCAGAGCGGATTGCGGTGGGGCAGGCCGATCGAAGGGCACCGGGCCGGGGGACGCCGGCGTCGCCCCGCCGCCCGCCGCCTTTGGCTGGGCGAGGGCGACGACCGAAGCGCGAGGATGGCGCGCATGCCGGACCGCGGTCGCGCCGACCCCGACGGCCGCCGAGACGACGATGGCCACGGCGACCAGCTTGGTCGCCACCACGCCCGCGCCCAGGCCGCCGGCGGCGACCGTCCCCCCGACCGTCGTCCCCGTGCCGATCGTCGCGGTGCCGGCGACCGCCTGGGTGGTCGCCGCGACGCCAGCCACGGCCGTCAGCCCTGCCGCTGCACCCAGCCGCGCCGCCAGCGCGGCGCGCACCCGCGCCCGATCTCGGTCGCTGGGGGCGTCCGCGTCGCGCGCGAGGTCCAGCAGAGCGCGATCTTCTTCGCCCAATTCGTTCACGGCGTCCTCCGCCCGTTGGGGTCCCGGTGGCGGGCAGCCGCCTTGGCAAAGGCGACGCGCGCCAGCCGCAGGCGGGAGTAGATCGTGTTGAGCGGCGCGCCGAGAATGGTGGCGACCTGCGGCGCCGTGAGCTGTTCCAGCTCGGACAGTACGAAGACGTCCCGTTGGTCCTCATTCAGTCCCTGCAGGAACTCGTCTATCAGACGGGCAGCCTCCCGCTTGGCGGCCCGCTCGTGGGGACCGTCGGCGTCGTCCGCCAGCACCGTGGGATGCGCCGAGCGAGCTCGCTGCGGGGCCGGCGGATACTTGACGGCCGTCTCGCGGCGTTGGGCTCGAACCAGGTTGAAGACGATTCCGTAGAGCCACGTCTTCATTGATGACCGCCCCTCGAACTCTCGCTGGCGCCGGTAGGCGACCACGAACGTCTCTTGAACGACGTCGTCCAGGCTGGCCTCGGGCGTGCCCAGGCGGTGGGCCGTTCGCCAGACGAACGCGAAGTGCGACTCGAACAGCTCGGCGAACGTCGGGCGGACAGCCCCCTCCGGCGCGGCGGGCGCTTCGGCCGATTCGCGGCGGAGTGCGGTCGGTTTCACCATCGTCGTCATACCCTGGTGTCGGGGGCGGCTGAATCCGTCACTGAATTGCCCACTCGATGTCCAACCCAGCGCGAAGGGCGGACGCGGGGAGCTTGTAGATGGGCGGGTCGTAGTTAGTGCCGGTGCGCGTCCCAAAAACGGGGCGCTCGGAGGGGATGACCAGGTCGCCGCGCAGAAGAACCGCCCAATGCCGCGAGATGTTCCAGGACAGCAGCCCCCCGGCCACCAACGACAACCAGGATTGGGCGCCCGCCGGCAGCGTGTCTCCGTCCATTGTCGACCCGGGTGCCACGGACGCGTACATGCTCGCGCTCTCGACGGCGAGACAGGGCCCCAGTTCCAGCTGGGACACGCCGGCGCTCACACAGCTTCGAAGGAACACGTCGAGCAGCGACCAGTCGCCGAAGACCTCGGGCATCGAATACGGCAAGTGGCGCGTCGGGAAGTAGTTCGCGCCGCCGACCAATCGCAGGCTCCATCCGTCGCCGACGGCATGCTTCCACCCCGCGAAAATCTCGAAGCCGCCGCTCGGCGGCCGCGGCAAAGTGCGCCGGTCGAGAGTTCCGCCCGCCGCGACGATCAGTTGCGACCGGGCCGGGACCTCGGTTTCCGTCGACGGGGAAGGCGGCGGCGACGGATCCGGCGCCGCGGCGGGCGGTCCCGCTGTCGCAGGAGGTGCAGGCGGCGCTACGGTGGCGGGCGGCGCGGGTGCCCCCCCCGGGGCGCCCGCTGGCGGCGGCTGCAGACCGCTGTCGGCGGCCAGCGCGATGATCAGTGCCGCCGCCGCGGCGACGGCGGGGCAGCTCTCGGCCTGGAAGCGGCGTTCCGTTCGCTCGCCCGCGACTTCCAGGGTCAGGCTCGCCTGCCACGTCTCGTCGGGCGCCAGACGCACGTGCACGGTGGCAGCCAGTGGCGCCCGGGCCCGCCCGCGGTCGGCCAATGTCTGTCCCACGTTGACCAAGACGGCCTCGGCGCTCGGACACTCGGAAGGCGCATCCCAGGTCAGCGTCGGCCAGTCCTGGGAATCAGCACCCGCGGTGGATTTCGACTGCGCGCGGGCGCCCGCCCCGACCGCCATCGCCGGAACCAGCGCCAACAAGACTTGCAAGAAACCCCGTTTCACCGCGACCCACGTTCGAGCAAACGCCAGGTCCCGCCAGCCTTATCACGATCGCCCCCGCACCGGCGTTCGCGCTTGTGACCCCCGGTCATGCGGCGCGCGCCGGAACCAGTGACGGAACGCGAGTCGCCCCGACACTAGGCGAGGGTCGAGGGAGGCCCGGTGATCGATTCCAAGTCCCGCCTGCTGGTCGTCGTCGTCGCCGTAGAAGCCACGGCCGCCTGCCTGCCCCGCGGCAATCCCCCCGCCGGACGTCAGTTGATCGCGGATCGCGCCGCAGCAATGGGAGCGATCGTCCCGCCCAACGGCGACGGGATGTTGCGGATCCTCTTCATGCGGCCAAGCACGCAGGACCCCACGGGATCGGATCTGTTCGTCGTCTCCCTGTCCGCCTCGGGACAGCAGTCACCCGAACGCCTGCTGATCTCGAACATCGAGGCCGACATCGACCTCGGGTGTACCTGGAAAGTCGCGCCTTGCTCGTTCGACAGCAAAGGGAGGGCGTTCGTCTACAGGAACCTCACGAACGACACGTCGCAGCCCGGGCCGAGTGCCTTCAACCCCCTCTGGGTCGATCCGGTCACGGGTGACATCGAGGACGCCAACACAGCGACAAGCACCTCACCGAGCGGACAGCGCTCGTTCGTGACCGCCGATTTCTCGAACACGACCGCGACCCTGGTCGAGGCGGACGGCTTCTATTTCCTCGATTCGAAACGGGATCTGATCGACATCCCGCCCTCGGAAGTCCCGCAGCAGGTGACGACCGGCGTCGCGGCTTTCTTCGGCTGGCCCACACCGGACGGCGCCCGGCTGATCCTGACCCGAACGACCGCCGATACGACGGTGGAACAGCTTTCGATCCTCGATCGGGCGGCGGGCCAGGAGACGCCGCTGCCGTTCGACGGCAGGGGCACGATCGGGGTCTCGCCCGACGGGCAGTGGTTGCTGTACTCCGAATTCTCCCGCCCGGACCGCCGTCAGTTCACGCTTTTCGACTACCACACGGGCACCACCCAGCCGCTCGATTTCGGCCCTTCCTATGTGAACGCTCAGTGGAGACCGGGGCACAACGAGCTCTGGGTGGGCGTACCGGACGACAAGGACGTGACGCCGATCTTCTGGGTCGTCACGCCGGGTGGGTCGACCATCACCGTCCAGGGGGTCTACTTTTCCGGCTTTACGCTCGACGGCGCTTACTGGTTCTCAACCACGGATACGAACATGAGCGCGCCCGCGCTGCAGATCGGCCTGGCTGACGACCCGACCGGCCCCCGCGTGCCGTACAACCCGCCCGGCACAACCGTGCAGAGCCAGACCGTGCTGCCGGACGGTCGCGTGCTGGAGTCCGTTTACGCGCAAGACCAACAGCGCGCGGATGTCATTGCCGTCGATCCGCGGACGGGCGACACCCGCCTGCTGGCCGAGCGGGGCCGGATCGCGGCGCTGGGACAGACGCGCTTCATCGGGATGTTCCACTTCGAGGGCGGACGCGGCGATTTGACGGCCGTCGAGCTCGCGAGCGGCCACTCGACGGTGCTGGCGCCGGAGTTCACGATCACGGCGTTCGCCGAGCCCCAGGGCGACGATCTCGTCGCGGCGGGGACGCGCATCGTCTACCAGTTCCAGGCACGAACGGCGTCGCCGTACGACGGCATCTGGTTGGCGAACTGCCCATGATTCTCCTCGGCGCGCTGGTCGCCGCGACGCTGGCTTTGAATGGTGGCGCCGACGGCGGGGTGGACGCAAACGACGCGGCGACCGTGAACGCCGGCGCCGGCACCACCGACGCTGGCCACGGCGACGCTGGCGACGGCGATGCGAGTTCGGTCGATGCTGCCGTAGACGAGGCGCCACCACCCAAGCTGCCGGCCATGACACCGGTCGCACGCGTGGTGGGACAGGTGCTCGCGATGGGCGGCCGCGAAGTCGTTCCCGACGCTGCTCTCATCTTCGATCGCGCCGAGATCGGGACGACGGACGAGCGCGGTGACTTCGCCGTCGAGCTCCCTTGCGGCGTTCGATCATTGCGGGTTCAGGCGGCGGGCTTCGAACCGCTGATCACGACGATCAACGCGTGCGCCACCGTGTCCGAGGCCATCACATTGCGGCTAGTTCCCACGCCCGGCCGCACGCGCCGCGAAACTGTCGTCAAAGCCGCGCCGTCCCATCCGCAGATTCGTCTGACCGGAGCCGAGCTGACCCAGACGCCCGGTGCGCTAGGCGATCCGCTGCGCGTCATCGAGTCGCTTCCCGGTGTCGCGGCGGTCGCCTGGCCGGCACCGATATACGCGGTCCGCGGCTCGAACCCCGGCAACACGGGCTTCTTCCTGGACGGCATTCAGATTCCGGCGCTGTTTCACTTCGCGCTTGGCCCGTCGGTCATCCACCCGTACTTCTTTCGCAGTCTCGACTTCTTCCCCGGCAGTTATCCGGCGAAGTACGGGCGCTACGTGGGCGGGATCGTCACCGCCGAAACGCGCGCGCCGGCCGGCGACGAGCTTCACATGTCCGTCGACGCGCGCCTCTACGACGCGGGCGCGATGGTCTCCGCGCCGATCGCGGGCGGCGCCGTGGCAGTGGCCGCCCGGTACTCTTACACGGGGGAGCTCATCTCGTTGCTGGACGAGAGCATTCGCCTCCAGTACTGGGACTATCAACTTCGGGTCGATCGACGGTTCGGTCCCCTCCAGCTCAGTCTGCTGGCGTTCGGCTCGAACGACGCGTTCTCGTCCAGCACCGTCGACCCGAACAAAGAGCTGGACCTCGGATTTCATCGCGTCAGCCTGCGCGCGGCGCTTCCGGTGGCGGGCGGCCTCTTGCAGGGCTCGATCGTCGTCGGCACCGATCACAGTCGCGCGCCCGTGCTGAAGATCTATCCGATCATCGTGGACGCGAAAAACGCGGCGCCGCGTCTGTCCTATCAACGCGGCTTCGGGCCAGTCACGATCGCGCTGGGGTTCGACGGTCAGTTCGCCCGGTACGAGCCGATCGTGCTGGGTGGCGCCGTCCAGCCGGCCGGAGACTGGGACATCGTCAAACGTCGCGACGCCACCTCGCTGGCAGGCTATGCCTCCGCGACGATCTCTGTGGGCCGCCGGTTGACCGTCACCCCCGAGCTCCGGTTCGACAGCTACGACGTGAACGGGACCGTGGCCCACGATCTCGGCCCACGCCTGGCCGCCTCGCTCGCCATCAACGACGAGACGACGATCCGCGCGACCGGCGGCCATTTCACGCAACTTCCCAGCCTGCCGCTGGAGCTCCCTGGGGTCGAGGGTTTCGGGCTTCGGCTGCTCGGGCTACAAACGTCCTGGCAGGGCTCGGTGGGCGTCGAGACGACTCACTTCGCGGCCGCCAGTCTGTCCGTCACCGGGTTCGTGCAGCACGCCGTGCTCACGGATCTCCGAAACCCGTCCGCGACCAGCCCCGACCCGCTGGCCGACGACTTCCTGGCCCGGCGCGAGGCGCTCGCCTACGGCGTGGAGCTGCTCGCGCGCCGCGCGCTCACGCAAAGGTTGCACGGCTGGATCTCGTACACGCTGTCCAACAGCCTGCGCGCGTACGGCGGCGGCGCCGTCGGCCCGGCCAGCTGGGACCAGCGGCACATATTGAACTTCGTGGCGGGATACCGGATCGGCCGGAACATCGTCGGCGCGCGCCTGCACTTCAACACCGGTCGGCCCGAGTTCCTGCAGGACCCCAGCGGCGAGGCGTACCGCCGGCTGCCGGCCTACTACCAGCTGGATCTCCGCGTCGACCGCCCCATCTACTACAACCGGTTCACGCTCAACTTCTACGCCGAGCTGGTGAACGCAACAGCAAATACCCAGGTCTATGGGTTGAGCCACACGTCCATGGGCGAAATCCAGGAGCAGAGCTACCGCATCGTGCTCCCTTCGATCGGGGTGCGCGCGGAGTTCTGAGGAGTGGCCAGGGAGGACCTACCATGAGAACCAGATTTCGCCTGCTCCTCGCGCTGATCACCACGACGACTGCCTGCCTGCCGCGTGGCAATCCGCCGGCGGGCCGCCAGCTGATCGCCGATCGGTCAGCGGCGCTGGCCGCGCTGGCTCCTTCGAATGGTGACGGCATGCTGCGCGTCCTGTTCATGCGTCCGAACGCGCAGGACAGCGCGGGTTCCGACCTGTACGTCGTGTCGCTGGACCCAGCCGGCGAGCTGTCGCCCGAACGCCTGCTGATCTCGGACATCAACACCGAATTCAACGTCGGGTGCTCATGGCGGATTGCGCCTTGCGCGTTCGACGCGAAAGGCCGGGCGCAAGTGTACCGGAGCGGCGCCCCGCAATTGGCTACGGGCCTCGCCCCGACGAGGGTGGATCCCGTCACGGGCGCGATCGAGGACTTGATCGTCGACTACAACACCGCCTTCTCGGCAAGTGGGCAGCGATCGTTCGTGCATGACGCCAATTACACGAGCGGGACGTTGCACGACGCCGATGGCCACGCGACTGCGATTCAGCTCATTTCTCCCGGCCAGTTCTCTGTGACTCGAAGTTACGAATTCGTGGGTGACGACTTCTACTTCATCAACCCGCAGAACGAGCTCATCGACATCCCACCCTCGGATGTCCCCCGCCAGGTCGCAACTCAGATCACGGACTTCTCCGCTTGGCCGTCGCCCGATGGCCCGGTGCTCATCCTGACCAGAGGGATCTCGGATGCAGGTGTGCGGCAGTGCTCGGTTCGAGATCCGGTCAGCGGTCGCGAGACGCCCGTGCCGGCCGATGGCTGCCCTTACGCAAAGCCCTCACCAGACTGGGAGTGGCTGCTCGCCGGCGACACCTTGGTCAATTGGCATACGGGCGCGACGCAGGTTGTCGACATCCCGTCCTTCTTCAACGCGCAATGGCGACCCGGGCACGGTCAGCTCTGGGGATCCGAAGGTGGCGAGGGGGCGCTGAGCGTGTGGGTTGTGACGCCCGGAAACCCGCCGATCACCGTCGAAGGGGTCGCCTTGTCCGGGTTTTCGGAGGATGGCGCCTACTGGTTTGGGATTTCCGACTTCACCTCGAGCACACCGGCTCTGACCGTCGGCCTCGCTGACGACCCGACTGGTGCGCGTTTCCCGTACAACCCGCCCGGCACCGCGATCGAGGGTCAATGGGGACTCCCGGATGGCCGCTTGCTGCTCTCCGCCGACGTGAACAACGTTCAGCGCGCGGACGCGATCGTCGTCGACCCGCGGACGGGCGACCGGCGCGTCTTGGCGGAACGGGGGGAGGTCGCCGCTGTCGGACAGACGCGCTTCATCGGCATGTACCACTTCGAAACGGGGCGCGGCGATCTGACCGCCGTCGAGCTCGACAGCGGCAAGGCGACCATTCTGGCCCCCGAGTTCACCGTCACCGCCTTCGCCGAACCGCAGGGGACGGACCTGGTCGCGCCGGGGACGCGGCTCCTCTACCAGTTCCAGGCCCGAACGCCGTCGCCGTGGGATGGGATCTGGCTGACGAACTGCCCGTGAGCTCCGGCGTTCCCGGGTCTCAGTCCAGGGTCCGCCGAACCTCGTCGCGCACGGCCAGGTAGTCGTTCGGCAAGTACACCGGGTGGTTCGCGAATTTCGGGTGCGGGACGTCGGGCAACGTCCCCTCGTGATAGCGGACCTTGAAGTCGGTGAACTTCAGACCGTTGGCGGTGCTGACCACGACCACGCGGTCGGACGACTTCACGTCGCGGCGGGCGACCATCTTCTCCAGCGCGGCCAGGGCGACGCCGGTGTGCGGGCAGTTGAAGAGGCCGGTGAGGTCGGCGCGCGCCGCCGCATCCGCCAGCTCGGCTTCGGACGCGTCCTCGACGATGCCTTCGAACTTCTGCAAGGTCCGGATCGCCTTCTTCACGCTGACGGGGTTGCCGATCTGGATGGCCGACGCCAGCGTCGGCTGCGCCGCCAGCGCCTGGAACTTGTCCCAGCCGTCCTTGTAGGCGCGGTAAAGCGGGTTCGCGGCCGCTGCCTGCGCGACGCAGATGCGCGGCAGCTTCTGGATCAGCCCCAGCTCCCGCATCATCGTGAACCCGGCGCCCAGCGCGCTGACGTTGCCCAGGTTGCCGCCCGGGATGATGACCCAGTCCGGCACCTGCCAGTCGAACTGCTGGACCATCTCGATCGAGACGGTCTTCTGCCCCTCGATGCGGAGGCTGTTCATGCTGTTGGCCAGGTAGACACCCTCTTCCTCGGCCAGCCGCTTGACGATCGCCATGCAGTCGTCGAAGTCGCCGTCGACGGCCAGCACGGTCGCGCCGTTCGCCAGCGGCTGAACCAGCTGGGCGGTCGAGACCTTGCCGCGCGGCAGGATGACCATGGCGTGGATGCCGGCGGCGGCGGCGTAGGCGGCCAGCGCGGCTGACGTGTCGCCGGTCGATGCGCAGGCGACCGCCCGCAGCGGCTTGCCGTCGGCGATCATCTGCTTGACGGTCGAGACCAGCACCGTCATGCCCAGGTCCTTGAACGACCCGGTGTGCGACACGCCGCACTGCTTCACCCAGAGGTCCGACAGCCCCAGCTCGCGGCCGTAGCGCTCGGCCCACAGGAGGTTGGTCCCGCCTTCCAGCATCGAGACGACGTTCTCGTCGCGGACGTGGGGCTGCACCCACTCTTTTTTGCCCCAAACGCCCGACCCGTACGGCCAGGTGTTCCGCAAGTACCGGTCATCGAACAGCTTCATCCAGGCGGCGGCGCTGCGCGCTTTCATGGCCTCGATGTCGTGGACGACCTCCAGCAGGTCGCCGCACTTGGGGCACTTGTAGATGATCTCGTCTAGCGCGTATTCGCCGGGGCACCCGGAGATGCACCGGAAGATGGAACGGGACATGCGCTGGAAGATAGCGTATTTCGGCGGCCCGCCTCGGTGACAGATCTGAGCCTGCGCTGGCGGTCGCCGGGGGGTTCCTGGTACACCTTGCCCCGCCATGGGCAACGGCAAGAAGGTCTCCGTCGAGGTTCACAAGTTCGGCGGTGCGTCGCTGGCGGACGGCGCCGCGTTCAGGCGCGTCGTGGAAATCCTGGCGGGGCGGCGCGGCCCCCGGATCGCGGTGGTCTCGGCACCGGCCGGGGTCACGGACCTGCTGCTGGGGCTGGCGACGCGGGCGACCGCCGGCGAAGACCAGCTCGACCGCGAGGTCCAGGCCCTGGCCACCCGTTACCTGGAGATCCTCCGGGCCGCCACGGGACGGGGCAACGCCGAGGCGGCGACCGAGATCCGCCGGTCCATGGACGAGCTGGGTCGGCTGCTGTCCAGCCTGGCCGTCCTGCGCGAGCTGACGCCCCGCACCCGCGACTTCATCGTCAGCCGGGGCGAGCGGCTGTCGGCGCGCATCCTGGCTGCCGCGCTGGATGCCAAGGACCTGCGCGCCCGTTACGTCGACGCGACGGAGGTCGTCTTCACCGACGGCCCGTACGGCGGCGCGTCCCCGAACCTGATGTTGACCGACCTGACCGCGCGGAAGGTACTGCGCCCCATCTGCGCCTCGGGCGTCATCCCGGTGGTGCCTGGGTTCATCGGCGCGGCGCCTCTCGAGGAGGGCGACGCTGGCCGCCGCGGACGCGACGAGGAGCGGCGGGCCCGCAGCGTCGCGACGCTGGGACGCGGCGGCACCGACCTGACGGCCACCCTGCTGGGCCGGGCGCTGGGCGCGCAGGAGATCTCGCTGTGGAAAGACGTGCCCGGCCTGCTGACGGCCGATCCACGGGTCGTCCCCGACGCCCGCGTCATCCCGCAGCTGCACGTGCGCGAGGCAGCCGAGCTGGCGTACTTCGGCGCCAAGGTCCTGCACCCGCGCGCGCTGATCCCGGTCTCCGGGCGCTCCATCCCGGTATTCGTGCGCCCGTTCGCGGACGCCCACGCCGCCGGGACCGAGATCTCGGCGCGCCGCACGCTGGATCGCTACCCGGTCAAGGCGCTCTCGGCGGTCGGCGGTCAGGCGCTGATCACCGTCGCGGGCAACGGCATGCTGGGCGTGCCCGGCATCGCCGCCCGCACCTTCGAGGCGCTGCACCGCCAGGAGATCAGCGTCTCGCTGATCTCGCAATCGTCGTCGGAGCAGTCCATCTGCTTCTCGGTCCCCGATTCGGCGGCCAAGCAGGCCTGCGATCGCCTGACCGACGAGTTCCGCGACCAGATCGCGCGCGGCGAGGTCGACCGGGTCGAGGCCCGCAGCGGCGTGGCGACCGTCGCGGTCGTCGGCATCGGCATGGCCGGCCACCCGGGCATCGCCGCCCGCGTGTTCGCGGCCCTGGCCGAGGCGGGCATCAACATCGTGGCCATCGCGCAGGGCTCGTCCGAGCTGAACATCTCGTTCGTCGTGGACGCCAAGGAAGCCGCGGCCGCACAGCGGGCCGTCCACGGCGCGTTCCAGCTTTCGAAGATCGGCGGCGGCGCGGCGGCGCGTGCGCCCCACAGCGACGTGGTTCTGCTGGGCTTCGGCCAGATCGGCCGGGCGCTGGCCAAGATCCTGCCGAAGGGGGGCTCACCCCGGCGCGGCACGAACGGCACCCCGGCGCTGCGCCTGGTGGCGGCCATCGACCGCCGCGGATTCGTGTTCGACCCCACGGGTCTGTCGTCCCGCGCCGTCGCGGGGCTCATCGCCGGTAAGGAGAAAGGACAGGCGCTGGCGCAAGCGCCCGGCGGGCGGGCGGCGACGCCGTCCGAGGCGCTGGCGCTGCTGGCGGAGCACGCGCTGACCGACCCCATCCTGGTCGACGTGACCGCCGACGAGAGCACGCCGCTTCTGCGGCAGGCGCTGGCGGCCGGCATGGACGTCGTGCTGGCCAACAAGAGGCCGATCTCCGGTCCGCGCGTCGAGAGCGGTGCCCTGGCGTCGGCGGCCGAGACCGCCGGGCGCCGGCTGCTGACCGAGGCGACGGTGGGCGCCGGCCTGCCCATCTTCGACACCCACCGCAAGCTCGTGGAGTCGGGCGACCGCGTGTTGAAGATCGAGGGGTGCCTGTCGGGCACGCTGGGGTTCGTGCTGACCGAGGTCGACCGCGGCCGGTCGTTCTCGGCCGCGCTGCACAAGGCGATGGACCTCGGCTACACCGAGCCCGACCCGCGCGACGACCTGTCGGGCGCCGACGTTGGCCGCAAGGCGCTGATCCTGGGCCGACTGCTGGGGTTCGCGGGCGAGCCGGGTGACGTGGCGGTCGAATCGCTGGTTCCCGAGGCGTTCCGGTCGCTGTCACGGGACGAGTTCCTGCGCCGTCTCGGCGAGCTGGACGCCGACTGGGCGAAGCGCGCCACCGCCGCCAAGGGTAAGGGCCGGACGCTGCGCTACGTCGCGTCAGTCACGAAGGACCGCATCTCCGTGGGCCTGCAGGCCGTCGACCGTTCGAGCCCGTTCTTCGGCCTCAAAGGGACCGACAACCAGGTGGCCTTCACGACCGCCCGCTACCGCAAGAACCCGCTGGTCATCACCGGCCCCGGCGCCGGCCCCGCCGTGACCGCGGCCGGCGTCCTCAACGACATGCTCCACGCCGGCGCGTAGCGGGCGTAAAATGGCCCGCATGCGCGGGTGGCCAGCTGTCCTCGTGGCGGTGGGTTGTTTGGGCGTGGCGCACGGTCGGACCGCGCGCGCCTGTTCGCCGATCTCACCGCCGCCGCCGAGCGCGATCCCCAGGACGGGCGCGACCGGCGTGTCCACCGAGACATCGATCGTGGTGGTGCTGCCGCGTGAGCCGTTCGGGGTCAGCGTGACCGCGGACGGGCAGCCCGTGCCAGTGTCCGGCTGGCGCGGGCTCGGGTCGGGAATCGACAGTCGGGGCGGGGCGACCGGGTTCTGGCAGCTGACCCTCGGCATGCTGGCGCCCAGCGCCGACTACATCGTCACGCTGCCCAATGGCGCGCAAGACGGCGGCTCCACGACGCTGACCAGTTTCTCGACGGCCGCCGGCTACGACAAGAAAGGCGCCGGTACGACCATCAACTTGCGCGGCTTTCACCTGTGGCGGGTGCGCTACCCGGTTGCCGACATCGCCTCCGGCAATTGCGTGTTCGCGGAATACCACAGCTTCGTCACCGTCGATTACGACCTGCCGGCGCTCCCCAACACCCCGCCGGGGTCGCTCATCCAGACCTTCCAGCTCACGCCCGAGACGGGCGGGACGACGCAGACCTTCGTCTACACGGGCGAGACCCCGTTCGCGGGCTGGGCTCCGATGAGTGACTACCCGACGCCGTCCGGGCAGTGGCAGCCCGATCTCGATCCGACGCGCCGCTACTGCCTGACCATCAGCGCGATCGGCGACGACGACCTCGCCAACTTGGGAGCCGCGAGCAACCGGCTCTGCACGGACGTCGTTCAGCTTTCTGCCACCGGCGCGCCGCCCCCGCCCGACCTGGGCGGGACGGACGGCGGCTCGACTCGCGACGCGGGCGCGCCGTCCCCGCGGGATGCGGGGACCACGGCTGGATCCTCCGGTGGCGGCTGCTCGATTTCGGGGGGGACGGCAGGGTGGCTCGGGCTCGCTACGCTCTTCGCCGCCATCGGGCTCGCGTTCGCCAGGCGGCGGCAGCGGCGCACCGAACCCCCGACCTAGGCTACCCTGCGGGCGTGCGCCGCAGGGGGGTGGTCATCGGGCTCGTCGCGGGAGCCGGCATCGTCACACTCGTTCGCATGGGCGCGTGCGGACCGGGTGGCCAGGTAACGCCCCCGCCGGCCAAGGCGCCGGTGGCCAACGCGCTTGCGGCCATACCCCCGCCAGGACCGGAGCCGGTCGCTGCAGCCGGTGAGATCAGTGTCCTGACGCTGCTTCGCGAGATGGTCGATCTCGAGCACCTCGCCCATTTGCCGGCGACCGCGTTCGTCGCGGGACAGGCGGCCAGTACGGACCGCCGATCGCGCACGCCCGACGATGCCGCAGGCTGGTATGCGAACGACGACTTCGTCACCGACACGGAGCCGAACCTGGTGCGGGTCGAGACCGCGGCTGACGGCAGCAAACGGTACGTGCTGCTGGACGCGAAGGGGCCGGGCGCCGTCGTGCGCATCTGGAGCGCCACGCCCGCCGGCACGCTGCGCATCTACGTCGACGGCGACAGCCACCCCGCCGTCGAGGCGCCGTTCGTGGCGCTCCTGCGGGGCGAGGTCGCGCCGTTCGTGGCGCCGCTCGCCCACGTCACGGCCCGCGGCTACAACCTCTACTTCCCGATCCCGTATCGCACGCGATGCCTGGTCACCGTCGACAGCATCGTCGCGCGCGATCCGTTCAGCGGACAGCCGGTGGCAAAGCTCTACTACCAGATCGGCTACCGGACGTATCCGGCCGCGGCGGCCGCTCGCGTGCGCCCGTACGGCCCGGAGGAAGTGACCCGCGCGCTGGGTGCGGTCGGGCGCGTCGCGGCCATCCTGCGCGACGGGCTGCCGCCGCTCGCGCCGCGCTCCGGCCGCGCGACGGTGGAAATCGCAGCGACGACGACCACCATCGCGGCGCCGGCGGGCGGGGGCGAACTGGCCGAGCTGCGGCTGGCGACCGCCGAGCGAGCCCCCGACAGGCTGGCCGCAACCAGGCTGTCGATCACGTTCGACGGCGAGGAGACCGTTCAGGCGCCGCTGCTCGCCTTCTTCGGCACCGGCGGCGGGTGGAACACGTACACGTCGCTGCCGATGACGGTGGGCGCCGACGGCACGCTGACCGCGCGCTTCGTGATGCCGTTCGCGAAACGCGCCGTCGTCACGATCGCCAGCGACGGCCCCGGCGTCACCGTCAAAGGGAGCGCAATCGTCGACGCTCGGCCGTTCGGCCGTGACGCCCTGTTGTTCCACGCCGGCTGGCGGCCGCGCGCCGGGCTCGCTACTCGGCCGTTCCAGGACTGGCACGTCGGCACCCTCCAGGGAGTCGGCCAGCAGGTGGGAACGGTGCTGGACGTCGAGAATCCGCCCGCGGTCGCCTGGTGGGGTGAAGGCGATGAGAAGATCTCGATCGACGGCGAAGCGTTTCCCAGCCTGTTCGGAACGGGGACCGAGGACTACTTCGGGTACGCCTGGTCGACGCCCGAGCCGTTCGCCCACGCCTACCACGCGCAGACGGCCGCGCCGGGCCAAGGGTTCGCCGGCTTCTTCTCGATGAACCGGTTCCACATCCTCGACCCGATCCCGTTCTCACGGTCGCTGCGCTTCGACCTCGAGATCTGGCACTGGTCCGACACGTCGATCGCCGCCGACGCTCTGCTCTATTGGTACGCGCGCCCGGGCGGCCACGACGACTTCCCCCGCGCCACCCCCTGAGGCCCGCACAAAAAAAAACGGGAGGCCCGCAGGCCTCCCGTTTCGTACTGCCGAAGTCCTAGCTCGTGAATGCGGAGGCTAGAACCAGGTCAGCGCGGCGATTTCGCCGGTGACGGCGACCGACTTCGCGCCGCCCTCGAGGACCTTCTGGCCCATGACCTCGCCCGCGAAGTCCGCACGGACCTCGGGCCGAAGCTCGAAGTTCTTGCCGACGTCGATGCCGACCATCACGGTGCCTTCACCCTGCTTGACGGTGGCCGAGACACCCGACATCGCGATGTTGTCGTAGTGCGTGGCCAGGAACTCGCCGCGAGCCGCGAGGTTCAGGTGATCGCTGACCACGTAGCGGCCCATGATGGCGGCGCCAACCTGATAGTCGGCGGCGATGTCGTCGAACGCCTTGATGTAGTCGACGTTCAGGTTCAGGCCGAACTGGCTGTTGATCGTCGCGGCAACGACGAGGTCCAGCAGGAACCGGAGGTCGCCCGGGGTGCTGCCCGTGGCGGGCTGCGGCTGCTGTTCCTTGCCGAAGTACGTGGTGAGGACGGCGCTCAACATCGGGTTGATCGTGGCGGCCGCCGAAAGGCCGATGGTCTTCCAGGCGTTCAGGTCCGGGTCGTTGTTCCAGCCGTTGACGACGCTGGCCTGCAACGTCAGCTGGTCGCTGACCTTCAAGCCGGCGCGGATACCAGTGTGGAGCAGCGGGATGATGTTGAACAGCAGCGAGCGCGAGTACAGCCAGTTCTTGTTCGCCTCGATGACCTCGGCGCCTGCCGTGGTCGTGAACTTACCGAAGTCGAGGGTCAGGTTGCCCGGCAGCGAGATCTCGCCGTAGGCCTGCTCGATGAGGAAGTTGTTGCCGGTCTGGGCCGAGGCGGACGGCAGGCCGTCGACCGTGTTGTTGATGATCGTGCCGACCGAGCCGTAACCCATGTCCAGCTGGAACGACACCGGGTCAAGCGACGCGTTCATGGTCAGCTTGGCGAGCGCGAGCGTGAAGCTGTTCGCGTTCGTGTCGAACGCGCGGCCGACCGCGCCCACGCCCTGCGGGAACTGCAGCGAGTTCGCGCCGGACGGCGGCGTGAAGTTGTAGAGGTAGTACGTATCCACGAGCCCGCCGAAGGTGAACTTCGGGCTGGGGCCAGCGGGAGCGGCCGCGGGGGGAGCCGCAGCCGGAGGGGCTGCGGGCGCCACGACGACCGGTGCGGCCGGCGGACCGGGAGGAGCCACCGGCTCCTGCGGGGTGGCGCCGGTCTTTTCACCCGCGGGCATCGCGCCGGAGGCCGGAGGAACATCGGAAGCCGGCGGCGGCGTCTGCGCAAAGGCGCGAAGTGGCAGAACAGCAGCTAGCGCGAACGTACATGCACGAAGTCGCATCGATGATCCTCCCTGTGGTTTTCCAAGATCTTCTGGTCCGTTAACTGCGCGGACCGTATCTGCGGTCGTGCTTCGTGTAAAGACATCCCACACATCAGGGACGACATTTATCCACTGAGAAACTCGTAAGAAACCATTCGGAAACCTGGTGGTACGTCCCGCCGAAACATCAGGCGTTCCCTGAAAGTGGATCAGGAGAGAGGCGGGCGGACACCCGTCATGAGCCGTAGGAGCGACGCCTGATCGGCGCCGGCGGGCAGCTCACCGACGAGCTTTCCGTCGCGCAGGACCAGGAATCGCGTCGCCAGCGACAGCAGCTCGGGGAGCTCGCTGGAGATCAGGAGCACTGCGGAGCCCGCCTCGGCCAGCTCCCGGACGAGAGAGTGGATCTCGGCTTTGGCGCCCACGTCGACGCCGCGGGTGGGTTCGTCGAGGATCAGCACGCGGCAGCGCGCCGCCAGCCACTTGGCAAGCACCAGCTTCTGCTGATTTCCGCCGGAAAGGCCGATCGCAGGCGCATCCAGGTCCGGAACGCGCACCTTGAGGCGCGCGAACGCCGCCGCGGCGCGGGCGCGCGCGGCCCCTGGCCGCAGCCACCCCCAGCGGGCGACCTCCGGAAGGATGGGCAGCGTGACGTTGTCGAGGCCGCTCATGTCCAGCACCAGGCCCTGCCGCTTGCGGTCCTCGGGCACCAACCCCACGCCAGCCCGCAAGGCGGCGTCGGGCGCGCCGGGCGGCAGCCGGGCGCCCCCCACCTCGACACGGCCGGTGGCGTGCGGATCCAGCCCGAAAATCGCGCGCGCCACGTCCGAGCGGCCAGCGCCGACCAGGCCGGCCAGCCCGACCACCTCGCCCGCGGCGACGTGGAAGGTGACGTCCTCGAACCGCGGCGGGCTCGACAGCCCCTGCACGCGCAAGACGACCTCGCCGGCCGGACGCTCGGGCGCGGAGGCCAGGTACTGGTCCACGCGGCGGCCAATCATCGCCTGGACCAGCGCCGCCTCGTCGAGCTCGCGGGTGGGCGCGGTCAGGACGTGGTGGCCGTCGCGGAGCACGGTAATCGTGTCGCAAAGCCGGAAGATCTCCGGCATGCGGTGCGAAACGTAGATGCAGGTCGTGCCGCGTTCACGCAAGCGGCCGAGGAGCGCGTACAGGCGATCCGCCTCGGGCTGCGAGAGGCTGCTGGTCGGCTCGTCGAAGATGATGATCCGCGCCCCGCTGCCCACGGCCACGGCGATCTGCAGGACCTGTTGCTCGGCCACCGTGAGCTCGCCGACCAGCCGGTTGACGTTCAGGTCCAGGTCCGGGTCGACGGCCGCCAGCTGCGCCCGGGCGCGGCGGGCCATCTCGCCCCGCGACACGAACGGACCGCGGCGCGGAAACGCGCCCAGACAGAGGTTCTCGGCGACGGACAGGTTGTCGCAGAACGCCAGCTCCTGGTGGACCATCCCGATGCCGGCCCGAAGCGCGTCGCGCGGGCCGTCGAAGCGCACGGACGCGCCGTGCACGCGGATGTCGCCCGCGTCGGGGCGCTCGATGCCGGCCAGCAGCTTGCCGAGGGTGCTCTTGCCGGCGCCGTTCTCGCCGCAGAGCGCGTGGCAGGCCCCGGCGACGATCGTGAAGCTGACGTCCTCCAGAGCCCGCACGCCGGGGAACCGCTTGCCGACCCCGCGCAGCTCGATCGCGACCACGGGCCCTACTTCAGCTTCAGGTACTCCTCCGGCACGTCGGGGAATCCCCACTGCCGGAGCTGGCGCGCCCACGAGCCGAGACTGTCGATCGTGACCCGCACCGGATCCATCGAGACGACGTCGGGGACGTCGCGATGGTAATGAATCTTGTCGATGATCTTGGTGACCCCGACGTTGCCCCACAGGTACGAGGACTGCGCCAGCAGCACCGGCGCCAGCCCCTTTTCGACGTAGAGCAGCGAGGGCGGCAGCGCGTCGACCGCCACCATCTTCACCTTGCGCGGGTCGAGATCGGTCAGCAGCGTCTTCGTGTACAGCGCCCAGCCGCCGGCCATCGCCCAGCCGTTGATGCCCGGGTAGGCGTTGTTCACGCGGATCACCTCGGCGGCCGCGTCCTGCGGCGTCTCGGGGTGATAGAAGGTGCCGACAATCTGGATGCCGTGCGATTTGGCGGCCTCCGCGCGGATCCCTTCGACGCGGCGGCGCAGGTTGGGCGCGTTCTGGTTGCCGGCGAGGATCGCGATCCGACCGCGCCCGTTCAGCTGCTTGGACAGCTCGGACATGACCTCCTCGCCCAGGCGCCGGTCGTCGACGCCGTAGAACGAGAACCGCTTCGAAGCCGGGGCGTCGCTGTCGAAGGTCATGACGGGCACGTTGCGCGCCACGGCGTCGTCGATGGCGCCGGTCAGCTTACCGGCGTCCGAACACGAGACCAGGATCGCGGTGGCGCCTTCGTTGACGGCTTGCGCGATGCGCTGGGCCTGGATCTGCCCGTCCTCGGTCGGCGGCGTCAGCCACACGATTTCGATGGGCTGCCCGATCTTTTCCGCCAGGTCGCGGGCGGCCGTCTCGGCTCCGCGCCGCGCGGAGAGAAAAATCGGGTTCGTCGAGCTCTTCGCGATCATCGCGATACGGATCGGTTTGCCCGCAGAGCGCGTCGCGTCGGCGGCAGCCCCGGCCGGTACGCTGGACGAGCGGCAACCGGCGGCCAGGGCGCCGAGCGCCAGCAACACGCGAACCGCGCGTTTCATCGCGGACGTCGCCCTGCCAACCGGCGCGCAGCAAAGCGCGCGCTGGCCTGGTCCAGGACCACCGCGATGACAATGGCACATCCGATGATGATCCATTCGTAGTTCTGATCGAGGTGCAACGTCCGGATCGACTGCCGAATGAGGACGATGAGAACGGCCCCCAGCATGGCGCTGACGGCGCTTCCCCTGCCGCCGCTCAACCGCGCGCCCCCAACTACCGCCGAGGCGATGACGTATAACTCATATCCGGTCGCGTCTCCACAGGAGACGGAGCCGTAGAAGGCGCCCCCCAGGAAAGCGGCCACGCCGGCGGTCAGTCCGGCCAGCAAATAGACGCCCACCTGGATGCGGCCCAGACGCAGCCCGGCAAAGCGGCTGGCTTCCGGATTCCCACCGATCGCGTAGACGTGCCGTCCCATGACGGTGCGCCCCAGATAGACCGAGCCGACGGCGGCGACCAGCACCATCGCCAGCATCGGGACGGGGTAAAGCGCGGCGCCCAGGCCCAGCGGCGCTTTCGCGAACCCCATGAGCGGCTCGGGCAAGAGGATGCTCTCGGCCTTGCTGGTCACGAACGCGATTCCGCGCAGGATCCACATGCTGCCCAGCGTGATGATGAACGGGTGTACGCGCAGCCCGACGACCAGCAGGCCGTTCGCGGCCCCGGCGCCGAGGCCGACACCGGCGCAGACCAGCAAGGACAGCATCACGGCCGCCCCGCCCCCGAGGCCCGGGTGGGCCCGCAGCATCAACCCCATCGTCACGCCCGCCAGCGCGTAGACGGAGCCGACCGACAGATCGATGCCGCCCGAGATGATGACGATCGTCGCTCCGACCGCCATGATCGCGAAGAAGCTCGCGTCGGTCGCCGTCTGGATGAGCGTGTAGGAGTTGAAGAAGTTGTTGACCGTGCGCCCGGTCGCGTCGTCCACGTGCGACCCGGCGGCCAGCGACAGGCCGGCAACCATCAAGGCGATGATCAGCAACAACCCCGCCTGCTCGGACCTGAGCAGGCGCCGGAGAAGGCTCATACGATGCGGTGGCGCGCGGTGCCCAGACCGTCGATTCCGTATTCGACGACGTCGCCCGCCCGCAGGAAAACAGGCGGCTTGCGTCCCAGGCCAACGCCCGCCGGCGTCCCGGTGCTGACGACATCACCCGGCAGCAGCGTCATGAAACGCGAGATGTAGCTGACCAGCGTCGGGACGTCGAAGATCATCTGCGCCGTCGAGCTGTTTTGCCTGAGTTCGCCGTTCACCTTCAGCCAAATCGGCGCCGCGCCGAAATTGGGAAGCTCGTCGCGCGTGACGAACAGCGGTCCAAGCGGCGCGAACCCGTCGGCGCTCTTCCCCTTCGTCCACTGCCCGCCGCGCTCGTTCTGAAACGCGCGCTCCGAGTAATCGTTGTGCAGCACGAACCCCGCGACGTGCTCCAGCGCCGCCTCCCGTCCAACATTCTTCGCCCGCCGCCCGATCACGAACGCCAGCTCGCACTCGTAATCCAGCTTCTCCGCCCCCTCCGGCAACCCCACATCATCCCCCGGCCCCGCAATCGCCGTCGTCGCCTTCATGAAGATGATCGGCTCCTCCGGGATCCCCTTGCCCGTCTCCTTCGCATGATCCCGATAGTTCAGCCCAATACAAACCAGCTTAGAAGGCCGCCCCACAGCCGCCCCAATCCTCACATCCGCCCCCACCCGCGCCGCCTTCTTGCCCTCCCCCCCAATCCACTTCTCCAGCCGCGCCAACCCATCCCCGCCCCAAAACGCCTCATCCCAATCCCCCCCAAAACCGGA
>JBJMQQ010000096.1:0-5825 GCA_045802645.1 Polyangia bacterium
AGCGCCGGCGCGGTCGGGACCGGGGGAGGTACCGGCGGTCGGGCCGGGGCCGGCACGGGTGGACGCGCCGGCGGCGGCGGTCGCGCGACGACCGGCACCGGTGGCCCCGCCACGCGCGACGCAGGCGCGGACGGCGCCCCGCGCGTCGAGGTCACCGACGGCGGAACCTGGACGCTGGTCTGGTCGGACGAGTTCGACGTCGACGGCGCCCCCAGCGCGGCCAACTGGGGCTACGAAAAGGGCTTCGTGCGCAATCAGGAGCTGCAGTGGTACCAGCCGAACAACGCCACGGTGGCGAACGGCGTGTTGACGATCGCCGCCCAGAAGGTCCACGTGCTGAACCCCAACTACGTCTCGGGGAGCACCGACTGGAAGAAGAGCCGCCAGTACTACGACTACACGTCGACGTCGATGACGACGTCGGGCAAGCACTCGTGGCAGTACGGGCGATTCGAAATTCGGGCCCGCATCGACACGCGCCAGGGGAGCTGGCCGGCGTTCTGGATCCTGGGTGACGCCACCGCCTGGCCGCAATCGGGCGAGGTCGACATCATGGAGTATTACGCGAACAAGGTCCTGGCCAACGTCTGCACGCCGAACGGCAGCAACTGCACGTGGGACAGCACCAACCAGTCGCTCGCGTCGCTGGGCACCGGCTGGTCGAACCAGTTCCACGTCTGGGCGATGGAGTGGGACGCCCAGCACATCGACCTGTTCCTGGACGACAAGCTCGTGAACACCTACGCCGTGTCCACCGCAAACGCGACCAACCCCAACCCGTACGCGAACAAGAAATTCTACATCCTGGTGAACCTGGCGCTAGGCGGCGCGAACGGCGGCGACCCCACGAACACGACCTTCCCCATCACCTACGAGGTCGACTACGTCCGCGTCTATCAGAAGGCGAACTAGGCTAGAGTTCGCGGCGTGACGGAACCTCTTTTCCTGCGGGCCTGCCGGGGCGAAACCACCGAACGAACGCCGCTGTGGCTGATGCGACAGGCCGGGCGCTATTTGCCCGAGTACCGGGCCGTGCGCGCCGGCGTCAGCTTCCTGGAGCTCTGCAAGTCGCCCAAGCTGGCCGCCGAGGTGACGCTGCAGCCGATCCGCCGCTTCGGGTTCGACGCAGCGATCCTGTTTTCGGACCTGCTGGTCCCACTGGAGGCGATGGGGATGGCCGTCGCGTTCACGGACGAGGGGCCGCGCCTGCCCGACCCCGTCCGCAAGCCGCACGACATCGATCGGCTGTCGCGCTTCGACCCGGCGGCGCGCACCGGGTTCGTGCTGGAGACGATCGCCGCCGTGACGCGCGAGCTGGGCGACGTCCCCCTCATCGGCTTCGCGGGCGCGCCGTTCACGGTCGCCACCTACGCGATCGAGGGCAAGACCGGCAAGACCTTCGCCGAGACCAAGCGGCTCTTCTACGAGCGCCCCGACGACGCGCACCGGTTGCTGTCCGTCATCGCCGAGGCGACGCGCGACTACCTGCTGGCCCAGATCCACGCGGGCGCGCGGACGGTGCAGCTCTTCGACTCGTGGGTAGGCGTGCTCTCGGCGGAGGACTTCGAGACGTTCGTGCTGCCGCCAACGGCCGCACTGGTCGCCGCCCTGCGCGAGACGGGCGTGCCGGTCATCTACTTCGGCAACGGCGCCGCCGCGATCCTGGACCGGGTCGCCCGCGTCGGCGCCGACGTCTACGGCGTCGACTGGCGCCTCCCGATCGACGAGGCGCGCGCGCGCCTGGGCAACGCGCGCGCCGTGCAGGGGAACCTGGACCCGGCGGTGCTGCTGGGGCCCATCCCCGAGATCGAGCGCCGGGCGCGCGAGATCGTCCGTCGCGGCGGCAAGCGCGGCCATATCTTCAACCTCGGTCACGGCATCACGCCGGACGTCCCCGTCGAAGCCGTGAGCGCGCTGGTCGCCGCGGTCCGGAGCGCCTGATGGCAGTCACGCCCGCGCGGGGTGTCGCGGCCCCGCTGGGTGTCATCGCGCTGAACCTGGGCGGGCCGGGCTCCCTCGACGACGTGGAGCCGTTTCTCCGCCGGCTGTTCGGAGATCCCGACGTCATCCAGCTCGGCTGGGCGCGCCCGATCCAGCCGCTGCTGGCCTGGTTGATCGCGCGGCGGCGCGCGCCGTTCTCGCGCGACGCCTACCAGCAGATCGGCGGCCGCTCGCCGATTCTCGAAGAGACCACGGCCCAGGCGAACGCGGTGGTCGCCGCCCTTGCGACGCGCGGGATCGCGGCGGCTCCGGCCGTCGCCATGGCAGCCTGGCACCCGCTGGCCGAAGCCGCGCTGGCGACGCTGGCGGCGCGCGGCGTGACCAAGGCGATCGCCCTGCCGCTTTACCCGCACCAATCGCGCACGACCACCGGGTCGTCGCTGGGGCAGCTCGAAGCGGCGCGCGCGCGAAAGCCGGGCATCGAGATCGCGCCCGTCCTGCGCTATCCCGACGCCGAGGGCTACCTGCAAGCCATCACCGAGCGCATGGAAGACGCCGTGCGGACGTTGCCGCCGGAGCTGGCGGCCACCGCGCCCGTGCTGTTCTCGGCGCACGGCCTACCCGAAGCGTACATCAAGCGCGGCGACCCCTACCTGGACGACATCCGCATCACCGTCGCAGCGCTGACGCGGCGGTTGAACCTGGGTGATCGCGTGCGCCTCTGCTTTCAGAGCCGCGTGGGACCGCAGCGCTGGCTGGGCCCCACGACCGAGGAAGTCATTCACGAGGTGGGCGCCGCCGGGACGCGCGCCGTCGTCGTGGTGCCCATCGCGTTCACGGGCGAGCACATCGAGACGCTGCAAGAGATCGACATTCTCTACCGCGAGCTCGCGCAGAAGGCCGGTATCACCCACTTCGCACGCGCGCGCACCGTCGGCACGCACCCGGCATTCATCGGCGCGCTGGCCGATCTCTGCGAGACGACAGCCCGCGCCCGCGGCTGGGTCTGACCGTCCATGCGCATCGCGATCGTCGGCGGCGGGATCTCGGGCCTGACCGCCGCGCACCTGCTGGTCGCCGCCCGCCACGACGTGACGCTTTTCGACGACGCCGTGGAACCGGGCGGCCTCATCCGCAGCGAACGGCGCGACGGGTTCTTGTGCGAGCGCGGTCCACAAGCACTCCTCGACGGTGCTGCCGAAGTGCGGGCGCTGATAGCCGCGGCCGGACTCTCCGGGCGCGCGGTGGCGGCGGGCCCGGCGGCGCGGCGGCGGTTCGTCTACGTGGGGGGCGCGCTGCGCCCGTTCCCCAGCAGCCCCCCGGCCCTGTTCAAGACGTCGCTGCTGTCGGCGCGCGGCAAGCTGCGCCTGTTCGCGGAGCCGCTCATGCGCCGCGCCGCCCCGCCCGATCCGGACGAGTCGGTCCTGGACCTGGTCGCCCGCCGCTTCGGCGCCGAGGCTGCCCGCCGTGCGGCGGCGCCCGCGGTGATCGGCATTTACGCGGGCGACGCGGCGGAGATTGCGGCGCGCGCCGCGTTCCCCCGCCTGGGTGAGCTGGAGGACAAGCACGGCAGCATCCTGCGGGGTCTTTTTCGCGCGCGTGGAAAGAGCCGCATGGGGCGCCCGACCAGTTTTCCCGACGGGCTGGGCGAGCTGCCCCGCGCGCTGGCCGCCCAGCTGGGCCCGCGCCGCCGCGCGCTGCGCGTCGACAGCGTCGCGCCGCGCGGCCCAGCCTGGTCGGTCGCAACCGGCGGCCAGTCGTTCGAGGCAGATCGGGTCCTGCTGACGACGCCCGCCGCGGTCACCGCGAGCTTGCTGGCGCCGCACGCGCCCGAAGCCGCGGAGGCGCTGCGCGCGATCCCGCACGCGCCCGTGGCCGTCGTGACGCTGGGGTTCCGCGCGGCGCGCGAAACCTTGGGAATGGACCTGGAGGCTTACGGCTTCGTCGCGGCGCGCGGCGAAGGGCTGGAGCTGCTGGGCTGCCAGTACGAGACCTCCGTGTTTCCCGGACGCGCGCCCGACGGGACGGTCCTGGTGCGCGCCATCATGGGGGGCACGTTCAACCCGCGCCTGGTCGACGCGGCCGACGACGTGCTCGCCGCGCAGACGGTGGGCGACCTGGGCCGCGCCGCGGGCTTGAAGCGCGAGCCCGACTTCGTGGACATCTGGCGCGCGCGCCCCGGCATCCCGCAGTACACGCGCGGCCACGCGGCGCGCATCGCCGCGGTGGACGCCGCGCTGGCGCGCCTGCCCGGCCTGTACGCAATCGGCCATGCGCTGCGCGGACTGGGCGTCGCCGCGTCGATAAGCGCCGGGACGGAAGCCGCAGCCACGCTGGGCGTCGCCGCGCCGACTTGATTCCGGCGGGCGCCGGTCCGATTCTGTGCGCCATGCGTGCCCTCAAGAACCTGTTCACGCTGGCCATCATCGTGGTGCTCCTGGCGGGCGGCGCCACCGCTGCCTTCCGGATCGCGCGCGGGCGGCCGTCCGTGCCCGAGCAAATCAAACCGGGCGTCATGGCCGTGAGCAGCGCGGGCGCGTACCTCTACGCCGTCAAGGCGGGCGGCCACGTCGTGCTGTTCGACGCGGGGGCCGATCCCGCGGGGCGCCCCATCGACGTCGCGGTCGCTGCCCTGAATGCGCGGCGCGGCGACATTACCGATCTGTTCCTGACCCACAGCCACCCCGACCACATCGCCGGCGTCGCCGGCCTGACCGGCGCGAAGGTGCACCTGGGCGAGGCCGATGTGGCGACCGCCGAGGGGCACGCGCCGCCAGACAAGCTGCTGGTGCGCCTGGTCGCCAAGGCCGAGAGCGCGCCGCCCGCCACGGTCACGCAGCCACTGACCGGGGTCGTCACGATCGACGTCGGCGGCGGCAAGATCGTGAAGGCCTTCCCGGTGCCGGGACACACCCCCGGGTCGTACGTGTTCCTGTACGATGGCGTCCTTTTCGTGGGCGACACCATGATGTTCAAGCAAGGTCGGCTCGATCGCGGCCCGTCGCTCTTCGACAGCGACGGCCAGGGGCTGAAGGCCTCGATCCACGCGCTGAAGGCGCAGCTGACCGGCGCCGAGATCGGCGCGGTCTGCACGGGACACGGCGGCTGCACGCCACTGGGCCTGGGCCGAACGCTGCTGGATGAATTCATCGATCGCGTTGACGTAGCTGGGCTTCGCCCAGCGAAGTCGTCGCGGGAGGTTCAAGGAACCCTTCCAGGGTTCCTGCCTGATCGCGTTGACGTAGCTGGGCTTCGCCCAGCGAAGTCGTCGCGGGAGGTTCAAGGAACCCTTCCTGGGGTCCTGCCTGATCGCGTTGACGTAGCTGGGCTTCGCCCAGCGAAGTCGTCGCGGGAGGTTCAAGGAACCCTTCCTGGGGTCCTGCCTGATCGGGTGGCGGCGTGATGCTACCGATCTTGACGGTGATGGCGTTGATGGCGGCGCCCGGTAATCCGCAAAGCCCCGCCGCCTCGCGTCCGCCCACCGCCGCAGAACAGCAGCGGTTCGACGAAGGGACCCGGGCGCTGGGTGCGGGCGACGCGCGCGGCGCCGAGAAGGCTTTCCGCGCCGGGTACGACGCCGGCCACGACCCCGCGTTCCTGGTTCACGTCGGCGAGGCGCAAGAGAAGGCCGGCGCGCCCGCCGAGGCCGTCGAGACGTACCGCCGATATTTGCGCGAGGCACCCGACGCGTCCGACCGCGCCGACATCGAGCAGCGGATCGCGCGGCTCGCGCCCGGCGCCCCCGCGGCGCCAGCCCAGCCGCCAGCAGGGGCCGCAGCCGCCACGCCGGCGCCGCCGCCCGCGGGCGCGACGCCGGTTGCGCCGGCCTCGCCCGACGCCGAGAAGCCGGGAACAGCCGAGGAGGACTCCGGCTGGAATCGCTA
>JBJMQQ010000097.1:0-7265 GCA_045802645.1 Polyangia bacterium
CGACCGCCGCCGTGCCGACGGTGGCCGCTCGGAACGTGGTGGACGGGCTGGCGCTCTGGCGGGCGTTTCAGGCAAACACGATCCCGTTCGACACGGCGCCGGACCTCCCGCGGCGGACGATCGTCGTCAACGGCGTCACGTCGCCGAATCCGGCATACACCGCCATCGCCGTCGAGATCGGCAAGCTGAGCGACGCCGTCGACGGCGTGTCGGATCTGAACGTGGGCGAGGGGGTGCTTCAGCTCATTCGCGGAAACGTCACCAACGCGGCCGGCAACCTGGACGCGCTGGCGCGCGGCGTGCGGCCGCCGGACCCGCAGCTTGCCGTTTCGCAGCGGGGAGGCATCCCGACGACCCACCGCGCTGCTTTGGTGTTCTCGGGGGCGGGCGTTCCAACCAGCGCTGGGCCGGGGTGGCCGACCACGCCGACGGCCCGCGCCGCCGCGGAGCCCGTGCTGGACAATTGGGCGGGGACGCTCCTTGGCAATCCGACGCTGCCCAAGGCACACGTCACGCTGGACCCCGTCGACGCGGCCACGGGGACGCCGTCGTCGGTCGACATTCCGTTGGCCAGCCTCGGGCTGCGCCCGCTGGACCTGATCGCCATCGCCCGCACGCGCGCCGCGCCCACGGCCGGCTCGATGCTGGATCGGAGATTCGCGGCGGCGGCCGCAGCGTTCCTGGCGGCGCAGCACGACACCGCCCATACCGTCGGCAAGGTCGAATACCTGCCCGCCCAGGGGCCCGGGAGCGTCCCTCAGGTGATGGAGGTGGCGCGCGCGCTGGGGGCGCTGCTGGGCGGCGCTCGGCCGCTGGGCTCCGACGATCTGACTGCGGCGGCCGACGCGGCGGACGCCCGGACGTCGACGGAAGCCGCCAATCTGGCCCTGCTCGCCACCCTGGGGACCCGGGCCGACAACGCGGTCACGGCGCTGGCGGCGCTTAGCAGCACGTTGGCGGGCGGCACGGGGCTGGTCGCTGCCTTGACCGCGGCGTCGGCGTACATCCCCGACGCATTCCCACCCGTCGGAGCGACGGACAGCTCGCTGGCCGTGTCCACTGCGCCCGCTGTCGCGGCGGAGGTCTCCCGGCGCCTGACGGCCGCCCAGAAGGCGATCACACCGCTGGCAACGACGTCCGGCGACCTGGCGGCGCAGCGGCTCACTCAGCTGCGCGCGATCTTTGGCCAGGACTTCGTAGCGCTGCCGGCGTTCGTGCCGCCGAACGGCGCAGAGCTCGCACAATCGTTAGGGGCGCGCTCCACGCTGCTGCCCGGCCCCAACGACGGAAACGTACCGCAACAGTTTCTGCAGCAGGCCGCGCAGGTCTACGAGGGGCTCGGCCGTTTGCGAACGTTGTCCCTCTACACGGGCGCGCTCGGCAAGGCGCCGCTTCGCCTGGACGTCGCGCAGCTCCCCTACACGCCCGGCGAGATCTGGATCGGTCTTCCCTTCGACAGCGCGCACGCCCCGGCGCCGGGAAGGCAGTCGCTGCTGCTCTACTCGCTTGGCGCCGCCGCGCCCTCGACCGCCGACAACTGGCAGGGGCTAGTCGTGCAGGACTGGGTCGAGGTGATTCCCAACCCGACCGAAGAGACGGGGCTCGCGTTCAACTACGACAACCCGGGCGCGGAGGCGCCCCAGGCCGTGCTGGTGGTCCCGCCGTCGTCGCTGGGCACCAGCTGGAAGACCACCGACGTCTGGGCGACGCTGGGGGAGACGCTGGACCTAGCCAAGATCCGGGCCGTTGATCTCGAGCTGGTGGGCGGAATCGGACAGTTCCTTCCGGCCATCTTCGCGCCCCAAAACCTGCAGGTCGCGACGACCAGCACCGGCTGGTTCGGGCAGATCTTCAACCTGTTTTCGTAACGGCGACCCGGAGAAGCAAACCGATGGCATTCGTTCCCTCCATCACCAGCTGGAACCGCATCGAGCCGCGCCCGCGATCCAACGCCATCGGCCCCAGCCTGGCGGCGCAGGTCCGGGATCCGGCCTGGTTCCTTTGCAGGCAGTGGCAAACCGGCGAGCTCACCGGGCAGGACGCCGGCTCGCCCGCGTTCGTCACGCTCGGGACCACGACCTCCCAGATGACCGGCTGGAGCGCCGGTGGGGTGAGCGGGACGATCGATCCCCACTCGCCGCTGGAGAAACAGATCTTGGCCGAGCCGTTTTCGGCCGGTGATCTGTCCCTGGCCGTCGAAATCGGCCAGACCTTTCGCGGTTTGTTGCCGGCCAACAACCTGACGGACGCGACTTACGCGGCGTTCCTGGCCATCTTTCCGCTGGCCGCGCCGGGGCCGGTTCCGTTCGACCCACAAGATGCGGCGACCACCGGGTTTCTGGCGGTGTGCGCCGGGCAGGCCCTCGACGGGGCGGCTCTCTATGCGTTCGCAAAACAGCTGGCGGCCGGGACGGCGTCGATGCCGGCCACCATTCCGTCCGGCGATCGCGCGAACGTCACAGCGGCGCTGGCCGCGCTCGTGACGTGGGTCCAGAGCGTCTGGGGCGACCTGGGGGATCGGGATCCGCCGGCCTGGACCCCCCAGCGGCTCGACTACGCGGCACAGGTGCAGGCGCAGGCGCCCGACGGAACCGGCGTTGTCTTCGACGCGCACCCGGATCGCGGGGGCGAGCTCCCCTGGTCGGCGTTCGACGTCTCGCCGACCACCGCCGCCCCCCCCGGTGGCGTGACGCCGGTCGCCAGCCGCGTGACTCTGGTGCCCGGCCACGTTCGTTTTCGAAGCATCGCCTCGCCGCGGTTCTGGGACTTCGAGACCAGCGACCTGGCGCTGCCCAGCGTGAAGCCGGAAGCCCGCGACGTCAGCAAAACGCTGACGTTGGATTTCATGCTGATCCACGGCGCCGATTGGTTCGTCGCGCCGATTCCCCAGCCGCTGGGGTCGTTGGCGCGCGTCGACGCCGTGGTGGTCACCGATGTTTTCGGCGCGCAGGCCACCGTCCAGCGCAGCGACGACCCGACCGCTCCGCCAGGGCCCAGCCGCTGGACTCTTTTCACGCCCGCGACGCCCACGGCACTGGCACCCTTCTTCGTTTGCTCGCCGACGGTGGGCACGGCGGTGGCCACCAGCCGGCCGCTGGAGAGCGTCCGTTTCGCGCGTGACGACATGGCGAACATGGTCTGGGGGATCGAGAACGCAACGGCCAGTCCGATCGGCCGGCCACGCCCGGGCGCGGAACGTGACGCCGCCCAAGACGCCGTCGCGCCGGTCACGCCCGGCCCGTCCGCTGACAAGACCTCCCCCTTGCGCTACCAGGTCGAGACAAAGGTGCCGGTGCATTGGATCCCGTTTTTGGGCGTCGGGAGCCCGGTCACGAACATTCAGCTGGCCGAGATGGCGCGTCCGCAGGTGCCCCAGGATCCGGCGGTGCCGCCGACGTTCGTGGGCGTTGCGCCGCTTGGAAAGATTCTGAAGCCCGCGACGCTTCAAGGACAGAATTACCAGATTGCCGACGAGGAAGTCCCGCGCGACGGGTTGGTCATCGAACGCGTGGTTTATCGCGCGCGCTGGATCGACGGTTCGCGGCACCTGTGGATTGCGCGCCGGCGCCGAACCGGATCGGGCGAGACCGCCAGCGCGTTGCGGTTCGACGTCGCCCTTCCAACCGTGACCTGAGAGGAGCTTCGCGATGGCCTTCGATCCCTTGCCGCCCGCGTCCAGTTTCGCAGGCGCGATCCTCACGATCGAGAACCAGCTGTCGGCGCTGGACGCCAAGCTTGCGACGCTGACCTTCAGCGCGCAGAGCGCGGACGGAAACGTCAGCGTCGTCGTCGACGCGTCGATCGAAGTCGTGTCGCTCACTGTTCAGCCGGCGCTGCTGGATCCGTCCGCCAACCTGGCCGCCGTCGCGTCGACGATCGTCAGCGTGGTCAATCAGGCGCTGGCGGCCGCGCACACACGCGCCGCCAACGAGGCGGCCAGCGCGTCAGCCGGATTCAACTTGCAGGGTGTTTGCGTGCCGAACGGCGCGTTTCCGAACTATGCCGGCTTTGCCGAAGCCGCCGGGGCGCTGACGGCCGAGGAGCCCACCATCGACGCACGCATCGCCGCCCAGCAGTTCACGGGACAGGTCGGCGTCGCCACCGCGGTGGCCTCCGGTCACCTGGACGTGCTGACGCTGACGCTCGTGCGAGTCCCTGACTACCTACCGGCGCTGGCGGCGGACGCCGGCAGCGCCATCAACAAGGCGCTGCGAAGCGCGAAACGCGTGGTCGACACCACCGTCGGTGGCGTCGTCACGACGCTGAACGACAACGCCGTGAAGTTCACGGATCTCTGTCTTTACGCGCGCGACACGATCAGTTTTGGTGACCGGTCGAAGCTGCTCGGCACGCAGGCGGGGTCGTTCGCGGTCATGGCGAACGCCGGCAACGGGTTGACGACGCTGGGCGCGGACGCGCAGGTGGGCAATGTCTGGAGCCGCGCCCCGGTGACGCTGCGCGATCACACTCACGTGAACGGGTTCATCAAGAGCAACCAGGCGGTCACGCTGGGCAACGCCGATGCCGTCAGCGGCCCGATCGTTCAGCAGACCTTCATCCAGCTTCCGAGTTTCGGCTTTTCGGTCACCTTTCCGACCACCAACAGCGGGGACGTCATCGTGGCGCCGAATACGACGCGCACGCTGGCGCCCGGGTCTTACGGGCAGATGATCGTCAACGCGGGCGCAACGTTGTTCCTCAGCACGGGCACGTACTTTTTCACCTCTGTCGATCTCGAGTCCAACTCAAAGATCTCCTGCTCGTCCGGCACCGGGCAGGTCGTCGTCTACACCCCGGGCAACGTCATCTACCGCGGGAACATCGTCGAGAAGACGGGCGGCAGGCCCAAGTTCTTCCTGGGCGCTTTCACGACGAGCACCATCCCCGTCATCGGTCCGTTCACCGGGACGCTGGCGGCCCCGAACGCGCAGATCACACTGAACACGGTCGCCGCGCCTGGGCACAGCGGCGCATTCTTCGGCAAGGCCATCCAGGTCGACCCCGACAACACCGTCAACTGGATTCCATTCGGCGGGACGCCGTCGCTGGGCACCTTCTGACGGGGCCCGCCGGGTGCAGGTCGAAGAGGTTGGCGCTCGCGTCCGTGAAGCCATCGAGATGCGGTGCTTTCGCCGCGCGCTGGACCTGTGCGACATCGGCCTCAACCTCGCCCCGCCAGAGGTTGAGGCGACTACCTTGCGCAAGCTGCGCGCGCAAGCGGAGGCAGGGATGTGCGCGTCGCCGCCGCTCGCTGCGGCATTGCCGGCCGCCTTCTGGCGGGGCACCGAAGCCTTCGGACGTGGCGAGCTGACGTCGGCCGCGGCGCAGTTTCGGGACGCCTTGCGAGAGGCCCCGGGCTGCGCCCAGGCCCACGCGCACCTGGGGATGGCGTTGATCGGCGTCGGCCAATACCGCGAAGGGTGGCGGGAGTACGAATGGCGCGCGCGCCTTCCGTGGGGCGCGCCGCGGGCAATGAGCGCGCCGCGATGGGACGGGCGACCGATGGACGGACGAACGCTGGTGCTCTGGGACGAGCAGGGGCACGGCGACGCCATCCAGTTCATCCGGTTCGCCGCGCCCGCCGCCGCGGCGTCGAAGGCGATCGTCATCTTTCACGGTCGGCCCCGACTGGCGCGGTTGTTCGAGGGCGCGGCGGGCGTCGCCGCCTCGATCCGACGCGACCAGGATTTTCCTGCGCCGGATGCGCAGGCCTCGCTGATGAGCTTGCCTGCCATGCTGGGTCTCGACGGCCCGCAGGCGGCGGCGGTTCCGTATTTGGCGGCGGAGCCGTCGCTGGTGCAGTCGTGGCGGGATCGGCTGGCCGCCTACCCGCGCCCCTGGGTCGGCCTGGTGTGGCAGGGGAACCCTGGCTTCTTCAATGACCGCCAGCGCTCGATGCAGCTGGAATCGTTCCTACCGCTTCTGCGCCGGTTCGCGGGGCGGGCCAGCTTCTTCGCGCTGCAAAAAGGGGAGGGCGAGGCGCAGATCGCCGCGCTGCCGGACGACGTCGCCGTGCACGCCCTGGGGTACCAGCTCGACACCGGCACGGACGGATTCGTCGATACGGCGGCCGTGATCGCGAACCTGGATCTGGTTGTCACGACGGACACGTCGGTGGCGCACCTGGCGGGCGGCCTGGGCGCCCCCGTCTGGATCACCCTCGGCCGCGGGGCCGATTGGCGGTGGGGCGAAGCGGAAGCGGAAAGTACCGCGTTTTATCCACAAGCCCGGCTGTTTCGGCGGGGAGCAGCTGAAGAGTGGAGCGGCGTGGTGGAACGACTGGCGGCCGCAGCTGTAGACGTGTTTACGACACACGGAGTGGGCCGATGAGCGGCATCCGCATCGAAATCGGGGCCGGCGAGCTCTGGGATCGCTTGACGATCCTGGAGATCAAGCTCGCGCACGCCGTCTCTGCCGAGCAAGGTTTGCGTATCGAACGCGAGCTGGCGGTCCTGAAGGACGCGCGCGACGCCCTGGATCTCGGCGGCGGCGGGTACGCGACCGAGGTTGCCGAGCTACGAGCGGTCAACCGCGCGCTCTGGATCACTGAGGACGAACTGCGGGTGTGTGAAGCCCGGGGCGAGTTCGGGGATCGGTTCATCGCGCTCGCGCGCTCCGTGTACCGGCAGAACGACCACCGCGCTCGCCTCAAGCGGCGGATTGACGAGCGTCACGGATCGGCATTTTGGGAAGAGAAAATCTACGCTCCTGACGCGCGCCACAGTTAAATGGAACGATGCGCGGGGCAGGGCAAACAGCGGCGAAGGTGTTCCTTGTGGTATCGGCGGGGTGGTCACTGGCCCAGGCCGGGTGCGGAGGGAGCGGCGGGAACGCGGCGAGCGGCGGTGCCCGGGGGGGCGGCGGTAGCCCGGGCGGCGGTCCCGGAACCCAAGGCTCCGGGACCGGAGGCGTCGGGACCGGAGGCGCCGGGACCGGAGGCATGGGAACCGGCGGCCCGGTGGTGGGCTCCGGCGGAACCGCGGGATCGCGGGCCACCGGCGGGGCAGGCGGCCAAACCTGTGGGCCGGCGGCGCCCCGATATGTGTTCACGCGCGAGAAAATTCGCAGTCTGCCGAGCGGCATGTTCGGGGCGGCGGTCGTCGTTCAATCCGACGGTGCTCCGTTGTTCTTGTACGCGGACGAGACCCTCGGCAACGGGAAAGTCTGGGCGACGCACCGGCCGCAAACCGACGACGGCGGGATCAGCGTGGCAATCTCGTATCAAGTCACGCGCCCGCACACAGGCGGAAGGATGGGCGGCCTCC
>JBJMQQ010000098.1:0-8089 GCA_045802645.1 Polyangia bacterium
ACTAATACCCAACACAACGCAATACCCTACAAGACCTACCGCCCGACGTTGCGCACCTGCCCCACCATAGCCGCGTAAACGGCCGCGGTGGCGAAGGCGTCCTGTCCCGTGACGACCGGGGCCAGCGAATCGCGGATCGCGACCGCCGTGGCGCGATCGGCGTAGGTGTAGCCGAGACCGGTGACGCCGCCCGCCGCGGCTTCGACCACCACCACCGTGGTCTTGTCCCACGCGAACGTGCCGTCCGACTCGGGGGCGTCGGTCGGAACGACATAGGTTGCGACCCTGAGGGTGTCGATGCGCGGTCCCGCGCCGTCAGCTCCGTCCGGCATGCCGGAAACCTGGGCGGCACAGGCGGCGGCGCAAGGGACGGGGCCGGAGCCGATTGACTTGCCCGCAACGAACTTATGTTCGCCGAATGCCCCCGACAACGCCTGACGTCGTTCCGATCGCGCGGGTGAAACCCCGCCCCGCGCCGCGTGTCGCCGCCCCCGACCTGGAGGCGCTGGCCGACAAACTTCGCGCGCAGATCGACGGCGAGGTCCGCTTCGATCCCGGCAGCCGCGCCCTTTACGCCACGGACGGCTCGAACTACCGCCAGGTGCCCATGGGGGTCGTCATCCCGCGACACAAAGAGGATGTCCTGGCGACGATCAGCGCGTGCCGCGAATTCGGCGCGCCCATCCTGTCGCGCGGCGGCGGCACCAGCCTGGCGGGCCAGTGCTGCAATTTCGCCGTCGTGATGGACATGTCCAAGTACCTGCACGGCGTCCTGCACCTGGACACGCCCGGGCGTCGCGCGCGCGTGCTGCCCGGGACGGTGCTGGATGTGCTGCGCGGCGCCGCCAACCAGCACGACCTGACGTTCGGGCCCGATCCCTCGACGCACAACCACTGCACGCTGGGCGGGATGATCGGCAACAACTCGTGCGGCGTGCACTCGGTCATGGCCGGGCGCACGGCCGACAACGTGCACGAGCTGGAGATCGCGACCTATGACGGCGTCGTGATGCGCGTCGGCCCGACCGCGCCCGACGAGCTGGAGACGGTCATCCGGCAGGGGGGCCGGCGCGGCGAGATCTACGGGCGGATGAAGGCGTTGATCGATCGGGTCGCGCCGCTGGTGCGCGCGCGCTATCCCAAGATCCCGCGCCGCGTGTCGGGCTACAACCTGGACGAGCTGTTACCCGAAAACGGCTTTCACGTCGCGCGGGCCCTGGTCGGCAGCGAGGGGACGCTGGTGACGATCCTGGAGGCGACGTTGCGCCTGGTGCCGTGGCCGCGCGCGCGCACCCTGCTGGTCCTCGGCTACCCGGACATCTTCACGGCCGCCGACCACGTCCCGGTGGTGCTGCAGGAGGGACCGATCGGGCTCGAGGCCATCGACTACCGGCTGATGCAGGACATGCGGAAGAAGGGGTTGCACGACCGCTTCCTGCAGTACCTGCCCGAGGGCAAGGGGTTCCTGATGGCGGAGTTCGGCGGCGACACGAAGGAAGAAGCCGACGCGAAGGCGCGCGACGTGATCGCGCGGCTGCAAGCCTCGCCGCCCCGCCCGACGACGAAGCTCTACGACGATCCGGAGCAGGAACAGAAGCTGTGGGAGGTTCGCAAATCGGGGCTCGGCGCGACCGCGCGCATCCCGGGCTCGCCCGACACGTGGGAAGGGTGGGAAGACTCCGCGGTGCCACCGGCGCGCATGGGCGATTACCTGCGCGAGCTGCGGCCGCTGATGGAGGCGCACGGGTACGACGGCGCGTTCTACGGCCACTTCGGCCAGGGCTGTCTGCACACGCGCATCAACTTCGACCTGACCAGCGCCGCGGGCATTGCCAATTACCGCATGTTCGTCGAGGAGGCGGCCGACCTGGTGGTGCGCTACGGCGGGTCGTTGTCGGGCGAGCACGGCGACGGCCAGTCGCGCGGCGAGCTCTTGACCCGCATGTTCGGCACCGACCTGGTCGACGCATTCCGCGAGTTCAAGGCCATCTGGGACCCGGCGGGGCGGATGAACCCGGGCAAGGTCGTCGATGCGTACAAGGTCGATCAAAACCTGCGCCTGGGCGCCGATTACCGCACGCGCGACGTGACGACGCACTTCAAGTACCCCGACGACGACGGCGCCTTCTCGCGCGCCACGCTTCGTTGCGTGGGGGTCGGCGAGTGCCGGCGCGAGGAGGGCGGCACGATGTGCCCCAGCTACCGGGCGACACGCGAAGAGATGCACAGCACGCGCGGGCGCACGCATCTGTTGTTCGAGATGATGCGCGGGACGGAGCTGGACGGCTGGCGCGATCCGCACATCCACGAGGCCCTGGACCTGTGCCTGGCCTGCAAGGGCTGCAAGCACGACTGCCCCATCAACGTCGACGTCGCCACTTACAAGGCCGAGTTCCTGTCCCACTATTACGAGGGGCGGCTGCGTCCGGCGCCCGCGTACACGATGGGTCTCATCCACACGTGGGGGCGGCTGGCGTCGATCGCGCCGGGCGTCGCCAACACCTTGTCGCAGGCGCCCCTGTCGGCGGCGGTGTTGCGGCGTATCGGTGGGCTGGCCCCGGAGCGGCCCATTCCGCAGTTCGCGACCAGGACCTTCAAGGCCATCTGGCGCGCGCGCCCGCCCCGGAATCCGGACGGGCCGCCCGTGGTCCTGTGGCCGGACACGTTCAACGACAACTTCTTCCCGAGCACGTTGCTGTCCGCCGCCGAGGTGCTGGAGGAGCTCGGCTATCGCGTCATGGTGCCGCGGCAGGACGTCTGCTGCGGGCGGCCGCTGTACGACTTCGGGATGCTGGACCGCGCGAAGCGGCTGTTGCGGAACGACCTGCGGGTGCTTCGCGCCGAGATCGAAGCCGGAACGCCCGTCGTCGGGCTGGAGCCGTCGTGCGTGTCGGTGTTCCGCGACGAGATGGTCAACCTGATGCCGGACGACGAGGACGCGCGGCGCCTCAAGAAGCAGACCTTCTTCTTCGCCGAGTTCCTGACCGAGCAGCGCCACCCGCGGGCGCTCCCCAAGCTGGGCGGCAAGGCCGCCGTGCACGGCCACTGCCACCACAAGTCGCTGAAGGGCGGCATGGACGACGAGCGCAAGCTGCTGGAGACGCTGGGCATGGACGTGCAGATCCTGCAGACGGGCTGCTGCGGCCTGGCCGGTTCGTTCGGCTTCGAGCGCGGCGAGAAATATCGCGTGTCGCAGGCGATCGGTGAGCTGGACGTGTTTCCGAAGGTGCGGGCGCTGGACGATGACACCGTGCTGGTGGGCGACGGCTTCAGCTGCCGCGAACAGATCGGCGACGGCACGGCGCGACGGCCGCTGCACGTCGCCGAGGTGGCCCGGCGGGCTGTCGAACGGCGCTCCGCGGCGGGCGTAGCCGGCGTCACCGGCCCGGAGCCCGCGCTGGTCGGCCCGGCCCGCCTGGACCCGCGCCGTCCGGCGGCAGCGGCCGCGCTGGCGCTGGCCGGCCTCATCGCCGGCCCTGCGCTGAGTGGGGCAAGGACGCGCGGCGTCCGGCGTGCCGGCCGCGCTCTTTCGAGCGGCTGGGCGCGGGGGGGGCTGGGTGGTGGGTTGCTGGCAGGCGCGGCGCTGGCGGCCCTCGCGGTCTCGGCGTCGCGGACGAGGAGATGAAGATGAAGAACGGAGCGGGAATCGGGCGTCAGGTGTGGGTGATTGCCGAGGGCTACATCCCTTCGGAGAGCACGGGGCCAGCCCCACAGATGACCAGCCACGAAACGGCCTGCCTGCTGAATGCCGCAGACCGCGACGCCCACGTCGAGATCACGATCTACTACGCAAACCGCGAACCGGGCGGCCCGTACCGGGTCGTCGTGCCGGCGCGACGGACGTTGCACCTGCGGTTCAACAACTTGAAGGAGCCCGAGCCGGTCCCGCGCGACACCGACTATTCCAGCGTCATCGAGTCCGATGTCCCGATCGTGGTTCAGCACACGCGGCTCGACACGCGGCAGTCGGCGGCCGCGCTGCTGTCGACGATCGCCTTCGCGCCCTGACGGCGGTGCTTAGTTTGCGTGTATGAGCAACCAGCAGAACGGACCGCGCGATGTGGTAGAGGGTGGGCCCGAGCGGGCGCCCGACGGTGGCGACCAGCCCGAGAAGGCTTCGGGGCGCCCGCACAAGGATGACGAGCAGAAGAAGGACGCGCCGCCGCGCCAGGGCGACGTCCCGCCGTGGTACCAGCCGGAAAGCGGCCAACCGGGCACCAGCCGCTAATAACTGACGCAACTCGGCCGCGTCACGAACCGATGAGGTTTCGTGACGGCGGTTGCGATAGCTGCGATGCTGGCGCTGCTTGTCGGCGCTGGTCCGGTTTTTGTCGCAGCTCGTCCTGGCCACGGCGCTTGCCGTGGTCTTGCCGCCGGCCGCGCGCGCCGCGCCGCCGAGCTTGCGGGTCGACTTCATCGACGTGGGGCAGGGCGACGCCGCTCTGGTGACATCCCCGGCGGGAAAGACGGTCCTCATCGACGGGGGGCCGGCGCATCACGCGGCGGCGTTGACGGCTTTTCTCGCGGCGCACGTTCACGGCCCGCTGGACCTGATCCTGCTGAGCCACCGTCACGAGGATCACCTGGGCGGGCTGCCGGCCGTGGTTCGCCGCACCGGCGCGCGGCTGTTCCTGGACGCGCCGGTGGCGCACGCCGGGCCGGACTACGCGACGCTGATGCACGAGCTGGACGCGCGCGGGATCCCGGCGCGGCTCGCGACGCGGGGGCGGCGCATCGACCTCGGCGGCGGCGCGGTCATCACCCTGCTGGGCCCGCCCGAGCCGCCCATCAGCGGCTCTCGGTCGGACGTCAACGCCAACAGCGTGGTCGCGCGGCTGACGTTCGGGTCGGTCTCGATGCTCTTCGCGGGCGACGCCGAGGGACCGACCGAAACCTGGTTGCTCGGCTCGGGCGAGGACCTCCGCGCGGACGTCCTCAAGGTCGCGCATCACGGCAGCCGCTACGCCTCGGGGGCACGGTTCCTGCGCGCGGTTCGGCCGCGCGTCGCGGTGATCAGCGCCGGCGCGGGCAACGAATACGGCCACCCGGCCCCGATCACGCTGGCGCGCCTGGGTCGGCTCGGCGTGTCCATCTACCGAACCGACCTCGACGGAGACGTCACGGTCGAGACGGACGGCGCCGCGATCCACGTGCGAACGGCGCGCGCCCCGTCCGCGGCGTTGACCACGCCATGACGAAGCCGGACAAACCGAGCTCGAACACAACGGATTCGTCGCTGTTGTTCGTCGACGCGATCGAGTCGGGCACGGCACGGCTGGTCGGAAGCGGCGGGGCTGCCTTCACGGTCCCGGCGCGATTGCTTCCGGCTGGGGCGAAGGAAGGAAGCTGGTTGCGCGCGGCGTTCGTCCTCACAGACCCGCCGCCCGACGATGCGGCCGAGATCCGACGGCGCTTGGGCCGGGGAGACGACGGGGGCGACATCAAGCTCTAGGCCGTTTGTGATCGAGGCGGGTGGTATCCGCGTTAGCTTGAATGGTGGGGGCCGGATGATGGAGGGGGCGATGCGCGCGCTGGCTCGTTTGGCGGTGGCGGCGAGCCTGGCGCTGGGGTGCGCCTGCTCGAGCGGTGGGCGCATGGGGACTGCGGGAGCGGACGGCGGAGCGTTTCCGTCGGGTCCCGAGCCCGACGGGGGCGCGCGGAGCGACGATCTGCACGCGGCCGCCCGGCGCGTCGAACACTACGTCGCCAACTACGGACCCTGGTCGTCGGATGCCCTGGCTCTGGCCCAGAAGGTCGACCTGGTGATCGCCCACCCGGGCAACGCGAAGTTGACCCGCGGCGACGTCCGGCGGCTGCAAGCCGGCGCCGATCCCAGCGACCCGAGCGACGACGTGCTGGTCCTCTGCTACGTCTCGGTGGGCGAGGACTTGCGCAGCCATGGGTTGTCCGACGAGCAGGTTCGGGCCGATTCGCGGTTTCGCGGAAGCGGCACCGGACCGCGCATCGACCCGCGCGGTCCCGACGCCAGCGGCAAGTCGCTGGCCGGCGTCGATCCGTTGGGGGCGGCGTCGAACGGGGGTACCGGCTTCGCCTCGTACTACCTCGACGACAACGACGTCCAGAACAGCGCCGGCCACAAGGGGAACGGCTTTCCCGATCGCAACCAGATCTTCGGCGGCCTCTTCGTCAACGCCGGTGATCCGGCCTGGTTCGACGTGGTGGACGCGATGACGATGGACGGACCTGACCAGCTGGCCGGGCTGCGCGAAGTGCTGACGGCCGACCATGGCCGCGGGCTGGACTGCGACGGCGTGTTCCTGGACACGATCGACACGGCCGCGCCGAACGCGTACACGAACGCGCAGAGTCCGAACGAATCCAAGTTCGAGTGGACCGCGCCCGGGTTCGGCTCGTTCATTCGCCACGTTCACCGGGCCTATCCCGACAAGCTGATCCTGCAGAATCGGGGCGTCTTCTTCTTCGACCCCCGGCACCCGCAGTACGCCTACAACGCGCGCGGCGCGATCGACTTCCTGCTGTTCGAGAGCTTCCGCTTGAACTCGAACACGTCCGAGCAGTGGAACGCGCTGGAGTACCCGGACAACCGCTACAACATCGCGCCGAAGGTCATGGCCGAGGCGAACCGGCCCGACGGGTTTCGCGTCCTGTCGCTCGGCTACGCTGCCGGCCCCGGGCTGTCGACCGAGACGCTGACCGGCGCGTCGAGCCAGGGCTACGACTCGCTGGCCGAAGACATTCACGTCGCGCAGGAGCTGACGGGGTTCCGGCACTACCTGACGGACCCACAGGTCCGGGTGGTCAATGACTTCGTGCTTCGGCATGGTGTCCTGGACGATCACGCGCCACCGGTCTGGACCAGCACGTTCAACGACCACGAGGGCACACCGGCCGGTCCGCCCACGCCGCGGGTCGGAATCCAGAAGGCCGAGGCGGCGAACGGGCAGGTCACCGTCTGGTGGGACGTCGCGCTGGACATGAACCGGGTCACCTACGTGCTGTACGCGCAACCGCAGCCGTTCGACTTCAACAAGGACCCGTCGCTGAGCGGGGCGACCCAGCACGTGCTGGCGCCGGCGCTGCCGGACGACTATGCGCAGGGCGTGGCCCGCGATCGTTTCCCCTATCGAGCCACCGTGTCCGGGTTCGCGGCTGGCGTGCCGCAATACCTGGTCATCCGCGCCGTGGATCAGTCACCGGCGGCGAACCAGGACGACAACACCACCGTCCTGACAGCCACGCCGTGAAGCGTGCGAGAGACGCTGCTTTTCGTGGGTCGCACCGACTGCCGGTTCGCCGCGCAGAAGGCCAAGTTTGTTGGCGAGGTGGATCATGCAACTGCGTCGCACGCTGATTGTGGGGGGACTTTGGGTCGGGCTGATGTTTGGTGGCTGTGCCACGTCGCGCGGCTTGATGGGCGGCGGGAGCCAGCAGACCTGGACATTGAACACGAGTCCGCGCGTCCCGGCCGCGACGGGGCAGGTCAGCGTCAAGCCGGACAAGGACGGTAACCAAACGCTGAAGGTCGACGTGGAGAGACTGGCTGCTCCGACGCGCGTCTTCGACGGCGCGAATGCGTACGTCGTCTGGTTGATCGCGCCCGGCAGCGCGCCCCAGAACCTGGGCGTCCTGCCGCTGGACAACGACCTCAACGGCCACCTTCAGACGAAGACGCCGTTTCGGACGTTCGACCTGGTCGTCACCGCCGAGCCGTCGCCGACCGCCACGCGGCCCAACGAGAACAACCGCGTGATGAGCGCCTCCGTTCGGTTGCCAAGTTAGGGCTGTCTCCGAGCGGGCGCGCGCGCGGTTCGTGGACACGAGACCAGCAACGGTGTCCCATCCAAACGTGTCGCGACCCGGCTGCGCCCGCTCGGCAGCCCGTTTGATCGCATTCCTGTTTGATCGACTCGCGGCGAGGGAAGTTCTTCGCCCGTCTCCGTTATGGACGGAAGCAAAAGGGACCTTGCAGTGCGAACTGCTGGTACCATCCGCCGCGAGGAGACGACATGAGCCGACGAACATGGACTGTTGCGCTGTTGTGGGGAGTGGCATTGGGTTGCAGCTCGGGTTCCGGTAGCAGCGGAACGGGTGGTCATGGTGCAGGGGG
>JBJMQQ010000099.1:0-50567 GCA_045802645.1 Polyangia bacterium
TCACCGGTCCGCGTTAGGCTACTACGCTTACCGCGCCCGACAGGACGGCCGGAGACCGAGCCTGAACGACATCTTGTCCGATCGGGCTCTCGACGGTCTCGAATGGATTCACAGCGCGAAGACGCGGGCGGCCGAGACGCTGTTCCTCGAGCGGCTCCTGAAAAAGGCGCGCGAGCTGCTGGCGGGATAGGCTGACCCGGTGCTGCTGACGCTGTTCACGGCTGTTGCGCTCGCGGCCGGGCCCGCCCAAATGACGGTTGGCGGCTCGGGCTGGGAGAAGGTCTTCGAGGCTTCTGCGGCCGAGGGTTTCGTCACCGCCGTCTGGGCAGCCAATCGAGACGAGTGGTTCGTGGGCGGGAAGCGGGGCGTGACTCGGGTGACGAAGTCCGGGCAGGAGATGCGGAATACGCGCAGTCCCGTGGCTGGACTGTTTGGTGAGACCCCGAAGAGCGTCTTCGCTCTTGGATACGACGAGCTGGTCCTGCACTTCAATGGGAAGGCTTGGTCGGAGGAGCACTACGTCGCGACGGCGAAGCGGGGGGCGAGAGACTATGACGACCTGGTGCAGCTGGCGTTCTACGTTCCGGGGGACCCGCGTGCAACGCTGACGGCGTTCGGGCCGCACGCGGTTCTTCAGCGAGAGATCAACGGGACCTGGCGGGCGCCTTCGGAGCCGGAGCGGGAGCGGCTTTCGTCGTTGGCTGAGACTGGGCCGGCGGAAAGGCCCGCAGGTTGCGCCGCAGATGGATGGTTCTGGATCGGCAAAGACCTGGCTTGGTTTGTGTGTCAGGACGGGCGCACGTTCATCCGTGATCGCGGGCAGGTCATGCCCAAGGGACGAATTCCGCGAGCCTGTCCGACCCGCACCCGGGCGGCATTTGATGGGAGCGAGATCTACGTGGCCTGCCACGACCGCGGCGTCTGGCGGACGGACGGGAAGACCTGGCGCCGCCTTCCACGCTTCGCGGGCCAGGATCAGGCGACCTTCGATATCTCCGTCGCCGACAAGTGCGTTTTCGTGACCACCAAGCATGCCGTCTGGCGACGGTGCGAACCGTGATGGGCGATCGCGCGTCTTCAGCGCAGGCCGGCGACCTCGGCGCGGAGTTGGTCGCGCAGGGTGGTGGGTTCGAGGACTTCGGCTGTGCGGCCGAAGCCGAGGACCCAGCTCACCACTTCTGTGGTGCCGCGGACGTCCATGGTCATTTCGACGCCGCCTGGGACGGGGCGGAACTTCTGGGTGGGGTGCCACATTCGGCGCTGGACGTAGCGGGCGACCTTCTCGTCGAAGCGGATGCGGACGTGCGTGACGTCTTTGCCGCGGATCAAACCGAAGGCGCCTTCCGTCAGCTGCGCTGGTGCGAAGTCCGCGGGATATTCGAAGCGGTCGCCGCGCAGCCATTCGACGTCGCGGAATCCATCCAGGGCGAAGGTGCGCATCTCGCCGCCGTGGCCGTGGCTCTTGCCGGCCAGGTAGAGTCCCTTCTTGTAGACCAGCAGTGTGTAGGGCTCGAGGACGAAGGTTTTGCGGGCGCCGGAGACGCTCTCGTGGGTGACGCGCAGGCGCTCCTCGCGGAGCAGCGCCGTCATGATGTCGTTGACGTCTTCCAGTCGCCCCTCGTAGAGGTGGCGGGCCTCGTTCACGTCGAAGACCTTGCGGTCCAGGTTGCGGACGGCGGCGGAGTCTTTCCGGCGCAGCGTCGCCTCCAGCTTCGCGAACACGTCGTCCAGATCCTCTTTGAACCCGGTGCCCGAAAGGAAGTCGAACACCCGGCGCGACAGGAAGAGGGCCACCATCTGCGCGGTCGTCAGGGTGATCGACTGGCGGCGAGCCGTCGGCATCAGGCGCCAGACTTTCCGCTTTCCGGCGGCCTCTTCGTACAGGGGCTCGCCGGCGCGCTGTAGGGCCTGGATGTATCGCAGCGCGGTCCGGGTGCTGACGCCGAAGCGCTCGGCAACGTCGTAGATCGAGACGCCCTCGTGGCTTTCCAGCAGGGTTCGCAGCTCGTGAAGGCGCGACGACGGGGCGTAGCGCGTGACGGCGGGCTTCTTGGCCTTGGGTCTGGGCGGGCCCATCGGCCCAGGATAGCCCTCGATTCAGCTAAGACCAGTTTTGTCATAGGTCGGGCGTAGTCTGGTTTTCATCGAAAGGTGGACGCCATGGACAACCAGAAAGACAAAGCGATCACGTCAGTGCTCGGGGACATCGAGAAGCAGTTCGGCAAGGGTGCCATCATGCGGCTGGGGGACGGGGGTGAGGGGGCGCGGGCGGAGGCGGGGGTGATCTCGACGGGGTCGCTGGGGTTGGACATGGCGTTGGGGACGGGCGGGCTTCCGCGCGGGCGCATCGTCGAGGTGTACGGACCAGAGTCGTCGGGAAAGACGACGCTGGCGCTGCACGCCATCGCCGAGGCGCAGCGCGCGGGAGGGGTGTGCGCCTTCATCGACGCCGAGCACGCGCTGGACGTGGGCTATGCGCGCAAGCTGGGGGTGAAGACAGAGGACCTGCTGCTGTCCCAGCCGGACAACGGCGAGCAGGCCCTGGAGATCACGGACATGCTGGTCCGGTCAGAAGCGGTGGACGTGATCGTCATCGACTCGGTCGCGGCGCTGGTCCCGAAGGCCGAGTTGGAGGGGGACATGGGTGATTCGCACGTCGGGTTGCAGGCCCGCTTGATGAGCCAGGCACTGCGGAAGCTGACGGGCGCCACCGCCCGCGGCAAGTCGATGGTGCTATTCATCAACCAGCTACGCATGAAGATCGGTGTGATGTTCGGCAGCCCGGAGACGACGACCGGCGGCAACGCGTTGAAGTTCTACGCGTCCGTCCGCCTGGACGTGCGGCGGATTGGCGCGCTGAAAGACGGCGAGCAGGTCGTCGGCAACCGGACGCGGGTCAAGGTGGTCAAGAACAAGATGGCCGCACCGTTTCGTGAGGCGGAGTTCGACGTTGCGTACGGACAAGGGATCTCGCGCGCCGGCGAGATCATCGACCTGGGCGTCGAGGCGGGGGTGCTGGAGAAGAGCGGAGCCTGGATCGCCTACGGCGGCGAGCGGCTGGGCAACGGGCGCGAGGCTGCGCGCCAGTATCTGCTCGAACACCAGGAGACGATGAAAGAGATCCGCGGCAAGCTGCTGGCCGGCGCGGGGATCGCGGCCGCCGACGAAAGCCGCCCGCCGCTGCGAAAGGTCGCCTGATCATGGACGCCGTCGAGGTCGCCGAGGTCACTCTGCCGCTGGGCGGGCAGGCCAACGACAACGGGTGGACCGAGCGGCCGGTCGTGCGGGCGCCCCGCCGTCGCAAGGACGAGACCTATGCGCGCTGGGAAAACCTGATCCTGCCGATGCGCTTCGCCGTCCGGATGTCGGGCTGGCAGACGTGCGGGTGACAATCACCCCTTGAGGGCCGCCAGGATCCGATCGGTGAAGCTGTTCGTCGTGCCGTTTCCGCCGAGGTCGGGGGTCAGGTCCTTGCCTTCCCCGATCACGCGGCGGACGGCGCCTTCCAGGCGCAGCGCGCGATCCCGCTCGCCCAGGCGCTCGAGCATCATGGCGCCGGCCAGCATGACGGCGGTCGGGTTGGCGACGCCGCGTCCGGCGATGTCGGGGGCGGTGCCGTGCACGGCTTCGAAGATCGCCGCGCCCTCTCCGATGTTCGCGCCGGCGACCAGACCCAGGCCGCCCACCAGGCCGGCGGTCAGGTCGGACAGGATGTCGCCGAAGAGGTTGGTCGTCACGATGACGTCGAAGCGCGAAGGGTCGCGCACCAGCTGCATGGCCGTGTTGTCGACGATCAAGTCGCCGAACGTGATGTCCGGGTAGCTCTTGGCAATCTCGCGTCCGGTCTCCAGGAACAGGCCGGAGGTCATCTTCAGAATGTTGGCCTTATGCACCAGCGTGACCTTCTGCCGGCGATTGGCGCGCGCGTACTCGAACGCAAACCGCACGATCCGATCGCACCCGTGGCGCGTGATGATCGAGATCGCCTCGGCAGCGTTCCGTGTGGGATCGATGTAGTGCTCGATGCCCGAGTACTCGCCCTGCGTGTTTTCGCGGACGACGATCAGGTCGACCTTGTCATAGCGGCCCGGCAGCCCCGCGAAGAGACGCGCCGGCCGGACGTTCGCATACAGGTCGAACTCGCGGCGCAGCGCCACGTTGACGCTGGCGTAGCCGCCGCCGATGGGCGTGGCCAGCGGTCCCTTGAGGCAGAGGTGCGTCTGCCGGATGGCCTCCAGCGTTTCGCTGGGCAGCGGCGCGCCGTGGCTGACCACCGCGCCGGCACCCGCCGGGCGCGGGTCCCATTCGATGGAGGTCCCGGTCGCCTCGATTGCTCGCACCGCGGCCCGCACCACTTCGGGGCCAATCCCGTCGCCTTCGATCAACGTCACCCGCGTCGCCATGAGCTCACTATATCAACCACTGGAGAGCAGGCTCGTTTCGAGCAGGTCAAGCTCGCGAACCAGGCGGCGGTGGACGTCGTCGTCCAGGTCCCCCGCGCGCCGCAGCCGGTACAGCTCGTCGCGTTCCGCCGCCAGCGCGCGCAGCCGCAGTTGGCGGGCCGCATCCGCCTCGCGCCCTGCCTCCTGAGCGTCTTCTCCTTCGCCGCCGGACTCGATCCGACGCTGGTACCGGTCGACCAGTCGGGCGGCGGCCGCTTCTCGCGCCCCGCCGGCGCCGTCCGGCGCGGGCTCCGCGGTCACTTCGCGCAGCCGGTCCAGAGCGGCGCGGGCGGCGGCGACGCGCGCGGCGCTCTCGGCGTTGTGACCCGCCGCCTGGGGCAGACCTTCGAGCCCGCGGGCGAGGGGGGGCAACACGAAGCTGGCGACCAGCAGCGACAGCAGGATCACGCCCATCGCCAGGCTGATCGCCGCCTCACGCGCCGGGAAGGGGGCACCGGCGGACGTGACCAGCGGCAGCGTCAGGATGCCCGCCAGCGTCACCGCGCCGCGGACGCCCGCCGTGGCCGCCACCAGCACCAGCCGCAGAGGTGATCCGCCCGCGCGCTGCTCGGCCGGGGCGTGCCGCAAGATCGTGAGGTGGATCCAGATCCAGACCCAGGCGAACCGCAGCGCGGCGATCCCCACGGTCAGGGCGGCGGCACCGCCCAGCAGGTGCAGCGTGTGGTCCAGATCGGCGCCCGCCACGGCGTCGGGCAAACCGCGCACGACCGCCGGCAGGTGTTCGCCCAGCAAGATGAAGATGACGCCGTTCAGCGCCGCCTGGATGGTGTTCCAGACCGCCGCCCGCTGGGTGCGGGTGTCGGCGGTGCCACTGCGCGACAGCTCCGTGTAGTGGGAGACCATCCCCGCCACCGCCGCGGCCAGGATTCCCGAAACGTGCACCTCTTCGCCGGTCAGGTACGCAGCAAAGGGGATCAGCAAGCTGATCAGGATCTGGGTGGCCGGATCCTCGCCGGTGCGCCGCAGCAGCAGCCGGTTCAACCAGCCGATGGCGGCGGCCACCGCGCCGCCGACCAGCACCCCGCCCCCGGCCACCAGCACGAACCGCAGCGCCGCGGTCGGCAGCGAGAACTGCCCGGTGACCGCGGCCTGCACCGCGAACGTGAAGCAGACCAGGCCCGTGGCGTCGTTCAGCAAGGCCTCGCCCTCGAGGATGTGCGTGAGGCGGGGCGGCAGCGGCGCGCGGGCGGTCATCGCCTTGACGGCGACTGGATCGGTCGGCGACAGGATCGCGGCCAGCGCGAACGCGACCGCCAGCGGCATCGCGGGGATCAGCGCGTGCGCGAACAGGCCGATGCCCGCCACCGTGAACACGACCAGACCGATGGCCAGCGCCAGGATCGCCTTCCAGTCCCGGAAGAACGCACCTTTCGGAATCCGCCAGCCGTCCAGGAACAGCAGCGGCGGGATGAAGAGCAGCAGAAACAGGTGGGAGTCGAACGCGACCGCGAACCCCCCGTAGTGGAGTCCCGCGCCCACCGCGATCTGCAGCAGGGGCAACGGGATCCTGACCGGCAGCAGGCGAGCCGCGAAGGCGGTGGCGACCACCGCCGCCAGAAGCCCCAACACCATCGTGACGACGTCCACGGTGTGGATATAGCTCCCTCGGCGGAGGCCGAGAAGGTCTCAGTCCTTCTTCAGTTTCAGCGCAACGTGGCCGCCGTCGGTCCCGACCCGCGGCGCCACCAGGAACAGCCGCCCCCTGGCCGACGGCGCGTTCTTGGCCAGGCCCGCTTCCAGGACCGTCGCACGGCGCAAGGCCAGCGCGCGCAGGTCCTCGTCGGTGACCTGCGTGTTCTGGAACAGCAGCTGCTCCATGTCGTTCGACGGAAGTGTCTTTTCCATCCCCAGCGCGTTCTTGGGCTTCGTGAACTTCTCGGCGCTGTACGCCGCGGCGATGAGACGCGGGCGCTCGGTCGCCTCGATCCGGACCTGGTCCGGGGACGCGACGGCCGTCCCTTGCTGGACCAGCTCCGCCACCTTCTGCGCCTTCAGCTTGCGTTCGACCAGGAACCGGCGCAGCCCGTCGCGATCCCGGCTCGGGTCGGCGGCGCCTTCGATCTCCAGCGAAAGCCCGGGCCGCTCTTCCAGCGCCTTGCCAAGGCTCCGCAGCTTGCGCTGGGCGTCGTCGTCCAGCGTGGCGCCTCCGGCGGCAAAGTCGACGCGCGAGAGCTGGTCGCCGCCCCCGAACGCCGCCGCGATGACCGAGAACGGCGCCGTGGCCGCCTTGACGACCAAGTTGCCCAGCACCTTCAGCACCGCGGGCCAGACCTTGAAGTGCGGATCGTCCAGCGACCCAGACACCGGCAGGTCGATGTCGATGACGCCGCGGCGGTCCTTCAAAAGCGCGACCGCCAGCCGAACGGGCGCGTGCGTCGCCACCGGGCTCGCGACCTTGTCACCGAACGTGAACTGGTCCAGCACCAGGTTGTTCTTGGCGTCCAGCTTCCGGTTCGCGACTTTGTAGTCCAGCGAGAGGCCCAGCTTGCCCTTGCTGATGTTGTAGCCCACGAACTTGCCCGTGTACGGGCTGGCCGGCGGCAGCTCGACGTCGTGCAAGGCGAGCTGCACGTCCAGGAACAGATCTTGGGCCAGGGGATTGGTCTTGCCGGTGATCTCGAGCTTGCCGGAGCGGTTCACCGTCGCGCTGAGCTGCACGGCCGCCGTCGAGCCCGCGGCCGACGACAGGCCGGCGACGCGGGCGGTGAGGTCGCCGACCTCCGCCGCGTAGCGCGGCTGGATGGACTGGTCGGTGAACACGACCTTGCCCCTGTTCAACACGACGGCGCCGACGTTCACCGCGACGGGGGCGGCGTTCGTGGGGGCGGCCCCCGCGGGCTTCGGCGGGGCGGCTTCCTTGTGCGCCGGAGCTGCCCGTTTCGGCGGCGAACCGGGCGGCGACAGAGCCTGCGCGACGTTCAGCTCGCCGCCGGCGTCCATGACGACCCGCGCGTCCAGATCGTCCAGCGCCACCTGATCGATGCCGATGGCCAGCGGGTGGTTCGAGACGCGCAGCCCGTCGACATGGAACGCGCTCCAGCTGAGCAGCGGCTCGTGGCGGTGGTTGTCGATGACGGTCACGTCCGCCACGGCGACGTCGCCGACGAGGTCGATCTGAGGTCCGGTCTTCGGCGTCGCGACCCCGACCTGCCCCTTGGCCGAGACCGCACCGCTGGTGACGGTGAGCCCCACGCGGTCGGCGAAATAGGGCTGGAAGGGCAGGATCTCGAGGTCGCGAAGATTGAACCGCAGGTTCGCCGTCTGCGGGTCGAGTCCCGCCGTTCCGGTCACGTCGAACCGGCCCGTGTGGTTGATGCCCAGGTGCACGTCCACACCGAACCGTGTTCCGGGCGCCGTCGACAGCTTGGTCACGTGCAGCGTGACCGGGTTCACGGTCAGCACGGCCGTGGGCGTGACCGCGCGATCCTCGAAGCGCGCGCTCCAGCGTTCCAGCGCGACCCGGCCGACGGTGACCGTCCAGGGCGCCGCGGCAGGCGCAGGGGCGGGCGGCGGCGCCGGCGCGGCCTCCTTGACGGCAGCCGCAGTTCTCGGCGTCGCGGCCGGCGCGGGAACCAGGGTCGAGAGGTCGACGACGCCCCGGGCGTCCCGGGCTGCCCGCACGCGTCCGTCGCGCGTGCCGATCTCGTCCACGGTCACGCTGCGCTGACCGACATCCAGGCTGGCCCCGCGGACGCTCAGGTCGGCCATACGGAAGAAGTCGTCGCTGGCGTTGCGGCGGCGCAGCGCCAGCCCGCCCACCGCGACCGACCCGTCACTGACGTTGATGCGCGGTGCGGCTTTCTCTTGCTGGAAGCGGATGTGCGCGCCCAGGCGGACGGTGCCGCTGACCACGTCGAAGGCGACCTGGTCGCGCAGGTAGGGGGCGAATCGTCCGGGCTCGACGCCTTCCAGCGCGACGGTCACGTCCGCTGCCAGCGGCGCCAGCCGCAACGTGCCGTGCTCGGTCAGCGTTCCGCCCGGCTCGGCACGCAGCCGCGCCTGGACCTGCGCTGAAGCGCCCGGGCGGTTCGACAGGCCGCGCACGGAGACGGCGATGTCGCGAACCTCGCTGCGAAACGTCGGGCTGACCGTCTCGTCGGCGAAGTGCAGCACCGTCTTGTCCACCGTGAACGTCCCCACGTCGAACTGCGCCGCCGGGCCAGCGGGCGCCGCCGCGGCGCGACCGCTGCGCGGGGGCGGGGCCGCGACCGCGTGTGCTGGCGGCGGGGTCGGCGCCAGGTGCTCCAGGTTCAGGGTCCCGTCACGCAACCGCCGCACGCGCACATCCAGCCCCGACACGCGTACGCTGTCGATCTGGAACTTCTGGGCCGTCACGTCGGATTCGCCGATGCGGACGTCCAGCGTGTCCAGCGTCGCCAGCGGTGTCTTTTCGGTGCCACGCTTTTCACGTACGTCCACCCCTTCCAGCGCCACGCGTCCCTTGACCTTCAACGACGGCGCGTCGGCCCGGGGCCGCACGAACGACAGCTCCAGCCCGACCGTCAGACGCGCCGATTGCAGCCAGAACGGCAGGCGCACGGGGACGAACGGGACGTACTTCGTCAGGTCCAGCGCGTCCAGCCGGAGGTCGACCAGCGTCTGCAGCGATTCCGTGAACGGCTTCGTGTGTCCGGCCAGCGCGAACGGCGTCCCGTCGATCTTGACGCTGAGCCCGGGCTCGACGAACGAGTCGACGTAGACGGGCAGCGTCGAGACGAACGGCACGCCGACGTTCAGCTCCGTGATCTGATGATGGCTGTGCAGCGGGCGATCATCGAAGCCGATCGCCGCGTCGGTGAGGCGGAGGTTATTCAGCGAGAAGCGGGGCGCCCCCGTGTCAGGACGGGGCGGTGGCGGCGGCTCGGCGGGTCGAGCCGCGAGGCGCGCCAGGATGTCGCTGAAGTTGTAATCGGCGGCGTCGGTCAAGTCGTCTGCGCTTCCCTTGAGCCGCGCGATCGAAACGCGCAGCCCGTCCAGCGTGACCTCCTTGATGACCGGCGCGCGCCGATACACCGACGACAGCTGAGCGTTGACGTAGAGCTTGCGGAACCCGACGAACGGCGCGTTACCGTCCGCCTCGAAGACCTGGAAACCCTCGACGGTGATCGACAGCGCGAACGGGTTCACCCGCACGCGCGCGATCGTCACCTTGCGTCCCAGAAGGCTGCCGAGCTGCTTTTCGGCCACGTGACGCGCGATCGGCGGCAACACCCAGAACCCGACGACGGCGAACAGCGCCACGGCCGCGGCCGCCCCGATCGCCAACCGCCGGCGCCACCGCATCACGGGCGATCGTCGGGGACGCGCCCGGCGCGGCGCTCGGGCCGATCGTGGGGAAGCGCGCGCAGGCCCCAAAGGCGGCGTCGCCGGCGTTCCCCCGTCGCGGGGGGCGGCGGCGCGGTCGCCGCGGTTTGCGGCCTGGTCAGGGTGATCGTCCCGGAGCCGCCGTCATCGTTGTAGTAGTGGCCGCTGGCCCGCCACTTCTTGTGGGTTCGCCCAAACATCAAGGCGCAGGTGCCGCGCGTGGCTCGGAAGATGACCCGGGTCCCGTCCGGCGCCCGGGTCACCGAGTCGTAGTGGTAGGTGTATTGCAGCATCAGGTGGTCGGGGTCCAGCTCCGTGCGGATGATTGCCATGTCGCTGGTCGACCGAACCCAAGGCGTGTGGCTGTCCTCAATGAGCTCGCAAATCACCAGGATCTTGTCCCAATCCTGGCGGATCTCGATCATTGCGCGGGCCGGCTTGCTTGGACTGACGTCTTCAAACGTTCCCTGGACGGCGATGGACGTCTCGTACGTTCCGTTCAAACGGGGCGGGCGCGTCGCACCCGTGAACCAGTAAAGAGGCGCCGCAAACCACGTGCGCCAGAAGTAGCGCCGAAACAGATACACGGAGACCCCGAAGATCGTGATGGAGCTGGCCGACGTGATCAGTGACGCCATCCAGGCCAGCTTCGCGTCGGGCGCGGATAAGGCGACCGCGACCATGTGCGAAACGGAGCTTCCGGTCGAGTACAACAAAGTGGAAACACCAATCGAAGCGATGCCCAGCCGCCCGTAAACCTGGCCGCGCCCGCTCGGTGTGTCGGCGAGAACGGCATAGTCGTGGCCTCGCGACATCTCGGGGCAGAACAGCACAGTCAGTCGCCGGTCCGCAAGAAAGGGTTTGGACAAAAGCCCGACGGTGCGGCCCGCCGTTGCCTATTCGAAAAATTCCGCATTCGGGTCGGTGGGCGCGGTTACGTCGGTTTCTCGTAAACGGCGAGCGCGCGACGAGATGCCGCGTTCCGTCGAGGGGGAGCGAACCAGGTCGCGTTTCGGTCCCGTTAAGTGCCCGTAAAATGTTGGCCGGCCGTACAACGATGCCCGCCGGTGGCGTACCATCGACAGATGGCCGCTGAGACCGGGGAACCATCGACCGCGCCTGCTGGCCGCCCGCTGAATCTGACCGTGCCTGAGCGCGCCGAGCGCGTCGAAGCCCGCGACCTGCAAATCAAGATTCTGGGGCCGTGCGCGATCGAGTCGCCCGTGGCCGCGCGGCTGGGGGGGGCGGCGCTGCACACGGTCGGGAACGCCGACCGCGTCCTGCTGGACGATCGTCTGTCCACAACGGTGCGCGATGCCGAGGAGGTCGGCGGAATCCCGGCCTTCGAGCTGGCCGGCCCGCGCGACAAGATCTTCTTCGACCCGGCGCGCCTCCGCTGCGGGATCGTGACCTGCGGCGGCCTCTGCCCGGGGATCAACAACGTGGTGCGCGGACTCGTGCTGGAGCTCACGCACGCCTACGGCGTCAGGGAGATTTTCGGGTTTCGTTACGGGTTCGAGGGGCTGGTCGCGCGCCATGGACACCAGCCAGTCCGACTGGGCCCGGATGAGGTGAGTGAGATCCACCACAAGGGTGGGACGGTCCTTGGCACGTCACGCGGCAGCCACGACCCGCGCGACATGGTCGACACGCTGGTCGCGAAGGAGATCGGCGCGCTGTTCGTGATCGGCGGCGACGGCACCTTGCGCGGCGCCGCAAAGATAGTGGAGGAGATCGAGCGCCGCGGCCTGGCGATCTCCGTCATCGGCATCCCCAAGACCATCGACAACGACATCCACTTCATCGATCGCAGCTTCGGGTTCGAATCGGCCTTCTCCGCCGCCGTGGAGGCGATCCGCGGCGCTCACGTCGAGGCGACGGGCGCGCGCAACGGCATCGGGCTCGTCAAGCTGATGGGACGGCATTCGGGGTTCATCGCCTGCCACGCGGCGCTCGCGTCGACGGACGCCAATTTCGTCCTGATCCCGGAGGTCCCCATCTGCCTCGAGGGTGAGCGCGGTTTCCTGGCCAGCATGGAACGACGCCTGGCCGAGCGGGCACACGCCGTCGTCGTCGTCGCGGAGGGCGCGGGGCAAGACCTTTGCGCGGGTCCGACCGGCGCGCCCGCGACCGACGCCAGCGGCAACCTGCGCCTGCAGGACATCGGGCTGGTGCTGCGCGAACGCATCAACCGGCACTTCGCCGGCCGGCGCATCGACGTCACCCTCAAGTACATCGACCCCAGCTATCAAATTCGCAGCGTGCCGGCCTCGGCGGCCGACAGCGTTTTCTGCTGGAACATGGCGCGCAACGCCGTGCACGCGGCGATGGCCGGCAACACCGAGATGATCATCGGCCAGTGGCACGGGCACTTCGTCCACGTGCCGCTGGCGCTGGTCACCCGATTCCGCAAGCAGGTCGATGTTCACGACGACCTGTGGCTGTCGGTGCTCGAAGCGACCGGACAGCCGGTCAGCTTCGCGTAGCACCGACGCCTCAGTTGCAGGTGAACGTGACGTCGTCGACCCAGATGTCGTACGCCGCCGCCTGCGCCGTGACCTGGAACTGGATGGCGACGATGCCCGTGCGGTCGACGTTCGCCGGGCGCGGGGCGCCCCATCCCGCCTGCTGGGTCATGCTGGAGAACGGAATCGTGAACTTGGTCCAGGTCGTGGTCAGGGTGAGATCGCTGCCGAAGTCGTTCGAGCACGACGTGCACACGCCGCCCACCGGGTCGGTGTTGCGATCCGGCACCTTCACGCGTACGGCGCCCGTGGCGCTGCTGGAGCCCTTCTTCGCGTAGAAGGAGATCCCCGTGTACTTGGCGCCGTTGTAGAGCGCCTTCGGCGACAGGAAGTCCATGCCGAAGCCCGCCCAGACGGTCGTGGTGTTGGCCAGGGTGCCGGTGACGTGGGCGGCGAAGGCAGGCGTGACGTCGCCAGGGGCGGTCGGCGTGAAGGTCGCGCCGGCGGCGGGGGTGATCGTCGAGCCCACCGTATCCTTGTACGTGTAGAGCGCCCCCGTGCGCCCGTCCAGCAGCCGGAGCTGGTTGTTGCCGTCCTCGAAGTCGTCGACGACCGCGATGGTGGCGGTGCAGGTCGCGGGCGCCGCGCAGACGCCCGCCGTGCAGGTGTCACCGGCGACGCAGTCGCTGGCGGCGGCGCAGCTGGTCTTGCAGGCCGTCGCCCCGCACACGTATGGGGCGCACGCCGTCGTGACCGCCGTCGTGCAGGCGCCGGCGCCGTTGCAGTTGGCGGCCGGTGTCGCGACGCCGCTGCTGCAGCTGGCCGCCGCGCAGGCGGTGGTGGCCGGGGCCAGCGCGCAGGTTCCGGTCCCCGTGCAGGCACCGGTGTTCCCGCAGGTCGTCGAATGTACGCACCGCGTGTCGGTGGTCCCGGTTGCGACGTTGGCGCAGGTGCCGCTGGTCCCACCGGTCTTGGCAGCCGAGCAGGCCGTGCAGGCGCCGGTGCAGGCGGTGCTGCAGCAGAACCCGTCGACGCAGAAGCCGGAGCTGCACTGGGTCGTGGCCGTGCAGGTTCCACCAATGGCCTTCTTGGGCGTGCAGGTGCCGGCCGTGCAGAAGTCGCCCGCGATGCAGTCGGTGTCGACGCTGCACGTCGTCTTGCAAGTGGTGGAACCGCAGGTCAGGGGCGCGCAGCTCACCGGCGTGGGCGTCGCGCAGACGCCGGCGCCGTTGCACTTGGCGGCGGGTGTCGCGACGCCGTTCGTGCAACTGGCGGCGGCGCAGACGGTGGTCGTCGGCGCCAGCGCGCAGGTTCCCACCGCGGTGCAGGTCCCCGTGTTGCCGCACGTGGCTCCTAAAGTGCAGCGGCTGTCGGCGGCGCCCGCGACCACGTTCGCGCAGGTCCCGTTGGCCGTCCCGGTCCGCGCGTTCGAGCAAGCGGTGCAGGCGCCGGTGCAGGCGACGTTGCAGCAGAACCCGTCGACGCAGGACCCGGACCCGCACTGGTTCGACGCCGTGCAAGCGGCGCCGTTGGCCAGGCAGGTTCCGCCCGCGCAGAGGACGCAGTGACCGCCGGTGCACTGCGCGCCCGCGACGCAGTTCGCAGCCGTCGTGCACGCGTTCGCGCAGGCCGTCGATCCGCAGAGGTAGGGCGCGCAGCTGGACGTGACAGGCGCGGTGCAGGCGCCCGTTCCGTTGCAGTTGGTGGCGGGCGTCGCGATCCCGTTCGTGCAGCTGGCGGCGCCGCAGGCCGTCGTGGTCGGCGCGAACGCGCACGCGCCCGTCCCGGTGCAGGCGCCGGTCTTCCCGCAGGGCGGGGCAGGGGACCCGCATCGGGTGTCCGCCACGCCGACGGGAATGTTGCCGCAGGTCCCGTTCGTGCCGCCGGTCCGCGCGTTCGAGCACGCGGTGCAGGAGCCCGTGCAGGCGGTGTTGCAGCAGAACCCGTCCACGCAGAACCCGGAGCTGCACTGGTTCGTCGCCATGCACGTTCCGCCGGTGGCCTTCTTCGGGGTGCAGGTGCCCGTCGAGCAAAAGTCGCCCGCGATGCAATCCGTATCGGCGGCACACGTGGTCTTGCATGCCGTCGAGCCGCACACGAGCGGCGAGCACGTCTGGGTGACCGGCGCGGGGCACGCGCCGGCGCCGTTGCAGGTCGCGGCGGCGGTCGCGGTCCCGCCGCTGCAGGTCGCCGCGCGACACGCCGTCGTGCTCGACGCCACGGCGCACGTCCCGCTGCCGGTGCAGGCGCCCGTGAGGCCGCACGTCGTGACCGCTGTGCAGCGGCTGTCGGCTGTCCCCGCGGCGCTGTTGGCGCAGGTGCCGTTGGTCCCGCCGGTCTTTGCGGCGGAGCAGGCGGTGCAGCTTCCCGAGCAAGCGGCGTTGCAGCAGAACCCGTCCACGCAGAACCCGGACGTGCACTGCGCGCCCGTGGTGCAGGCCGTCCCGTTGGCTGCGTCGTTGAAGGCCCCCGCGGCAACCCACCCGCAGACGGCCGCCACGGCCGCCGCGTTCAGCTGCCTGTTATCGGCCGGCATGAACACGTTGATTCCTGGTCCCAGCGCGCGGGCCGGTCCGAACCAGGCCAGCGCGGACTTCGCCGGATCGCCGATGGGGGACGTGGCGCCGGACGCCGGGGTGATCTGACCGACGGTGACGAGGCCCGCGTAGAAGCTGTCCTTGGTGAATCCGGAAAGGAAATTGTCGTGGGTGACGGTGCCGTGGCAGTTCGCGCAGTGACCGGCGGTGCCCGCCGCGAAGTACGTGTTGTAGACGTACGTCCAGGTCGTGGGCTGGGGCGCGCCGCCGTCGAAGTTGCCGCAAGAGAGCACGGTCCCGCCCCCGAGATCGTGGGCGGCATCGCGCACGCCCGCGTCGAACGGCGTCGGCAAGATGCCGTACACGTCCACCTCGTCCGAGAAGGTGCCGACGTAGACCTTCCCGTTGGCGACCGTCGGCGGCGTGTACTTCGCGTAGCTGGTCAGCGCGTCGGCCGTGACCTGCGTCGAGTCCCACAGCTTCTTCGACAGGTCCTCGGCGTTGAAGGCGTAAAGGGCGCCCGCCACGGCGTCGCCGCCGCCCGCGCTGGCCAGGCCGTGATTCGCCCACACGATTCCGGTGCCGGCCGTCGAGCCATTGGCCGACAGCGACAGGTGGCCGCCTTGTGGATCGTTCTGCGGGTTGTCGATGGACTGGCTGACGGGCGTCGTCGAGCTGAACTTCTGCGTGGTCAGATCGAACGCGTACGCCTCGAGCGGCGTCTTCCCGGGCCACGTGTAGACGCGCGCGCCGGCCGGGCTGTTCCAGAAGATCGGGCTGCCCACGATCCAGTTGCCGGCCGCCGTCGGGGCGAAGCGCTGGATGATCTGCGTCTCGGGCGGTGACCCCGCCGCGAAGCCGCCCATGGTGGTGCGGTCCAGAAGATAGTAGATGCCGCCCTTGCCGCCGCCCAGGATCCGGTTCGTGCCGGGGATCAACAGCGGACCCGCGCTCCCGAGGTCCTTGTCGTTGTGGTCCAGCGTCGCAACGTCCGACGGCATGAACCAGCTGACGATGCTGGGGGTCTGCCCGGCGCCGACCGTGCCCAGGTGGACGAACGCATTGGCCAGTTGGTGGCCGTCCGTCGTCGTCTTGCCGTCTTCGCCGTCGCCGCTGACGAAGTAGAGGTCGTTGTTCGCGTCGACGCTGAACCCGGCGCCGCCCATCCACAGCCCGCCGTGGCCCGTGTTGGGGTTGGTGACGAAGGGGGTCAGCGGCGTCGGCGGCGACGTCCGCGTGTCGAAGCGCAGGATCCAGCCGTGGTAATTGCCCTGGTCGCAGTGGCTGGCGAACCCGACGAACAGCACGTTCTGTGACAGCGTCAGCGCCACGCGATTGAGGTGGCGCATCGGATCGAACGTCAGGGTGCCGCTGACCGAGCCGTCGCCCGTTCCGGGCACCGAAACCGGCTTCTTGTTGACGTCCAGCGACATGTCAATCGGGCTGCCTGTGCGGTCCTTTCCGGTCGTCAGATCCAGCGCGTGCAGCATGTACTTGAACACGCCGCCCTGATTCGTCTTGGACGTGACGTAGAGGGTGTTGGACGTGGGGTCGATGACGGGCGTGCTGCTGATGCCCAGGAAGGGCTGCGTGTTACCGCACGCCGTCGAGGCCCACGGCAGCTCGAAGTCCGTGCGTGACCACAGGAGCTCGTACGGGCTGTCCGCGTGGTACGCGTAAACGTTGTTCTGCTCGGTCGCCAGGAAGACCACGTTCAGGCCCGAGATGGCCGCCGGCATGTAGAGCGGCTGCGCGTACACCTGGCCGGCGACCTTCAACGCCTTCAGCTTCCCGAACGTGCCAGCCTTGACGTTGCTGACGTTCAGGATCGTCTCGTTCAGGTTGGCGCCCGTGCGCGCCAGATCGTTGTGCTGGGTCAGCACCCCCGCGAACGCGCCCAGCGCCGCCGAACGACGGGTCGACCCGCCCGAATCGTCGGTCCCCCCGGGCACGCAGCCGAAGCACAACACCGTCGAGAACAGCAGCCCGCACATCAGCCGTGAGCCGACTCGAACAACCCCGAAACACGCCACGCGATCTCCCTTGGTATGTACTGCGACGACGGACGCCAAAAAAGCGAAGTTCTGAGTCGGCGCACCGTATCTGACCGCGAGCCGGAACCGCAACACCAATCGCAATCCGCGCGCGAGCTGTCACGTGCCGGTTTTTGCCGTGTCACGTTCGGTCAGGTCAGCGTGTTGCTATCCTCGGCCGCATGAGCCTGATTCTCTGGGGAAGTGAGCGGGGGAACAGCCCGTACGTGCTCTCGTGCTTCGTGGCGCTGCACGAAAAGCAGCTCCCGTTCGAGCTGCGCACGCTGTCACTGCAGAACGGCGAGCATCGCCAGCCGCCGTTCGTCGGGCTGTCGCTGACGGCGCGGGTTCCGGTTCTGGTGGACGGCGACCTGTCTCTGTCCGAGTCCAGCGCGATCGTCGAATACCTGGACGAGAAGTTCCCGCCGCCGACCTATGCGCGGGTCCTGCCCGTCGATACCGTGCACCGGGCGCGCGCCCGCCAGGTGATGGCCTGGGTGCGCAGCGACGTGTCCGCGCTCCGCGAGGAGAGGCCGACGGATTATGTGTTCCTGCCGCCTGCGGTCGTCGGATCGCCGCCGCCGTTGTCGCCCGCTGGCCAGGCGGCTGCCGAAAAGGTGGTCCGCGTCGCCGGCAGCTTGATTCCGGACGCGGGCGGGTCGCTCTTCGATGGCTGGAGCATCGCCGACACGGACCTCGCGATGATGCTCTGGCGGCTGTCGCGCACCGGCTATCCGCTGCCGGCCAAGGTGCGGGACTTCGCCGACCGCGAGTGGGAGCGACCCGCGGTCCAGGCGTTCGTGACGCTGCCGCGCCCGCCCGGCTAGATCGTCAATTCGGCGCGACCGCGATCCAGCCCATGCCGCCGCACGCCTTGCAGATCATTCCGCGAATCCGCAGCGACTCTTTTCGGTCGGCCGAGAACAGGTGCCAGTCGCCCGTCGCGCGGCAGGCCGAGCAGCCGGCGGCGTCGGTCGGCCGGACAGGCAAGAGGTCCCGCAGCGCCGAGAACTGACGCGCGGCAATCACGATGTACCCCAGCCGCTCGAGAGGGGCAGCGCGGCGCCAGGTGCACGTGGCGGCCGTTCCCTCGACCGTGTCGAAGTCGTATTCGCTGAGCCAGATGTCGCCCGACGTGGTCAGCGCCGCATCGACACCGATCGAGCCGTAGACGTACATGGCCTCGCCCGCCACTCCTTCCAGCTTGGTGCCGCGCGCCGTGCCGCTGCGAAGCTGGTCGGCGATCCAGGCGGCCAGCCACGGACCGGGCTGATCCCCCCCTAAGGCGATGACCGAGGCGGCTTCACCGATCCGAGACATGAGCGGATTAGTCTAGCAGCCGAATCGGACGTGGCGGGCGGACGAACTGTAGCTCGCAGGGTGTCTGCGGGCGGCGCCCGTGGCATGCTCTGTCCCCATGACTGGCGTGCCGGTAGAGGGGGACGCCCTGTCCCGCTGGCTGGGGGGGGAGGGGCGCGCGAGCCTCGACGGGATCACGGGTGAGGCGCTGGACGTGGTCGGCATCATCGACCGCACGCTGACGGTCCGCTACGTCAACTGGACGGTGCCGGCGCTGACCCGCGACGACGTCATCGGCAAGTCCGTTCTGGACCTGGTCCCCCCGGGGTACCAGGAGATCGCCCGCGAGACGTACCTGCAGGTGCTGCGGACGGGGCAGGGGACGCGCTTCGAGACGATGTACGCCGTCGGGGAGTCGCTTCTGATCTGGGACGTGCGCGTGGGGCCCATCCGCTGCAGCGGCGAGGTCATCGGTCTCATCGCGATCACGAACGACGTCACGGAGCAGCGGCGCGGAGAGGCTGACCGCGATCGCTTCTTCTCACTGTCGCTGGACATGTTCGTCGTCGTCAGCCCGAACGGGCAGTTCAAGCGTACGAACCCGGCCTTCGGCGAGATGCTGGGGTACCGCGCGACCGAGCTCCGCGAGACGCCGTTCATCGAGCTGGTCCATCCCGACGATCGCGTCCGGACGCTGGAGACGTTCGAGGGGGTGCTGCGCGGCACGCAGGTGGTCGATTTCGAGAATCGCTACGTCCGCAAGGACGGTCAGGATCTCGTGTTCTCGTGGCGGGCGACCGTGGATCCGGTCACGCACGACGTCTACGGCGTCGCGCGCGACATCACCGCGCATCGGGCGGTCGAGGCCCAGCTCCGGCAGGCTCACAAGATGGAGGCGGTCGGACAGCTGGCGGGCGGCATCGCGCACGACTTCAACAACCTGCTGCTCGCGATCCTGGCGAACGCCGAGGCGGCCAAGTCGGCGGTGCCCGGCGGATCCGAACCAGCGGTGTGTCTCGGCGAGATCGAGGCAGCCGGCAGGCGGGCCGCGACTCTGACCAATCAGCTGCTGGCGTTCAGCCGGCGGCAGCCGTTCCGCCCCGTGGCCATCGATCTGAACCGGCTGACGCACGGGTTGATGGACATGTTGCGGCGCCTCCTGCCCGAGAACATCACGATGGCGTTCACACCGGGGCGGGACCTACCGGCGGTGAAGGCCGATCCCGCCCACCTGGAACAGGTGATCGTCAACCTGTGCGTGAACGCGCGAGACGCGATGGTGCGCGGCGGCCGACTCAGCCTCGAGACGCGGAGCGTGGCGATCGACGCCGCGACCTGCCAGGCGCATCCGTGGGTGACCCCGGGGCGGTTCGCGCAGCTGACCGTGACCGACACCGGGGTCGGGATGACCAGCGAGGTGCGCGAGCGGGCGTTCGAGCCGTTCTTCTCGACCAAGGGCGCCCAGAGCAGCGGGACCGGCCTGGGGTTGGCGACGATCTACGGCATGGTCCAGCAGCACGGCGGGCTGGTTCGCGTGAGCAGCCAGCTTGGCGAGGGGACATCGGTCAGCATCCTGCTTCCGGGCGAGGGCGGCGCGGCCAGCGAGATCGACGACGCGGGCGGCGCCAGACCGGCCGCATGTCAGGAGACGATCCTTCTGGCAGAGGACGAGGAGCGTGTCCGCAAGGTGATCGTCATGACGCTGGAGCGGGCCGGCTACCGAACGCTGGCCGCGGCGGACGGACGCGAGGCGATCCGGTTGCTGCGGGAGAACTCGGGCTCCATCGACCTGGTCGTCCTCGACGTGGTCATGCCCGAGCTGGGCGGCCCCGAGACCTGGGAGCAGATGCGGACCATGCGGGGCGATCTGCGCGTCCTTTTCATCAGCGGCTACGCCGACGATCACCTGCTGGCGCAGCTGCCGCCCAACGCCGAGGTGCTGGGCAAGCCGTTCCGGATGGAGGAGCTCTTGACCAGGGTGCGCAAGAAGCTGGCGGTCAGTTCCTGAGCTAGGCTGGGCGCCGTGCCGCAGACCCTGCTGATCGTCGAGGTATCCGTTCACGTGAAGCCCGAGGCCGTCGAGGCGTTCCGGGCGGCGACGCTCGCCAACGCGCGCGCCAGCGTTCGCGAGCCGGGCATCGCGCGGTTCGACGTGCTTGCCGACCGGGAGGATCCCACCCGCTTCGTGCTGATCGAGGTGTATCGCACGGCGGACGCGCCGGCCGCGCACAGGGCGACGGCGCACTACGCCGCCTGGCGCGACGCGGTCGCCGATCTGATGGCCGAGCCGCGGACCCGTCGCGAATTCACGAACGTGTTCCCGGACGCGGACGGCTGGTGAGCCCGTTCGAGCTGGCGACCGCGGGCCGCGTGCTGTTCGGCGCGGGCGTGCTGCGCCAGCTGGCGGCCGCGGTCGTGGCCACCGGCGCGCGATCGGTCCTGCTGGTCACCGGCGCCAGCGCGGCGCGCGCGGCCCCGCTGGCGGCCGATCTCGAGGCCGCGGGGCTGGCGGTGACGACGTTCCCGATCGGCGCCGAGCCGACGCTGGACGTGGTCCGCGCCGGCGTGGCTGTGGCCCGGGCCGCGGGCGGCGTTGCCGTCGTGGCGCTGGGCGGCGGCAGCGCGCTCGACGGCGGCAAGGCGATCGCGGCGCTGGCGGGCAACCCGGGCGACGCGCTGGACTATCTCGAGGTGGTCGGCGCCGGGCGCCCGCTGGAACGGCCGCCGCTACCGTTCTTCGCGGCGCCGACGACCGCGGGCACTGGCTCCGAGGTCACGCGCAACGCGGTGCTGACCGTGCCGGAGGCGCGCGTGAAGGCCAGCCTGCGTAGCCCGCTGATGCTGCCGCGTGTGGCGGCCGTCGATCCCGACCTCCTGGGCGGCTTGCCGCCCGCGGTGGTCGCGTCCAGCGGGCTCGACGCGCTGTCGCAGGTGATCGAGCCGTTCCTGTCGATCCGCGCGAACCCGCTGACCGATGCGCTGGCGCGCGACGGCATCGGTCGTTCGGCGCGTGCGCTGCGACGCGCTTACGGCGGGGAGCTGGCCAGCGACGCGGGGCTTCGCGAGGACCTGGCGCTTGCCAGCCTCACGGGCGGGCTCTGTCTCGCGAATTCTGGGTTGGGCGCCGTGCACGGGTTCGCGGCGCCGGCGGGCGGCATGTTCGGGGCGCCCCACGGCGCCGTGTGCGCGGCGTTGCTGCCGCACGTGCTGCAGGTGAACCTGCGCGCGCTGCGGGCACGCGCGCCGGCGCACCCGGCGCTGCCGCGTTATCGCGAGCTGGCTGCGATGTTGACGGGCGCGCCGGCAGCCGACGTGACGGCCGAAGACGGCGTCGCGTTCGTGGCCGCGCTGACCCGGGACCTGAGCGTCCCCGGGCTGGCCAGCCACGGCATGCGCGCCGGTGACATCCCGGCCCTGGTCTCGAAGGCCAAGGAGGCGAGCAGCATGAAGGGCAACCCGCTGCCCCTCACCGACGACGAGCTGACGGAGATCGCGCAGCGGGCGATGTGAGGCTACCGGCGGCGCCGCCGGGCCGCGCCCAGCACGAGGCCCAAGCCGACGAGCAACGCCGTCAGGTTGAAGCCGCTCGAAGAGTGACCGCCGGCCAGGTTGCAGCCGCCCGAGTTGGAGTCGGGATTGCCGGCCGTTCCTCCGCTGCCGGTGCCGGTCGTGCCGCCCGTCGCCGGGTGGCCGCCGGTCGCGGTGGTCATGGACCCGCCGCTGCCGCCGGACGAGCCGTTGTTTCCGCCGGTGCCGGTCGCGCTGGTGCCGCCCGCGCCGGTGCCGGTCGTGGTCCCGCCGGTGCCGTTGCTCCCGCCGGTCGCGATCGCGCCGCCCGCTCCCCGGCCCCCCGCGCCGCCGCCGACGCCGGAGCCGCCGGCGCCGGCACCGCCGTTGCGGCCGCCGCCGGCGCCCATCCCGGCCTGTCCCCCGGCTCCCCCGCCGCCACCGCACTGCACAATCTCGGGATCCACGGCACCAGCCTTGTCGAGTCCCAGGAACGGGACCACGTACTTGCCGACGAACAACGCATCAGAGGGGCCGTGATCGCCGTTGATCGAGTCGAACGCGTCGAGCACCAGATACCCGCACGCATTGTTCCACTGCTGCTCGGTCCCTTGATGCGTCCCCAAGGTCAATCCGGTGTTGGTCTTGGTCGGTGCGGTGCTGAGGCCCTGGAGATTGATGTACTGACTCACCGACTCCGCCATGTTCGCGTAGCTGATGGTGTTGTCCGCGGAGCCGTGAAAGAGCTGCAGCCGGGGCCGATGTCCCGTGTAGCCGGGATCCATCGCACGCACGAGGTCGCCCCACTGCTGCGGGGTGTAGTTGATCGTGCCGCCTGCGCACGACCCGTTGTAGCCGGTGGCGTTGCTGGAGTTGTCGTTCGGCCCGTGGCACCCGCCCGGCATGCCGGCGAACGTCGAACCCGCCTTGAAGATGTCGGGGTAGAGACCCAGCAGGAGCTCCGTCATCATCGCCCCCGACGAACACCCGGTCACATAGACGCGATCCGCGTTGCCGTGGTAGGTCGAGAGCGCGTACACGACCATCTGCTTGATGGCGTTGCTGTCGCCGCCCTTGTCGCGTGTCCACACCTGGGTGGAATCCGTCGTCCAGCATCTCTTGCTGCTGGGATTGCTTTGCGGAACCACCATGATGAACCCGTACTGGTCGGCTGCGGTCTTGAGGTCGCCTGCCTGACCCAAAACGCCGGCCGCGGTGTTCCCGCACGAGTGGATGAGGACCAGAATCGGGGGATTCGCGACCACCTTGTCCGGCACGTAGGCGTACATCAACACGTCGGACGGCAGTCCGCTGACCCCGCCGGTCCAGTTGTTGACCGGTAGAAGCATGGCGGCGTGCGCCGAGGGCATCGCCACGACGCCAAGGGTGGCGGCCAAAAGGGAAGTTAGGGCGATCGAAGTGCGGGGCATGCCATGACCTGTCGCGACGGGGTGAAACTTGTTGAATTTTGGTGACCGCGCCGCCGCCCAGCCCCGTCGGTCATCCCGCGCCGGAGCGCGCACTTTTCGTCACAACATCTCTCCCCGGAAGACAAACACCGGAGAAGATGGCGGCCAGATTTCCTCACTCCGTGTCAGCGCGCGTCATCGGCATCGACTTCGGGACCGATTCGGTGCGCAGCGTCGTCGCCGACGCGAGCACCGGGCAGGTCCTCGGCACGTCGGTGAAGCATTACCCGCGGTGGGCGAAAGGGCTTTTTTGCGAGCCCGCCGCCAATCAGTTCAGGCAACACCCGCTCGACTACCTCGAGAGCATGGAAGCGTCGGTCCTGGGCGCCCTCGAAGAGGCCGGTCCGGATGCCCGCGCGGGCGTGCGCGGCATCGCGGTCGACACCACCGGGTCGACCCCCGTGCTGGCGGACCGAGCGGGCAAGCCGCTGGCGCTCAGCGCCCCGTTCGCCGAGAACCCGAACGCGATGTTCGTCCTGTGGAAGGACCACACGGCTGTCGCCGAGGCTGAACGGCTGAACCATCTGGCCCGAACCTGGGGTGGGGTCGATTACACGAAGTACGTCGGCGGAATCTATTCGTCCGAGTGGTTCTGGGCGAAGGCCGTCCACGTGTTGGAGACGGACGCCGCCGTCGCCGAGGCCGCCGCCACCATCGTCGAGCACTGCGACTGGATCCCGGCGGTCCTGACCGGCACGACCGACCTCGCACGGTTCAAGCGCAGTCGCTGCGCCGCCGGACACAAGGCGCTGTGGCACGCGGAGTTCGGCGGCTACCCGTCGGACGCGTTTCTGTCCCAGCTGAACCCGCGCCTGCCGGCGCTGAAGAAGAGCCTGGGGACCGAGACCTTCACGTCCGACGTGCCATTCGGGACGTTGTCGCCCGAGTGGGCGGCCAAGCTGGGGTTGCCGCGCGAGACCGTCGTGGCGGTCGGCGCGTTCGACGCCCACATGGGCGCGGTCGGGGGTGGCATCACCCGCAACCACCTGCTGAAGGTGATGGGGACCAGCACCTGCGACATCGTCGTGTCCGGCACCGGTGAGCAGCCTGAGAAGCTGGTGGCCGGGATCTGCGGGCAGGTCGACGGCTCCGTGATTCCAGGGATGATCGGCTACGAAGCCGGCCAGTCCGCCTTTGGCGACGTCTACGCCTGGTTCAAGGGGCTGCTCGCCTGGCCGCTGCAGGCGATCCTGCCGGGGCTGACGGCGATTCCCGACGAAACGAAGCGGGAGATCGCGGCCACCGTCGCCGACAAGATCATCCCGGCGCTGGAGCAAGGCGCCGCCGCGCTGAGCCTGGACGAGACGGTGCCGCTGGCGCTGGACTGGATGAACGGGCGCCGGACGCCTGACGCCAATCAACGGCTGACCGGCGCCATCACCGGGATCAGCCTGGGCACCGACGCGCCGCGCATCTACCGGGCGCTGGTCGAAGCGACCGCCTTCGGCTCGCGGGCCATCGTCGAGCGTTTTCGCGCGCAGGGAACGCGCATCGACGGCGCGATCGCGATCGGCGGCGTCGCCAAGAAGAGCCGCTTCGTCATGCAGACCATCGCCGACGTCATGAACATGGAGGTCACGGTGACCGCCGGCGATCAGCCAGTCGCGCTGGGCGCGGCCATGTTCGCCGCCACGGCGGCCGGCGTGTTTCCAAACGTCGAAGAGGCGCAGCGGGCGATGTCGTCGGGCGTCGACGCCGTCTACCGGCCCGATCCGGCCCGGGCCCGGCACTATGACCGGGTCTACACGGAGTACCTGAGGCTCGGCTCCTTCGTCGAGGCAGAGGTCTCGCGCGTATGATGAGCGGCAGTCGTCCACACCAACGAAACGAACGAAGTGCACACATGAACGCCACAAGCACGCAGCCAGAGGTTTGGTTTCTCACGGGCAGCCAGGAGCTGTACGGCCAGGAGACCCTGAACAAGGTCGCAGAACACTCGCGCGAGATCGCCGCGTACTTCGATTCGGAAGGGCGCTTGCCCGTCCGGGTGGTGTGCAAGCCGACGCTCAAGGGGCCGGACGCCATCTATCAGATGTGCCAGGAAGCCAACGCGACCGAGGCGTGCATCGGCGTCATCACCTGGATGCACACGTTCTCGCCCGCGAAGATGTGGATCCGCGGCCTGACGCATCTCACGAAGCCGCTGGCTCACCTGCACACGCAGTACAACCGCGAGCTGCCGTGGGCGCAAATCGACATGGACTTCATGAACTTGAACCAGTCGGCGCACGGCGACCGCGAGTACGGGTTCGTGGTGGCGCGCCTGCGGCTCGAGCACAAGATCGTCGTCGGACACTGGCAGGACAGCGACGTCGTCGCCGAGCTGGCGAGCTGGTCGCGCGTGGCGTCCGCGGCGGCCGAGTCGCGGCGCCTGAAGATCGTGCGGTTCGGCGGCATGAACATGCGCGAAGTGGCCGTGACGGGCGGCGACCGCGTCGAGGCGGAGATCAAGTTCGGCTGGTCGATCAACGGCCACGCCGTCGGCGATCTGGTCGCGCGCATCGCCGAGGTCGGCGACGCCGAGATCGAGCGTCTCGTCGAGGAGTACGAGGGCCTGTACACCCTGGCGCCCGCCCTGCGGCGCGGTGGTGAACAGCGCGAGAACCTGCGCCACGCCGCCCGGCAGGAGATCGGCATGCGCGCCTTCCTGACGGAGGGCGGCTACGGCGCCTTCACGACGACGTTCGAGGACCTCTACGGCCTCAACCAGCTGCCGGGCCTGGCTTGCCAGCGCCTGATGGCCGAGGGTTACGGCTTCGGCGCCGAGGGGGACTGGAAGACCTCCGCGCTGGTGCGCCTGATGAAGGTGATGTCCGCCGGCCGCAAGGGCGGCGTGTCGTTCATGGAGGACTACACCTATCACCTGGTCAAGGGCCAGGAGATGGTGCTGGGCGCGCACATGCTGGAGGTGTGCCCCTCGATCGCGGATGGGAAGCCGTCGCTGGAGGTCCACCCGCTGGACATCGGCGGCAAGGCGGCTCCCTGCCGCCTGGTCTTCACGGCGGCGCCCGGTCCGGCCGTCGCCGCGACGCTGATCGACATGGGCGGCCGCATGCGCCTCCTCGCTCACGAGCTGGATGCGATCAAGGCCGAGCACGCGATGCCGAAGCTGCCCGTCGCGCGCGCGCTGTGGGTGCCGCGTCCCGACTTCCGGCGCGGCGCTGCCGCCTGGTTGCTGGCCGGCGGCGGGCATCACACGTCGTGGAGCCAGGCCGTCACCGCAGAACAGCTGGAAGATCTGGCCGGCATTCTGGACGTCGAGATCGTGCGGATCGGCAAGGACACCGACCTGTCGCAGCTGAAGAGAGAGCTCCGCTGGAACGATCGCCAGGCCCGCTAGCGGACGCGTGCAGATGACATCCAGCTACCGCGATCTCAAAGAACAGGCTTGGCAGGCGAACATGGAGATCCCGCGCCGGGGTCTGGCCATTTACACGTTCGGCAACGTCTCGGCGCTGGACGCGGCGCGCGCCGCGTTCGCGATCAAGCCGAGCGGCGTCGCCTACGAGACCCTGAAAGCCGAGGACATGGTCGTCGTCGACCTGGACGGCCAGATCATCGAAGGGAAGCTGCGGCCGTCGTCGGACACCAAGACGCACGCCGCGCTTTACAGGGCGTTCGACGGTGTCGGCGGCATCGTCCACACGCACTCGACGTACGCGACGGGGTGGGCGCAGGCCGGGCTGGCGATCCCCATCTACGGAACGACGCACGCCGATCACCTGGCCGAGGACGTTCCCTGCACGGCGGTCATGAGCGCCGAGGCCGTCAACGGCGACTACGAAGCCGAGACTGGCACGCAGATCATCGACTGCTTCCGCACGCGCGATCCGCGCCAGACGCCGATGGTCCTGGTGGCGGGCCACGGGCCGTTCGCGTGGGGCAAGACGGCGGAGAAGGCCGTCTACCACGCGGTGGTGCTGGAGGAGCTGGCGAAGATCGCGTCGATCACGCGCAGCCTGGCGCCCAACGCCGGGCGTCTGCCCGAGTACCTGGTGCGCAAACACTTCGAACGTAAGCACGGCAAGAGCGCCTATTACGGCCAATGACGTCAGACGATCACAAGACAGGAACCGCCCAACGCATGCGACGAACATTACTGGTACTGGGGTTGTCGGGATTGATGTTGACGGGGCTCGCGGCCCAGCCGGCCTTCGCGCAGGGCGGCCCCGAGTCCGAGACCAACAAGACTGAGACGACCGAAACCGAGCACAACACGGAAGAGCCCAAGGCAGCCGAAACGCCGTCGGCCGTCATCACGCCGACGGAAGGGGCGCCACCGCCCTCCGCTCCGCCGCCCGCGCGCCCCAAGTTCGGCGACATGACCGTCAGCGGGTACTTCCGCGGCGGCTTCGGCGCCAGCAGCCAGAAGGGGCGGATGACCTGCTTCCAGCTGGCGATACCTGGCAACCTGTTCTCGAAGTACCGGCTCGGCAACGAGTGTGAGGTGTGGTCGGAAACGCACTTCACGTTCGTCACGTACGCGGGCGACGACGGCACGGTGTCGACGGTGCACTTCATGCCGACGATCTTCATCCCGACGTGGTTCACGGGCTACACGCCGACCGGCGTCATCAATTCGCCCGCCAGGCTCACGACGTCGACCGGCGCGACGATCGCCTTTCCGAACCTCTACGTCGATCTGAAGGGGGTCCCCGAGCTGGGCGGGGGGACGGCGTGGATCGGGACCCGCTATTACAAGCGGGAGTTCATCTACATCAGCGACTTCTTCTACTGGAATCCTTCCGGCGTGGGTGCCGGTGTCGAGGACATCAACCTGGGCCAGGACTTGCGGCTCAGTGTGGCGGTCTTCGCCGTGGACGGCGAGCCCCAGGCGCCGCAAAACGAGACGGCGCCGCCCATCCCGGCGCAGTTCGACTTCGGCTTTCGACCCGACATCCAGCTGCGCGGAATCACGCTGTGGCCGGGCGGCGAGATCCAGCTCGGGTTCCAGGCGATCATCAACTACAGCAACGATCCGTCGACGCACAGCGGGTGGGGCGCGACGATTCAGATCGTTCAGAAGCTTCTGGGCGGCGACAACAAGCTCGCCTTCCAGTACGGCAAAGGGGGCGGAACCGGCTTCGGAACCCTGGCGCGGTTCTACTATCCCGACTTTTCGGTCCGCCACGACCTCACGGAGTCGCGGGTGCGAGCGGTCGATGTGTTCACGATTCAGCCGACGAAGTGGTACGGCCAGCAGATCGGCCTCGTGTACCAGCACGACAGCTCGAACGGCAGCACGCAGAACTGGTACTCGGCGGGCTCACGCATCTCCGTCGCGCCGTTCAAGCACTTGAAGTTTCTCGGCGAAGCCGGCTACGACCGGGTGACCAAGAGCGTCGGCTCGAAGCCGCAATTCCTCGCCAAGGTGACCGGCGCAATCGCGCTGAGCGCCGATCGCGGGTTGTTGTCCCGGCCAGAGTTCCGGATCTTCTACACGTGGGCGACCTGGAACGCCGAGGCGGCGGTTCCCGGGATCGATTCGGCCCGGCTGTACACGGACACCTATCCCCAGTACCTGAGCGGTTCGATCTTCGGCGTGCAGGCCGAGACCTGGTGGTAGCCTCCGCCGGATGAAGGGGGCTCTCCTTTTGTTGTTGGCCATTCCGGTTGGGCTGTCCGCCGCGCGCACCGAGGCGGCTCAGGGCGTGACCGAGGCGCCGTTCGGACAGCTCGACGACGGCCGCAAGGTGACGCTGACGACGCTCACGAATTCCGCGGGCGCCGAGGCGCGCATCATCAACTACGGCGCCATCCTGGTGTCGCTGAAGGTCCCGGACCGCCAGGGGACCTTGCGCGACGTGGTCCTGGGCTACGACGACCTGGCCGGGTACGTGAAGGACAAGAGCTTCCTGGGCGCCACCGTCGGCCGATACGCGAACCGCATCGCCGGCGGAAAGTTCACGCTGGACGGCAAGACGTATCAGCTGGACCTGAACAACCCGCCCAACCACCTGCACGGCGGCGCCGAGGGCTTCTACAAGAAGCTGTGGCACAGCGAGCCGGTGAAGGGAAAGGACGGCCCGGGCGTCAAGCTGACCTACGTGAGCCCCGACGGCGAGGGGGCTTATCCCGGCAAGGTCACGCTGACCGTCACGTACACGCTGACCCGCGACAACGCGCTGCGGATTGCGTACCACGGCACGACCGACAAACCGACGGTGCTGAACGCGACGCACCACTCGTACTTCAACCTCAGCGGCGACCCGACGAAACCGATCCTCGACGAGCAGCTGACCATCGACGCGGACAAGATGACGCCCGTCGGGTCGAACTTGATCCCCACGGGCCAGCTGCTGGACGTGGCCGGGACGCCGCTGGATTTCCGGCAGCCGACCCGCATCGGTGCGCACATCGACGCCAAGGACCAGCAGCTCGACTTCGGCAAGGGCTACGATCACAACTGGGCGTTGCGCGAACCAGGCAAGGGCGTGCGGCGCGCCGCCGAGCTCTATGACCCGCAGAGCGGCATCGTGATGGACGTGCTCACGGATCAGCCGGGGTTACAGTTCTATTCGGGCAACTTCCTGGACGGGACGATTCACGGCAAGCACGGCGTCGCCTACCAGCGCCGCACCGGCCTTTGTCTGGAAGCGCAGCTCTTCCCCGACGCGCCCAACCACCCCGCGTTCGCCAGCGCGACGCTGCGGCCGGGGCACCCCTACACGCAAACCACCGTCTACCGGTTCTCAGTCCGATAGCGGGGGGCTCCGGGCGGAATGACGGCCCGCACGCGCGCGCGCTGGATCGCGGTGACGGGCCTGGCGGCGCTGGCCGCGCCGGCGCGCGCGTCCGCGACCGTGACGATCTCCGTCGACGGCACGGCGGCTGGAACCCCGCTCGAACGCGTGTGGGCCTTTCACGGCTACGACGAGATCAACGACACGACGACGCCCGAGGGGGCCGGGCTGCTGGCGACGATCGCCGCCGCGCACAGCACGCCCCCGTACGTGCGCAGCCACTTCCTGCTGAATACGGGCGACGGGACCCCGGCGCTGAAGTGGGGCTCGACGAACGTCTATACGGAGGACGCCGCCGGTAACCCGATCTACAGCTGGGCGCTGACGGACGGGATCATGGACACGATCACCGGCGCCGGCGCGTTCCCGCTGGTCGAGCTCGGGTTCATGCCGCAGGCGCTGTCGACGCACCCGACGCCGTACCGCAACAGCAGCACCACGATGCTGGACGGCGGCTGCTTCTACCCGCCGGCCGACTACGGCAAGTGGGGCGAGCTCATTCGCGCGTGGGCCGCGCACGCGAACGGGCGCTACCCCGACGTCGGTGCGCGCTGGCTGTGGGAGCTCTGGAACGAGCCCGACATCGGCTACTGGAAGGGGACGTTCGACGAATACGCGAAGCTGTACGACACGACCGAGGCCGCGCTACACGCGGTGCTCCCCGCCGCGCCGCTGGGCGGCCCGGCGGTCGCGGGCGCCGGCGGCGCCTTCCTGAAGCAGTTCCTGCAGCACTGCGCGACCGGCACCAACGCGGTCACGGGCGGCACGGGGACACGTCTCGACCTGGTGACGTTCCACGCCAAAGGCGGCGTGGCGGTCACGGGTGGTCACGTCGAGATGGATCTCGGCACGCAGCTGCGCATCCACCAAGCCGGGTTCAAGGCCGTGGCGGCGTTCCCCGCGTTCAGGCAGACGCCCATCTACGTGACCGAGGCCGATCCCGAGGGGTGCGCGGCCTGCCCGGCCAGCAGCGACCCCGCGTACGCCTATCGCACTTCGCCCGCCTACGGCGCGTACGAGATCGCGATGATGAAGCACTCGCTGGACCTGGAGGCGCAGGTCGGCGTCAAGCTGGGTGGGCTGCTGACGTGGGCGTTCACGTTTCCGGGCACGCCTTACTTCGCCGGGTACCGCGCGCTGGCGACGAACGGCATCAACCTGCCGGTCATGAGCGCGTTCAAGCTGCTGGGTCGCCTCGACGGGACGCGGCTGCCGCTCACCAGCACGGGCGCGCGGCCGCTGGCCGACATCCTGGCAAACGGGCTGCGCGATCAGCCGGACGTCGACGGGATGGCCACCGTGAACGGCGGCACCGTCCAGGTGTTGGTCTGGAACTATCACGACGACCTGGTGACCGCCCCCGCCACGCCGGTGCACCTGGCGATCACCTTGCCTGCCGGGTTCGGCTCGCGCGCGCGCGTCTCGCACCTGCGCGTCGACGAATCGCACGGCGACGCGTACACGGTCTGGGTGTCGCAAGGGATGCCCGCCACGCCGTCGGCCGACCAGGTCGCCGCCCTGCAGCAGGCGATGGAGCCCGCGGCGGTGGCGGCGGACCGGATCCTCGGCGTCACGGCAGGCCGTTCGGTCAGCGTCGATTTCGACTTGCCGCGGTTCGGCGTCTCGCTGCTGACCGTCGTTCCCGACTCCAGCGACGCCGGCCTCGATACGGGGGTGACCGGCGGTCCCCACACCGGGGGATGCAGCTGTCGGGTGGACGACCGCGCGGGCCGGTTCCCGGACCTGCTGGCTGTGGCATTCCTGACGCTGGGGGTGGCTCTTCGCCGCCGGCGCGCGACCTGAAAGCAATATCTACAAAGAGGGAGGGCCTTCGCGGCAGTCGACAAGAGCACGTATTTCAGGGTGGCCTGCCCGTCTTCACGCGTCAGCCACGGATGCGAACGGTTCTCGTGACAATGCCGGCCCCCCCGGAGCAATTAGCGACACGGGTCCCGCGTGTTCGTGCTTCCCGCTTAAAGGAGACGCCTCGATGAAGGTTCAATCTGCTGCTCTGAGTCTGACGATGGCATTGGCAATTCTTTCGGGCGGTTGCAGCTCCACCTCGGGGCAGCTGACTGGCACGGGGGGAAGCTCGAGCGGCGGTGGAAACGGGACCGGGACGGGCGGAAACTCCTCGGGCGGCTCGGGGCCCGGCTCCTGCACGAACGGAAGCTCCTGTGGCGGAAGCGTCGTCGGGAACTGGTCGGTGAACTCGTCGTGCCTGACCCTGGGCGGCACGCTGGACGTCGCGGCGGCCGGGCTGGATCCGTCCAGCTGCAAGAACGTGACGATCTCGGGCTCGCTGAACGTCACCGGCACCTTCAGCACCGCGGGTGACGGCACCTACAAGGACGGCACCACCACGTCGGGGACGGCAACGATGCAGCTGCCGGCCGGCTGCTTGCAGATCTCGGGCACCACCACCACCTGCAAGGGGATCTCTGGCCCGCTGGCCGGGCTGGGATTCGGGTCGGTCAACTGCACGGATGCCTCCTCGGGCGGCGGGTGCACCTGCACCGGCACCATCCAGCAGACGGGCGGCATCGGCACCGTGAGCGTGGACCCGCAGACCAGCGGCAATTACACCACGAGCGGCGGCACGCTGAGCCTGGACGGATCGACCGACTACGACTACTGCGTCTCGAACGGCCAGCTCACGCTGACCCCGAAGCCCGCTGGAATCAAAACGACGGGATCGATGGTGCTCAAGAGCGGCGGCTCGACGGGCACCGGCGGCGTGGTGGGCACTGGCGGAACGGGCACCGGCGGGAACGCGTCGGGCGGCGCCGGTGGTCGCGGGAACGCGACGGGAGGCGCCGGCGGGCGCGGCGCCGGCGGGACCAACGTCGGCGGCACCACGGGCGCGACGGGCGGCAGCGGCGGCGCGCAAGCGGCCGGGACGGGACCGTGCGACATCTACGCCGCCGCGGGCGACGCCTGCGCCGCGGCCTACAGCCCGGTGCGCGTGCTCAACAGCAAGTACACCGGTTTCCTGTACCAGGTGCGCAAGGGCTCCAGCTCCATGAACCTGGGCACGGGCGGGACGACGATGGACATCGGCGCCGTCAACGGCTACGCCGATTCAGCGACACAGGACGCGTTCTGCAGCGGCAGCACCTGCACCTTCTCAATCATCTACGACCAGTCCGGCAACGGGAACAACCTCAAGGTCGCGCCGGCCGGTTGCTACAACGACGGCAGCGCCAACACGCCCGACTACGAGTCCAGCGCGACCAAGCGTTCGCTGATGATCAACGGTCACAAGGTCTACGCCCTGTACATGAACGCTCACGAAGGCTACCGAAACAACGCCACCAAGGGCATGCCGCTGAAGCAGACGGACGAAGGCATCTACGAGATCGCCGACGGCAAGCGCATCGGTGCGGCCTGCTGCTGGGACTTCGGCAACGCCGGAACCGACAACTGCAACGGCAGCGTCATGAACACGATCTTCTTCGGGACCGGCTTCTGGGGCACGGGCGCCGGCAACGGCCCCTGGTTCCTGGGCGACTTCGAGGGCGGCGTGTGGGCCGGCGGCTCGGGCGCGTCGAACGCGAACAACCCGATGAACCCGTCGATGGGCGTCGACTACGCGGTCGGGATCCTGAAGACCAGCGGGTCGGGTAGCTCTGCGCAGTACGCGATCCGCGTGGCCAACGGACAGTCGGGCGGCATCACGACCGCCTACGACGGGAAATCGCCGAAGGGCTGGGACAACAAGGGCGGTATCATCCTTGGCATCGGTGGCGACAACAGCAACCACTCGCTGGGCACGTTCTTCGAGGGGGCCATCACGACCGGCCGCCCGTCGGACGCGACCGACGCCCTGATCCTGGCTAACATCCAGGCCGCGGGTTACGGAAAGTAGAACAGAATATCAACGCCAAGGAGACTGTTCCGTCGATGAGAAATAAGAGCGCTTGGAGTCAGATCTCGCTTATCGCGATCGTCGGCCTGTGCGGTTGGGGCTGCACCATCAAGAACGGGGGAGATACGGGGACCGGGGGGGACAACGGGTCGGGCGGCTCCCCGACCTCAGGCAGCGGCGGTAGCACGGGCTCGGGGGGCACTTCCTCGGGCTCGGGCGGCTCCGGTGCCACCACAGGTTGCGGCAATCCGACGCCGGCTCAGGACGCGACGGGTCCGGGCACCGCGGCGGGCAGCAAGCTCGGTCCGTGCGACATCTACGCGGCGGACGGCGGTCCGTGCGTCGCCGCGCACAGCACCGTCCGCGCGCTCTACGGCGCGTACAACGGCCCGCTGTACCAGGTTCGCAAGGCCGCGCCCGATTGCACCGCCAAGGACATCTACCCGCTCGAGGCGGGCGGCTTCGCGAACTCGGGTGACCAGGAGACGTTCTGCGGGACCGGGGCCTGCACGATCTCACTGATCTACGACCAGTCGGGCAAGGGGAACCATCTGACCCACGCACCGGGTGGCGGCGCCAAGACGACGCCCGACAACGAAGCGAAGGCCAGCGGCGTGTCGGCGACGTTCAGCGGACACAAGGTCTACGGCGTTCACATCGTCTCGGGCATCGGCTACCGCAACAACTCGCCGTCGGGAACGGCGACGGGCGACAATCCGGAGACGGAGTACATGGTCGTCGGCGGCAGCCTCTATAACGGCGCGTGCTGCTTCGACTACGGCAACATGGAGACGACCAGCCGCGACGACGGCGAAGGGACGATGGAAGCCGTCTACTTCGGGACCTGCACGATCTGGGGCAAAGGGGCGGACAATGGCCCGTGGGTCATGGGCGACCTCGAGAATGGTCTGTGGGCGGGCGACAGCAGTCCCTACAACAAGAACGTCCCCGTGACGTACCCGTACATCACCGGAATGGTGAAGGGGGACGTGGCCGGTGCGAACCACTGGGCGATCAAGATCGGCAACGCCCAATCCGGCACGCTGTTTTCGGCGTTCGACGGGCACCGCCCCAGCTCGCGGTACAACCCCATGCGCAAGGAAGGCGCGATCGGGCTTGGCACCGGCGGCGACAACAGCAACGGCGCGCAGGGCAACTTCTTCGAGGGGGTCATGACGGCGAAGTTTGCGTCGGACAAGGCCGACGACGACGTTCAGGCCAACATCGTCGCCGCGTACGGCGGCCAGTAGAACCCGCCGCACTCCAAGCTGCGGTGGCGTAGGCCGTTGCTGGATCCGTGAGGGTCCTTAGCTTGGTCTCCAGATGGCTCGTGCTCCTGGAGATCAAGCGCGTCGGCAACGTACCGTTCATTACGCCGTCGTGCTGACGTGCGGGTGGCTGCTGGGCGGCGCCTGCGGCGACATCACGACGACCGACGTCCCCAATGTCCCGCGCACGGCCGTGCAGACGGGCTCGGCCGCTGGGGCGCCCGGTGCTGCCGGGACGACGGGCGCGGGCGGTCTATCCGGGGCGACCGCCTCGACCGGCGGGACGCGGGCGACCGCCTCATCGACGGGTGGGGCGTCAGCCGCGGGCGGGAGGCCGGCGGCCATCTCGGAGACCGGCGGCGCGCCCGCAACCACCTCTTCCACAGGCGGAATGCCCGCCCCGACCTCTGCCACCGGGGGCGTTTCCGGCACAGGCGGGACGCCCGCTCCCGGCTCATCGACCGGCGGGACACGCAGCACGGGCGGAACGTCGGGCGTCGTTTCATCCACGGGCGGGACAACCGCGCCCCCGCCATCTTCGACGGGCGGAATGCCGGCTCCGCCGCCGCCCTCGACGGGCGGTCATTCGGGAACCGGTGGTGCCGGCGGCGCGCCCGACCTTCCGATCGCGAACGACCCCGCCACCTGCACCGCGAAGTGCCGCGGCAACATGAAGGTCTGCAACGTCGCCACGCTGACCTGCGTGCAGTGCCTGAGCGACGCCGACTGCCCCGGCCACAAGACCTGCGCCGCTGATTTCAGCTGCGAAAAGTGAATCAGCGGTGGCCCGCGGTGGCCCTTTTTGTAGGGCCGGCGGGACTCTCTCGTGACTCTCCTAGTGAAGGTCAGGCTGTTCTGGCGCCCTTTGCCTCCCTGACGCCGACCACCACCTGAATCGGGGTATGTTCCTTACAAATGCCACACTATTCAAATCGCTTAGCTTTTCTGGCGGCGCCGCTGCTGGGCGCCGTCCTGGTCACCTGTTCGTCGTCGGGCGGAAGTAACCCGCAGGGCGGCAACGGCGGGTCGACCAGCGCCTCTGGCGGCAACGGCCTGCCGACCGGCACTGGCGGCGGCGTTTCGAGTGGCTCGGGCGGATCCGGAACCTCCGGCGGGGCGAACGGCTCGGGCGGCACGAACGGCCCGACTGGTGGAAGCACGGGGTCGTCGGGCGGTTCAACCGGCGCGGGGGGCGGTTCGACGGGCGCCGGCGGCACCGGCAACGCTGCCGGGTCGACGGGCAGCGGCGGGAGCAGCGGTCCGGTGCGCGCGTTCCCGACGCAGGCGTGCCTCGACAAGGCCAGCTCAGTGCTGGCGATGATGACCGGCGACGAGAAGATCGCGCAGCTCCAGCAGATCGAGCGCGCGAACGTGAGCGCGTCCGACATCACGACCTACGGTCTCGGCTCCGTCTACAGCCAGGGCGGCTCGGGCCCGACCACGAATACGCCCACCGGCTGGGCGGACATGATCGACGGGTTCCGGAAGGCGTCGTTCGCGAGCCGCCTCAAGATCCCGATCATCTACGGACTCGACGTCGTGCACGGCGTCGGTCCGGTCTACGGGGCCACCGTCTTCCCGCACAACATCGGCCTGGGCGCGACGCGCGATCCAGCCCTGGTCGAGGACGTCGGCGCGGCCGTCGCCGCCGAGGCGGCCGGTGTCGGCGCGGACTTTCCGTTCGCGCCCGTGGTGGCGGTGGCGCGCGACGAGCGATGGGGCCGCACGTACGAGGCGTTCGGCGAGACGCCCGATCTCGTATCGATGATGGGCGTCGCCTACATCAACGGATTCCAGAAGCGCAGCGGTTCCTTCACCGTCCTCGCGAACGCCAAGCACTTTCTGGGCGACGGCGGCACGGCCAACGGCATCAACACCGGCGACACCTCCGGCGACGAGGCGGCGCTCCGTGCGCTGCACTTGACCCCGTACCAGGCCGCCGTCAACGCGGGCGTCGGATCGATCATGGCGTCTTACAGCAGCTGGCAGGGCGTCCGCATGCACGCGAACAACGCGATGCTCACGGGCGTGCTGAAGGGCGACCTCAAGTTCGGCGGATTCATCGCGTCGGACTACAACGCCTGCTACCAGAACGGTGTCACGGTGACCAGCTGTCTGACCGCGGGCGTCGACATGTTCATGACGTTCAACACCAGCGCCTCCTCGTTCGTATCGTCGACGCGCAGTCTGGTTCCGGCAGCGGTGCCGCAGAGCCGCATCGATGACGCCGCCCGCCGGATCCTGGTGGTGAAGTGCGAGATGGGGCTGCTGGACGGCACGCAGCGCCTGGTTGACCGAGCGTTGACGGCGCAGGTCGGTTCGAACGATCACCGCAACGTCGCGCGGCGCGCGGTGGCCGAATCCCTGGTCGTCCTCAAGAACGACGGTGGTGTGTTGCCGCTGTCCAAGGACACCGCACACGTTGCGCTGGGCGGTAAGACCGCCGACAACATCGGGAACCAGTGCGGCGGCTGGACGGTCACCTGGCAGGGCAAGACCGGCGCCACCGTCCCCGGCACCACGATCAAGCAGGCGATGGAGTCGGTGGTGACGGCCAGCCGTGTCTCCTACGCGCTGGACGGCTCGGCGACGACCGGCGCGAATGTCGGCGTCGCCGTCATCGGCGAGACGCCGTATTCGGAGGGGTGCGGCGACATCCCCAGCCCGCAGGGCGGCAATTCGTGCATCAGCCGGCCGACCTCGCTGTCGCTGGACAGCGCCGACGTGCAGGTGGTCCAGAAGATGAAGAACGCCGGTCTCAAGACGGTCGTCGTGCTGGTCACCGGGCGCCCGTTGATCATCGACGCGATTGCTTCGATCGCCGACGCCATCGTCGTGGCATGGCTGCCGGGGTCCGAGGGCGCGGGCGTGACTGACGTCCTGTTCGGCGGCACCCACCCGACCGGCAAGCTGCCCCGCACCTGGCCCAGCAGCATGTCGCAGATCCCCATCAATCAGGGGGACGCCACCTACAACCCGCTCTATCCGTATGGCTTCGGGTTGACGTATTAAGATAACAAAAAAGTAATACCCCCCGGACAGTAGTCAGAACGGCACCGCGCGTTCAGACCGCGCCGCAGTCGGCCGGTGCTCTGTCCAGGAGGAGATTTTCGAATGAAGCTGCAATCCGCGGTTCGGGTCACGGCTGTGGCAATGGCTTTGGTTTCGGCCGCTTGTAGCTCCAGCAGCCTGAGCACCACAGGCTCCGGTGGGTCCAGCAGCGGCGGAGCGACGGGCAGCGGCGGAGGCTCGAGCACCGGCGGAGGACCGGGCACCTGTTCGAACGTGACGGCCTGCGGCGGGACGCCCGTCGGCACCTGGAACGTCACGTCATCGTGCCTGACCGTGAAGGGCACCCTCAATCTGGGCGATTTCGGAGCGGGTTGTAAGTCCGAGCCAATCACGGGAACGCTGCAAGTGACGGGGTCGTTCAGCGCCAAGGCGGACGGAACCTATACGGACAACACCGTCACCACCGGGACGGTGCAGTTCCCGCTGGAGCCGTCCTGCCTCGTCATTTCATCCACTCAGACCAACTGCGAGCAGGCGTCCGGGCTCATTTCGGCGATGGGGTATTCCGCCCTCATTTGTACGCCCGCGACCGGCGGTGGGTGCATGTGTACCGGGCAGGTTCACAGCACGGGTACCGCCGGCCTCATCTCCCCGGACCCTCAGACCAGCGGAAACTGGGATGTCTCCGGCAACACGGTCCGGATGGACGTCATCAACACGTACTCGTTCTGCGCGTCGACAACCAAGATGACGTGGACGCCGCAGAGCACCAGCCCGACGATTGCGGGCACGATCGTGTTCGAGCCCGGGAGCAGCACGGGGACGGGCGGTGTCAGCGGCACGGGCGGGACGCCCGGAGCGGGTGGGACGGCCAGCGGCGGCGCAGGTGGTCGGGGCACAGGCGGTAGCGGCGCAGCCGGCAGGGGGGGCGCGGCGGGCGCCGCCGCCACCGGCGGTACGGGCGGTGTTGCGAGCGGCGGGATGGGCCCCTGCGACATCTACAAGGCCGGCGGCACGCCGTGCGTTGCCGCCCACAGCACCGTGCGCGCGATGCTCGGGGCGTACAGCGGCAAGCTTTACCAGGTCCGGAACGCGGCCGGTGCGACCAAGGACATCATGACGTTGACCCCCGGCGGTGTCGCCGACGGACCGTCGCAGGACACGTTCTGCGCGGGGACCAGCTGCGTCGTCACCGTCGTTTACGATCAGTCGGGGAAGGGCAACGACCTTTGGTACCAGGGCTCGACGATGGTGCCTGGATCCCCGTCGAGCACCCCGGCGGTTGCGACCAAGGAATCACTGACTCTCAACGGTCACAAGGTCTACTCGCTCTACATCAGCCCCAGCAACAGCTACTGGGTCGACGCTTCGAAGTCCGGCATTGCGTTGGGCGCCGATCCCGAAGCGATGTACATGGTCACCAGCGGCAAGCACTGGAACAGCGGGTGCTGCTTCGACTACGGAAACAGCGAGACTGACCGCAAGGCCGACGGCGCCGGAACCATGGACACCGTCAACTTCAGCGGCTCGGGCGAATGGGGCTCTGGCGCGGGCGCCGGCCCGTGGGTGAAGGCCGATCTGGAATACGGGGTCTTCACGGACAACGTCAGCAACAGCCATCAGAATGCCCAGAATCCGAGCCAGACCAGCACGTACGTCACGGCGATCCTGAAGAACAACGGCAAGACGGAGTGGGCGCTCAGAGGCGGCGACGCGAGCGCGGGCGCCCTGGGGACGTACTTCAAGGGCCCCCTGCCGGGCGGCGGCTACAACCCCATGAAGAAGCAGGGCGCCATCGTCCTTGGAAGCGGCGGAGATTGCTGCAAACCGAGCGGCGGCGCCAATCTCAGCGACGGCACGTTCTACGAGGGATGCATCGTCGTCGGCTACCCGACGGATGCCACGGAGGACGCGGTTCAGGCCAACATCGTCGCCGCGGGGTACGGCAAGTAGCTTGGCGTCGGGTTTCTGCAGTGTCCAGGCGTACGTCGTCGTGCGCGGAACGGCGGCGCAGGCGTAGACCTGCGCCCCGACGCCGCGTCAGGGCCCAAATCATACGCAGATCGACCCCGCACCGAGGGCGCGGTCAGTCATGATGGGGGCATGTTGCTGTCGGCCGAGGAAGGCGCGCCGTTCGAAGTGCTCGAACGCGACGGGCCTTCGCCCTTTTTCATCGTCTGCGATCACGCCGGCCGGCTGATTCCGCGCGCGCTGGGGTCGCTCGGGCTGTCCGAGGACGAGCTCGTGCGCCACATCGCCTGGGATATCGGGGCCGCGGGCGTGGCGCGCCGATTGGCCGCGGCGCTCGGCGCGCACGCGGTCCTGCAGCGGTACTCGCGCCTGGTCATCGACTGCAACCGCCCCTTGAAGGCGCGGGATTCCATCGCCGCCCACAGCGAACGGACGGCGATCCCCGGTAACTGCGACGTCGACGCCGCGGCCGCGAAAGCGCGCGCCGACGCCGTGTTTCACCCGTACCACGACCAGATCCGGACCGCCCTGGACCAGCGGGCGGCGCGGGGGCAGCCGACGGTGCTGATCGCCATGCACAGCTTCACCCCCGTGTTCATGGATGCACCCCGGCCGTGGCACGCCGGCGTCCTTTACAACCGCGACCCGCGCCTGGCGCACGCGCTGCTGGCCGCGCTACGGACAGAGGGCGAGCTGGTCGTCGGCGACAACCAGCCGTACACGGCCAGCGCCGAGACCGACTATTCGATCATCGAGCACGCCGAGCGGCGCGGGCTTGCCCACGTCGAGCTCGAGATTCGCCAGGACCTGATCGCCGACGAACAGGGGCAGGCGGCGTGGGCCCAGCGCCTCGCGCACCTGCTGCCCGCCGCCGCTGGAGACCTCGCGGCTGCGACCACAACACCACCAGGATGAGGAACGAAATGCAGATCCGCGTCGGCTACGAGCTGAACTACGAGTTGCCCCAACCCACACCCATGATCTTGACGCTGAACGTGCACCACAGCCGCGTCTCGGATCTTGCCCAGCCGGACCACATGAAGACGACGCCCGCCGTCCCCACCGCCGCCTATCGCGACGGCTTCGGCAACTGGTGCACGCGCCTGGTCGCGCCGGCCGGTCATTTCCGGGTGACCAGCGACGCGACGGTCAGCGATACGGGCGCGCCCGATCCGATCGAGCTGTCCGCGTTCCAGCACCCCGTCCAGCAGCTGCCCGAAGAGACGCTGGTCTATCTGCTGGGCAGCCGCTATTGCGAGACGGACAAGATGTCGCAGATCGCGTGGGATCGGTTCTCCAGCGCGCCGCTCGGCTGGCGGCGCGTCCAGGCCATCTGTGACTTCGTCCACCAGCACATCCAGTTCGGCTACGCGTTCGCCAGCCCCACGAAGACGGCCTGGGAGGCCTACAACGAACGCAAGGGCGTGTGCCGCGACTTCGCGCACCTGGCCATCACGCTGTGCCGCTGCATGAACATCCCGGCGCGCTATTGCACCGGATATTTGGGGGACATCGGCCGGGCGCCCGACCCGTCGCCCATGGACTTTGCCGGCTGGTTCGAGGCGTTCCTGGGCGGCGCGTGGCACACGTTCGATCCGCGCAACAACGAGCCGCGCATCGGGCGGGTGCTCATCGCGCGCGGTCGCGACGCGGCGGATGTCGCGATCACCACCACGTTCGGGCCCAACACGCTGCAGAGCTTCCGCGTGTGGACCGACGAGGTGGCCAGCGTATGACCTACTGCGTGGGCGTGCTGTTGAATGACGGAATCGTCCTGGGGTCCGACTCGCGCACGAACGCGGGCGTGGACGACTTCGCGTCGTTCTGCAAGATGACGGTGTTCGAGCGGCCTGGCGATCGGGTCCTGGTGCTGTTGAGCTCGGGGAGCCTGGCGGGGACACAGGCGGTCGTCAGCCTTCTGGCCCAGAACGCGGCGGCGGACGGGGTGGACGGGTCGGCCAGTGTCATGACCGCGGGGACGATGTTCGACGTGGCGTGCATCGTGGGCGACGCGATGCGCGCGATCGAGCGACGCGACAAGGAGTACCTCGAGCGCAGCGAGCTGACGTTCAACGCGTCGTTCATCCTGGGCGGCCAGATCCGCGGCGAGCCAATGCGCCTCTTTCGGATCTATGCCGAGGGGAACTTCATCGAGGCGGGGGCCGGGACGCCGTTCTTCCAGACGGGCGAGGCCAAGTACGGCAAGCCCATCATCGACCGCGTCATCGATCCGTCGACCAGCCTCAGCGACGCCGCCAAGTGCGTGCTGGTCTCGTTCGATTCGACGATGCGCAGCAATCTGTCGGTGGCGATGCCCATCGACCTCATCTGTTACGAGCGCGACGCGCTGCAGGTGCGAAAGCGTCGCCGCTTCGAGGCGGGCGATCCGTACTTCGGCGCGCTCAGCAAGAAGTGGAGCGAAGGCGTCCGGGCCGCCTTCAAGGAGCTGCCCGAGCCGCAGTGGTAGGTTACGCGCGGCCATGATCGCCACCACCAATCTTGCCAAGGAATATGGCGCCCGCGTGCTGTTCGCGGGCGTTTCGCTGCAGCTGAACGCGGGGTCACGCTACGGCCTGGTGGGGGCGAACGGCTCCGGGAAGACCACGTTTTTGAAGGTGCTGGCCGGCGACGAAGAGGCGTCCGCCGGCACCGTCGCGATCCCCAAGCGGGCGCGCGTCGGCGTGCTGCGCCAGGACCGCTTCCTGGACGACGACCAGATCATTTTGGACCTGGCGATGCGTGGCGACGCCGTGGTCTGGAACGCGCTCACAGAACAGCGGCGGCTGATGGAGGCCGCCGGCGACGTGGACGCGGCGCGCCTTGCTGATCTAGAGGACGTCATCGCCGCTCACGACGGCTACACGCTGGAGGCGCGGGCCAGCGAGGTGCTGGAAGGGCTGGCGATCCCGACGCGCCTGCACCGGTCGCCCCTGTCGACGCTGTCGGGCGGCTTCAAGCTGCGCGTCCTGCTGGCGCAGGTGCTGGTGGGCGGCGTCGACGTCCTGCTGCTGGACGAGCCGACGAACCACCTGGACATCCTGACCATCCGCTGGCTCGAGAAGTTCCTGGCGGGATACACCGGGTGCGCGGTGGTCATCTCGCACGACCAGCGGTTTCTGGACAACGTCACGACCCATACGCTGGACGTCGACTACGGCACGCTGACGCTGTACACGGGCCGCTACTCACAGGCCATCCTCGAGAAGGCGGCGGCGCGCGAGCGGGCCGAGACCACCGTGGCCCGCGCGGAAGAGGAGATCGCCCGCAAGCGCGCCTGGGTCGAGCGGTTCGGCGCCAAGAACACCAAGGCCACGCAGGCCCAGAGCCGTCTCAAGCAGATCGAGAAGATCGAGGTCGCCGAGCTGGCCGACAGCACGCGTCGCACGCCGCAGTTCCGGGTCACGCCCGAGCGGCCCAGCGGGCGAGAGGTGCTGGACCTCGAGGGCGTGACGAAGTCGTACGGCGACAAGCGCGTGCTGACGGACGTGTCGCTCACCGTGCGCCGTGGCGAACGGGTGGCGATCATCGGCCCGAACGGTCTCGGCAAGTCGACGCTGCTGCGCATCGCGGTCGAGCGGCTGGCGGCGGATGCCGGGCGGGTCAAGTGGGGGCACGAGGTGCGGGTCGGCTACTTTCCGCAGGATCACCGGGAGGTGCTGGAGAACGCCGACGCGACGCCGCTGGGTCTGCTGACCGAGCTGTGCCCCGCCGAGAGCCCGACCTTCGTGCGGGGCCAGCTGGGGCGCGTGTTGTTCTCGGGGCCGGACGTCGACAAGGCGGTCGGCTTGCTGTCGGGCGGCGAGGCGGCGCGGCTGGTGTTCGCGCTGTTGGCCGTCCAGAAGCCGAACGTGCTGGTCCTGGACGAGCCCACGAACCACCTGGACCTGGAGGCGATCCACGCGCTCGTCGAGGCGGTGAAGGCCTACACGGGGACGGTGCTGTTCGTGTCACACGACCGCTGGTTCGTGAGCGAGCTGGCCACGCGCGTCGTCGAGATCACCAGCGAGGGGCCGCGCGATTTCAAGGGCACCTACGCCGAATATCTGGCCAAGCTGGGCGACGACCACCTGGACGGCGACGCGGTGGCGTCGAAGGCGCGCGCCGAACGCAAGGCCGACAGCGCCCCCAAGGGCGATGCCGCGACCAAGAACGTCGGCACCTGGGAAGAGCAGAAGAAGCGCCGCAACCGCAGCGCCCAGCTCCCCAAGATGCGCGACAAGCTGCTGGCCGAGATCGAGGCCTGCGAGGGGCGCAAGGCGGAGATCACCGCCATCTACGCCGACCCGAGCTTCTTTCAGCGGGCCACGCGCGACCAGATCGACGCGCTGGTGCAGGAGCAGGAGGCGCTGGGGCCGAAGATCGAGCGGCTGGTCGGCGAGTGGGAGGCGATCGAGCGGGAGATCGAGCTCGATCAGGCGGCGGGCAGCGATCTGGGCCGCGCCGCCCGGTAGTCCCACCACAGGATGGCGGCGCCCACCACCTCGCCCGCGAAGGTGACGGGGCGGAACATCGTGCCCAGGTGCTCGGTGAGGCTGCCGAACGGGTAGCTGGGAAATTGCCAGCCGAGCAGGGGCCAGAGCAGCGTCTGCAGGTCCATCGACAGGCCCACGAAGTCGAGGGCCAGGTGCGTCGCCACGCCGATCGCGAGCGCCCGCAAGGCGTGAGCGCGCGTGACCAGCGCGGCTGCCACGATCGCCAGCAGGAGAAGCCCCGTGTGGCCGAACAGGTGCGTCCCCGAGATGAGCCCGGCCGCGGCGCCGTGCTTGCCGGTCAGCCAGGACCACCCGTAGTAGAGCGGCTTGTCGATCAGATCGGGCAGCAGCGCGCCGACGAAGAACGCGCGCCTGTCGGCGCGCGAAAATCGGCGATACGGGTGGGCCGCCAGGCGCTTGCCGATGCCCAGATGCCCGAGCACGAACATCGTGGGCGCGACGTTAGCACGCCACTCAATGCAGGAACGGCTTGATGGCGGGGTACCAGGTGTCGCCCATGATGACGTAGCCGGCATCGGTGGGGTGCTGCTTGTCCGACTGGTTGAGCAGCGTCGTCTTCCAGTTCGAGCGGGCCAGGAAGGCGGCGTGCTGGTCCACGAGCAAGACGTGCTTTCCAGCGTCGGCGCGCGTCTTCACGAGCGCGGGGATGAGGGCGTTGTACGCCTGGATGTTGGCGTCGACGGCGTCGGTGATGTGCGGGACGATCTGCGCCACGACGACCAGGACCTTGGGATCCTGGCCGGTGATCTTGTCGACCAGGCTGCCCAGCTGGTCGGCGATGTTCTGCGCGCCCGCCGTTCCGATGGGCGTCGTGCTGGTCCCGACGTCGTTCGTGCCGATCATGAGCAGGATGATGTTCGGCTTGTTCGTCGTCATCGAAGCGGCGATCAGGCTGGAGATCTGCGAGATCCGGTACCCGCCGTGTCCTTCGTTGTCGGGTGGGAAAGCCACACCGTCGACGGTCGCCGGGCCGTTCGGGTCGGCGCTGCCCACGAACGTGACGGACTTCTTGTCGGCGAGCGCATCGTGAAAGAGCTCCACCCGGTAGCCACCGCCCTTTGACGAGCGGTACCCCTGGGTGATCGAGTCGCCAAGCGGCATGATTGCGCAGGTCCCGGTGGCGGGGCAGGGGGCGTAGCTCGTTCCGCCCGAGCCGGCCGTCCCCCCTGCCGCGCCGCCCGAGCCGGACCTGCCGGCGAAGCCGCCGGCGCCGCCCGTCGGCGCGGTGCCGCCAGTGCCGGCCCGCCCGGCGCCGCCCGCGCTTCCGCCGGTGCCCGGGACACCGCCCGTGGCGAAGGCGCCGCCCGTGGATGAGCCGCCCGTGCTGCTGACGTTGCCGCCCGCCTGCCCGCCGATTGCCACCGGGGTCCCGCCGGTCGCCGAGTTACCGCCGGTCGCGGCGGGCGCGCCGCCGGAGCCCTGGGGGTCGGGGCCGGAGTCGGCGTTGCTGCCGCTGGAGCCGCAGCCCACGGCCACTTGCATGGCGGCCACGCACAGCGTCAGCGTCAGCCAGTCGGTCCGTCGTCCGGGCGCTCTCGTCATCTCCCATGAGAGGGGTGCCGCCGGCGAATGTGCGGCATGGCGCATCGCGTTTTTGCACCCGCCAATGACCCGATCGGGTGGGGAGCCGCCCCCTATTGAAGGTTGCGATTCGTGTCCACGCCCGCGCCGCCCGTGAATGCAGCGTCCGCCGCGCGGTGGCTGGCCTTGCCGCTGGTGGTGGGGACGCTGCTCGCGTACCTGCCGGCTCTGCACGCGGGGCTCATCTGGGACGACCGCAGCTTCATCATGGACAACGCCCTCATTCACCGGGCGGACGGTCTGTGGCGCTTCTGGTTCACCACGAAGCCGGTGGACTACTACCCGGTGACGTCCACCCTCTGGTGGGTCGAATGGCGTCTCTGGGGGGAAACCCCGGTCGGGTACCACGTCGTCAACGTGCTCTTGCACGCGGCCGACGCGGTCCTCCTGTGGCGGCTGCTCGCGCGGCTGGAGGTGCCGGGCTCCTGGCTGGCGGCCGCGCTGTTCGCCGTCCATCCGGTCAACGTCGAATCCGTCGCCTGGATCGCCGAAGGGAAGAACGTCCTGGCGATGTTCTTCTACCTGGCCAGCCTTTCTTGCTTCGTCCGGTCTCGATCGTTTGGCGGCACGCGGGGCTGGTACGGGCTCGCCGTGGTGACGTTCCTGATCGCGCTGCTGAGCAAGACTGTCGTGGCGCCGATGCCGTTCGTTCTGCTTGGTCTCGTCTGGTGGAAGCGGGGCCGGCTCACGCGCCGCGACGCACTGGCGGTGTTGCCGTTCTTCGTTCTGGCAGTCGGGATCGGCTGCATCTCCCTCTGGTTTCAATCCCACCGCGCCATCGGGGCCGACGTCGTCCGCGCCGACACCTTCGCGGGCAGGCTGGCCGGCGCCGGGTGGGCGATCTGGTTCTACCTGGGCAAGGCGCTGTTGCCGGTGGACCTGCGCTCGATCTACCCGCGCTGGCAGATCGACCCGCGCGCGTGGTGGGTCTACCTGCCGGCGTCGTTCGCGATCGGCGCGCTGCTGGCGTGCTGGCGAGGGCGCCGGAACTGGGGGGTGGGACCGTTGGTGGCCTTCTTCTACTTCGTCGTGATGCTCTCTCCGGTGCTGGGCTTCATGAACATCGCGTTCATGAAGCTCTCGCTGGTCGCTGATCACTGGCAGTATTTCGCGATCATCGGCCCGCTTGCGCTTTGTGCGGCGGCGATTGCGACGGGCGTCCAGCGGGGCGGGTCGGCCGCGCGCCATGCGCTGGCCGCAACGGCCGGTCTGGTCCTGGTTGCAACGGCGGCGCTGACGTGGCGGCGGACCGAGCTCTATCGCGATCCCGGAACGTTCTGGGGCGCGGTCCTCGCCGCGGATCCCGATTCGTGGGGCGCGCACAACAACCTGGGCGGCTTTCTCCTCGCGCAAGGGCAGTCGGACGAGGCCCTCGCGCACTTCGCGCGCGCGGTGGAGCTCCGCCCCGACTTCGCGAAGGCGCAGTACAACCTGGGAGCGACCCTTCGCGAAAAGGGGCAGCTGGACGCCGCGATCACACATCTCCGGACGGCCGTGGAGCTTCAGCCCGACTACGTCGACGCGCAGAACAGCCTCGCGCGGGCGCTTGCCGGAAAGGGCGACTGGGACGGCGCGATGGAACATCTGGAGATGTCGCTGGCCCTGAACCACGGCCAGCCAGAGGCCCACAACAACCTGGCCAACGTTCTGCGTGAGAAGGGGCATCTCGCGCGGGCCGCTTCGGAATACGAGAACGCTTTGGCGCTGCACCCCGACTATGCGGCCGCCCACTTCAATCTGGCTCAGGTGCTCCGGGCCGCGGGGGACCGCGACGGCGCGGCTGACCATTACAGACGCGCGCTACAGTTGCGCGCGCACGCAGGGAGATGAGCATCGATGAGACCCAACCAATGTAGAGCGGCCCACGCCGTCTTTGTCGCGGCGCTGATGACCGCCGGATGCGGCTCGAACACGACGGCCTCGTCCAATTCGTTCACCCGAGTCTATGCAGAGGTCATTCAACCAAGCTGCACGAACGACTTCTGTCACTTCAACACCGTGAGCATCCGCTACAGCGCGCTCGACCTGAGCTCGAAGACGCGCGCCTACTGGAGTTTGGTCGGGTTGCCATGCATGGGGCCGGCCTGCTCCCAGATCGGCACGCGGGTGGTCCCCTGGGACCCGGACCAGAGCGTCATGTATCGGAAGCTTTCACCGACGCCGCCGTGCGGTGTTCAGATGCCGGCCGACAAGACGACCTTTTCGACGAACGGAACGTCGGAGCTGAAGTTCTCGGGCGTGCAGCTCCCCGGCGACCAGCAGCAGCTCATCTACAGCTGGATCGTAGAGGGCGCGCAGAACAACTAGATCCGTTGGACGCACTCACGGGCAGGTGCGCGTGTCGGCGCCCACGCTCAGGCCGGCCCAGCCCGGCCCCGAGTACTTGATCAGCTCCAGCCAGTTCACCGGCGGAAAGTCGTTGGCGCAGCACACCAGCGACTTGGGGCACTCGACGCCCGGCCAAGAGGGGCCGCCGCACACGCATTGCGTGAAGGTGACACCGGTGCAAAGGGCATAGGAGATCCCGCTGCAACCGGGGCAACTGTCGATGGCAACGTAATAACCGGACGCGCACGGCGGCTCCGGATCCCACCCGGCAGGCGGATCCCACGGCTTGGCGCCGTAGGTGGCAGGCTGGAAATCTTGCGGCGGATCGTAGCAACCCAGGGTAGCGGTCGCCGCAAGCAGGAGGGCCATTCCGACAAGGTGTGAGGCTCGTGCGTTCATCGGGGCTCCCGTCCCTACAGGAAATAGAGAAACGTGATTTCGAAGCGATGGTTATGAACGATCGTGTCGTCCACCAGCTTTTGCTGAAGCCACTGGTACGACAGCCCGATCCGGACGGCGGGGGTCGCGTCGAAGAACAGATTCCCGTCGGCGTAGCGCGAGGTCTGGAAGACGCCCAGCGGATTCACCCACGCCTGCCGGGGCGTGATCGGGTGATAGAGGCTGGCAATGTTGTCCGAGTGCCCCTGGCTGTAGTTGCCGCTGACGAACCCGCGGCCGCGGGGCGGCAGGTAGTACTGGAGGCCGGCCACGAACGTCAGCCAGTTGATGGAATGAAGGGCCTCGTACTGGTCGAAGGCCACCAGCCCGGGATCGACGTTGGGCGTGTACGGCAGCCCGACCTGCGGTGCCGCGCCCGTCAGATCCTGCGGGGACGACATTCCCGTCGACGTGATGGGCGTCCCGGGCGGCAGGGGATACACGTTGGGCATGGTGGCGCCGGCGGTCATCCCCGTGTACTGGTCGGCATAGCCCGTCCCCGTCGCGAACTCGCCGGTCAACGTCAGCGCGTTTCCGCGGTCGGTGCCGTCCTTGGCGCTGATGACGGGCAGAAGCACGTTGACGGCGACCGCCCACCCGAGCAGCGGAATTCGGGGCGCCGGCAACGGCTGGTGCGGGTTGACCTTGAACGAGCGCGCCATCCCCGAGACGCCGATCGCCGCGGGCTGCGCGTCGGTGCCCCCGCTGCCCGGCGTGGTGATCCCCTTCCAGTGGTTGAACGACAGGCGCGCCCCACCCTGGGTATCCGGCACGCCCGAGTCGCGCTGAACGGGGCGGAACGCGCCGGCCGCCAGATCGAAGCTGACGGGGCCAGAGCCAAAGGTGTGGCTCAGTCGAAGCTGCACGGTTCGGTTGAAGAGCTCGTTCGGCAGGCCAAGAAAGCCGCACGTGGCTCCAAAGAAGTAGTTCTGCCAGCCGAGTAGATAGTAGGTCTGCCCTGCCAGAACGTTGACGAAGTCGTTGTCCAGTCGGACATAGGCGTGTCGGACGCGCAGCGCGGCGTTGTTGAAATATGCTGCTTCGGTCGTGGCGCCCGGGCCCGAAGCAACGCCCGGCGAGCCTCCGCCGCTGTTGATGGTCGGTTGATTGCCGAACAAATCGAACTCGAGCAATCCGGTGGCACGAACGCCGCCCAGCTCGGGGGCCTGTCCCCTGAAGCCCAGGCGGCTGTTGCGGATCGTCATCTGCATCCGCGAGTTCCGCCCTTCCTGCGTCAGCGGATGCGCAATCACGCCGTTGTTCAGGCCGTCATTGAAGCTCTCCGTCGAGTCCCACATCCCGTCAGCCTCGGCGAATCCGTAGACGGTCAGCTTCCAGTTGGAGGCCGGGCCGGCCGTCAGGGTCAGCGGTGGGCGAAAGAACCACGGGTTGACAGGCGAGGGCGGAACCGCTTCGCGCGTTGGCAACGGAATGGGCGGCGTCTGGGCGGTGATTGCCGCCTTGTTTGCGCCGTCGTCTTGTGCGCGTGCAACGAGTGGAAAGGCAAGCAACGAACATATCGCTGCAGTCCACAATGACCGGCGCAACGTTGTAGGTCTGTCCGTGTCATCGGTCGGTATGGACATCGCGGCCGTTATACGCAGTCGCTGACTGAGCCGTCAACGGACGTGTGAATGAGTCAATGCAGGTTTGACGCCCGATACGTGAGCGTTGCGCGCAGGCGCGTCAACGACGTAGTCCGGGCCCCGCCATGGACAGAGACCCGGCTGGTGATGAGCTCTGATCGCGCGGACTTAGGCGGCGCTCATCCCCTGAGTCGCGGACCCA
>JBJMQQ010000100.1:0-20876 GCA_045802645.1 Polyangia bacterium
CGCGCCGTGCAGGAAGAAGAACTGGTGGCCGATGAAGCCGTTGCCGGCGCCGAACATGAACGCGAAGCCGAACGCCCAGAACAGCAGCCCACAGAGGCACGTGTCGACGATGCCCTCCAGAAGCACGTTCACCGTCTCGCGCGTCCGCGCGAAGCCCGCTTCGAGAAACATGAAGCCCGCCTGCATGAAGAACACGAGGAATGCCGTGATGAGCACCCACATGTTGTTCATCGGGTTCACGTAGGCGGGCGGGGCCGCTGCCGCGTCCTCGGCGAACGCCTTGTGCCCGAAGTAAGCCGGGATGCCCGCGATGATCGCAAAGAGAAGCGCCAGTCCCAGCGCCTTGCCGCCGAGCAGCGCGTAGAAGACGCGCCTCCGTTCGGCCGTTTTCATTCCTTCCATGAACCGCTTGATCACAGGTCCCTCCTGGTAATAGAGACGCCGTGTCGGCGCCGGGCGCGACCATAGGCCGGTTTGCATTTCGCAAATATTTCGGAATCTATGGCTTTGCGTAACTCCGCGAATTTGCGCGTTCGGCGGACACCGAACGCCTGCCCCACAGGCCAGTTTGGTGTTTCGCGGCGGGCGCCAAGGCGAAATGCAACAACGCGTGGTGCTAGATTTCCGCGCATGATCACCATTGCGCTGGGAGCCGCTCTGGCAGCCACTCTCATGCTCTTGCTGACCGGCACGAAGGTCCTGCAAGAGTACGAGCGCGGGATCGTGTTCCGATTCGGGCGGGCAAAAAAGTCGCTCGCGAACCCGGGGTTCAACCTGTTGTTGCCGCTGGGGATCGATCGGATACGCGTGGTCGACGTCCGGACGCGGGCCATCCAGATCACGCCTCAGGACATCATCACGCGCGACAACATCACGGTCAGCGTCGACGCGGTCGTCTACGCCTCGGTCAGCTCGCCGATGCACGCGGTGCTGGAGGTCGAGGACTACATGCCGGCGACGTTGCAGCTGGCGTCGACCACGTTGCGCGCCGTGCTGGGCAAGATGGAGATGGACGACATCCTGGCCCACCGCGACGCCATCAATAACGAGGTCCGCCAGATCCTGGACACGCGCACCGAGCAGTGGGGCGTGGAGATTTCGGCGGTGGAGATCAAGGACATCCAGTTGCCGACGGAGATGCAGCGGGCGATGGCCCGCCAGGCGGAGGCCGAGCGCGAACGGCGCGCCAAGGTCATCGCCGCCGAGGGCGAGGTGCAGGCCGCTTCCAAGCTGGCGCAGGCGGCGGCGATGATCGCCGAGCACCCGGGCGCGCTGCAGCTGCGGCTTTATCAGACCCTGGTCGAGGTCGCGGGCGAGGCGTCGTCGACGATCGTGTTCCCCGTGCCGATCGATCTCGGCGGTGCCAGCGCGGCCGGATCGGCGGCGCAGGTGCAGTCGATGATGCAGACGGCGCTGGCCCTGGCGGCGAAGCAGGACGCGCAAAAGCAGATCGAGGGGAAGAAGCGGGCTGAAGGCAGCTCCGTGTCGGACGACGCGCGCGATCCGCTGGGCGTGCGGCGCGGCTAGCGGCGCCGGCGCAGCAGCGCCAACGTCAGGGCGAAGAACGCGAACACGACGCCTGCCCCTGGGCCAGGTGTCATCGTGCACGAGCAGCCGATGGCCGCCGGCGGGACCTGGACGTCGTGGCCGGCGTCGCCGGGCTGCGGGATCGCTCCGGCGTCTGCGGACGCGGGCGAAGTCCCGGCGTCACGCGGCGCGACCGCGTCGGTGAGCGGCGGCAGCACGGTCGCGTCGGGACGGTGCGCGGCATCCGGGCGCGGCGCGGCCGCGTCGGCGACCGGCGGCAGTGTGCCGGCGTCGACGACCGGCGACGGGTCGGCCGGCGGCGCGGCCGCGCACATCGCCGCGGGCCACTGCTGCTGCGCCGCGCGCATCTGGCAATCGTCCTGGCAAGCGGCGGCCAGGCAGCCGGCGATCGCGTCGATCTCGGCAAAGCGCAGCCCCGGCGTCCACGTGGCGCCGTCATCGTCCGATAGAGCCTCGCCGAACGGGTGAACCGTCGTGTCGGTCGCCGCGTAGATGACGCCCTGCCGCTCCGACATCGACAGGATCGCCGGGGCGCCGGCGATCGGGGCGAAGTCGAGGTCGTCGCGCGAACGGAATAGCTGCGCGACGCCGCTGCTGGTTCCGGCGACGAGGACGCTGCCGGAGGCCGTCTTCACGAAGGCCGTCATCTGTCCGTTGGCGAACGTCAGCGGCACCGCGACGGGCGGGCTCGCCTCGTCGAAGACGGCCAGCACGTCGCCGGACGCGCCAATGCCGCGCAGGAACACGCGGTCCGGGTCGACCGGGTCGATGGCCAGGATCCGGATCTGGTTGGTCCCCAGCGCGGCGCCGAGATCGTACAGCGCCCAGCTCGCGCCGCCGTCGACGCTGCGAGCCACCGTCGGGACCAGCTGGCTGCCGTGCGCCAGCGCCACATCGATGGAATTGGAGTCGCCGGTCGCGACCTCGACGCCGGTGATCAAGTCCCCGGCGTCGGCGGCAAAGATGGGCGGCGCGAACGTTGTCCCGCCGTCATGCGAGGCGACGACGCGGTAGGCGGGGCCCGCATCGCCGTAGGTCACCGCGATCGCCAGGACGTGCGTCCCGTCGTTGGGATCGACGAACGCGTCCTGGACCGACGTGCCGGCCAGCGTCCCGCCGCCGACCTGCCAGCTGCACGCGCGGTCGTCTGAATAGATCAGCTTGCTGCCGGCGATCGCGAACAGGCGGTGGGCCGGCGCCGGGCCCATCTGGTACAGGCGGCCATAGCTGTTGGCGGGCTGCTCGCAGGTCCAGGTCCACGTCCGCCCCGCGCTGCGGCTCTCGACCACGCCGAAGTTGGTGGCGATCAGGATCTCGCCGCTCAGGTCGCGCGGCGCCAGGATGGTCTGGCCGCCGGGGAACGCGCCGTTCGCGCGCGCGGTGGCCCCGCACCAAAGGACCACCACGGCGCATGCCGCCCATGCAGCGGCTGACCTCGTGCGCACCACGCCGGTCAAACTGGCGACGGAACGCCGGCCGCGGAAGACTCCGGCGCCTAAGCGCCCGGGATTGCGACGATCACTTCGGCTGTGCCTGCGTCATCCCGGATACGGGCCTGACAGGACAGGCGAAGCTTCGTGATGAAGTAGACGTTGCCCAGGTGCTTGCGTTCGGCGGCGTTGAACGGCGTCAGGTGCTCCTCGCCGCTCACCACTTTGACGCGGCACAGCCCGCACGTCGCCTGGCCCGCGCAGGCGGTCGGCACGCGAACGCCGCCGCGGCGCGCGACCTCGAACACCGACTCGCCGGCCGCGCACGGCAGGCGCGTTCCGCCCGGCAGGTAGGTGATGGACGGCATCAGGGTTGGCCCGGGGGCTCGGCGGCGGGCTCGGGCCAGTGGGAGAGGCCGACCCGGTTTCCTTCAGGGTCATCCACGTAGAGGGTGTACGCCGTTCGCCGCGCGACGGCCACGCCGGCGTTCGCGAAACGGGCCTCCCACGGCGCTCGCTCGTCGCGCCCGATTGCGAGCGCGACCATCAGGTAGCCGGCCCCGTCGCCGGTCCGTGCAGTGGAGGGGGCTTCCACCCGCTCGAGCGCCAGGAACGCGCCGCCGCCCAGTTCCAGCCAGACCGACCGGTCACCGGCGCCGCCGTCGGCGCGCGGCCAGCGGCGCTGGACGGGCAAGCCCAGGATGCCGGTGTAGAAAGCCTCGACGGCCGGCAGATCACGGACGCCTATGGCGACGTGGTGTACACCGCGCGGCGGCACCGGCTGATGTGCGGCGCCGGTCATTTCCTTTCGCCCAGCGCGACGATCCGCTTCCACTCGGCGGCGGTCACGGGCTGAACGGACAGGCGGCTCCCGCGCTGCAACAGCACCATCCCGCCGAGCGCAGGGTCGGCGCGCAGCTCCGGCAGCGTCACCGGCCGCGGCAGCTTGCGGTCGAACGCGATGTCGACCGAGAACCAGCGGGGCGCGTCGGGCGTGCTGCCCGCGTCGTAGTAGTCGCTCTTGGGATCGAACTGCGTCGGGTCGGGGTAGCCGGCCTTCACGACGCGCGCCAGGCCCACGACGGCCGGCGGGTCGACGCTGGAGTGGTAGTAAAGGACCCCGTCACCGACGGCAATCTCGTCGCGCAGCAGGTTGCGCGCCTGGTAGTTGCGCACACCGTCCCACCCGGTCGTCTGCTTCTTGGCCTTCGCGAGGTCGTCGATCGAGAAGACGTCGGGCTCCGACTTCATCAGCCAGTGACGCGCCATGGGATCTGAATATCACTGGTTGACCGATCGAGAGCGGCGGTTATGCTTTCAACGTTCGTGAGGCATATCGCCCACGACGAAAACCCGCCGGGAGCTGATGGCCTCGGCGAAAGGAAAAAGGAGAACGAACATGCATGGACACATGATGTCCTGGTGGCGTGGGCACCACGGTCACGGCCACGGCGAAAGTAGCTGCGGTCCGTCGAGCTGCGGGCCCGGTGGCGGCGGGCGCGGCTGGGGCGGCCGCGGCGGCGAGAGCGAGGGTGACAGCGAGGGCGAGGGGTTCGGCGGCGGCGCGTTCGGCGTGCGCCGGCCGCTCCGGTTCCTGGCCTACAAGCTGGAGCTGGACGAGAGGCAGGTGGCGGAGCTCGCGCGCATCCTCGACGAGCTGAAGACCGAGCGCGCGCAGGCCGAGGTCGACCGGCGCCGGTCGCTGTCGGGGTTCGCGGACGCTGTCGGGGGCTCGACGTTCGACGCCACGCGGGCCGGCGAAGCCGCCGGGTTGCGGGTGGCGACGGCTGAACGGCTGCGGACGGCGATCACCGGGTCGCTGGCCAAGCTGCACGCCCTCCTGGACGACGATCAGCGGGCGCGGCTGGCCTATCTGATCCGAACCGGCGTCCTGGCCCTGTAGCACCTGGTGCGGCGGCGCGATATCCTCAGCGGATGTCGTCGCCGCCGCCTTCCCAATCAGGAGATCTCGCCCCCTCGCCCGCGACCAAGCAGATCGCGCGCGGGCCGGTCGCGATTCACCTGACGGCGACGCGACGGGCGCGCCCCAAGGACGCCGATCTGGTGTTCGGGCGCGTGTTCACGGACCACATGGCGCTGGTCGACTACGACGCCGACCAGGGCGGCTGGGCCCAGCCGCGGGTCATGCCGTACGGCCCGCTGGCGCTGGATCCGGCGGCGGCGGTCCTGCACTACGCCCAGGAGATGTTCGACGGCCTCAAGGCCTTCCGCGGCGTCGACGGCAAGGTCCGCATCTTCCGTCTGGACCGCCACTGCAAGCGACTGCACGACGGCGCCCCGCGCCTCTGCATCCCGTCCGTCGACGAGGACCTGTCGCGGGCGGCGATCACGGCGCTGGTCGACACCGACCGCGACTGGGTGCCGTCGTCGCCGGGGACGTCGCTGTACATCCGCCCGACGGTCATCGCGACGGAGCCGTTCCTGGGCGTGCGCCCGGCCAAGCGGTACACGTTCTTCGTGATCGCCTCACCGGTGGGCGGGTATAGCGGGGACTCGTTCACGCCCGCCCGCATCCTGGTCGAAGACAAGTACGTGCGCGCGGCGGTGGGTGGCCTGGGCGGCGTCAAGGCCGGGGCGAACTACATCGCCAGCTTGCGCGCGGCCGAGGACGCCAAGGCTCGCGGGTACGCGCAGGTCCTGTGGACCGACGCGCACGAGCACAGCTACCTGGAAGAAGTCGGCACCATGAACATGGTGGCGCGCATCGGCGACGAGATCGTCACCCCGCCGCTCAGCGGCAGCATCCTGGACGGTGTCACGCGCAATTCGATCATGACGCTGCTGCGCGAGTGGGGCTTCACGGTCAGCGAGCGGCCGCTGGGGATGGAGGAGCTGCTGCGCGCGCACAAGGGCGGCTCCTTGAAGGAGCTGTTCGGCTGCGGGACGGCGGCGGTCATCACGCCGGTCGGCGCGCTGGGCTGGAAGGGCGAGGACATCGTCGTCAACGGCGGCCAGCCGGGCGAGGTCGCCAAGCGCCTGTTCGGCGCCATCACCGACATCCAGTACGGGCGCGCGCCGGACACCCACGGGTGGATGACCGAGGTTTGAAGGCGGCCGTGCGTGGCTGACCTGCTGGTCCGCCTGTACGACTTGCCGCCGCTGGCGCCGGCCGTGGACGCGCTGGCCGCCGGCGGCATCGCCGTCCGTCGTCCCGCCGCCAGCGAACGGACCGCCGTCGTAGACTGGATGCGTGCGCACGGCTCGCCCGGGTGGGCCGACGAGTGCGCGGCGGCGTTCGCGCGCCAGCCGATCGCCTGCTTCGTGGCCGTGGAAGACGCGGCGCTGTGCGGCGTCGCCTGCTACGACGCCGCCTGCCGCAACTTCTTCGGCCCCGAGCTGGTCGCCCCCGACCGGCGCGGCCGTGGCATCGGGCGGGCGCTGCTGCTGTCCGCGCTGCACGCGATGCGCGCCGACGGGTACGCCTACGCCATCATCGGATGGGCCGCCTCCGTCGACTTCTACCAGCGAGCGGTCGGCGCCGTCGTCATCGACGGCTCGTCGCCGGGCATCTACCCGCGACAGTTCATCGGCTGAGCGCCGCCGCTAGAGCACGCCGGTGATCAGCAGGATGCCGGCGACGGCGAACAGCGCCGCGGCGATCTTGCGCGTGAGATCGGGGTTCAGCAGCCGCCCGGCGCGGTGACCGACGGTGACGGCGATGGTGGCGACGGCCCACAGAGCGGTGGTCGACGCGGCGAAGACCAGCACGGGCGCTTTCAGGCGGGCGGCGAAGCCGGCGGTCGCGATCTGGGTCAGGTCACCCCACTCGGCGACGAACACGACGCCGAACGCGAGCGACATCGACTTGCCGAACGTCACGGCGTCGGGCTTGTCCTTGAACTCGCCGCCCTCCTCCTTGCGGACCCACATGACGACGGCCGAGACCAGAAACAGGACGCCCGAGCCGATGTGAACGATGCGTTCCGGCAGCATGGCCAGCAGGCTGCCGGCGGCGACGGCGATCAGGCTCTGGACGGCCAGCGCGCCGCAGGCGCCCAGCAGCACCGGCATCGCGCGATGGCGAGTCGCCATGACCAGCGCGGCGAGCGTGGTCTTGTCGGGCAGCTCCGCGACGAAGATCACCGCGAAGACGGAGAAGAAGAGGCGCGCGGCGGCCATGGCGGGGGAGTATGGGGCAGGATCAGGACGAGGACGAGGACGAGGACGAGGACGAGGACGGGGACGAGGACGAGGACGAGGACGAGGACGGGAGATGAGATAGGAGGGGGGGGTCGCAGGCGGTGTGGTCGATCTGCTTGGGGCCCAGGTGCACACCGACGACCGTCGCCATGGTTTCGTCGAAGCCGGCGATCAGCCAGGCGGCGATGGCGCGGGGCCAGCCGGCGCGGAGGCGCGAGGCGTAGCGGGTGAAACCGGCGAGGTCTTTGAATTGGTCCATCGCCAGCATCAGCTCGGGGTCTTCGACGAGGCCGTCCGGAAGGGGGCGCGCGGGTGCGTTGGGCTCGGCGGCGAAGGCGGCGATGTCCGCGGGCAAGCGCGCGTGGTACGAGCCGTCCTCGATCAGCGACGTCAGCGCGCGCTGGTGCGGGTGCGTGCCGGCGGCCACCTGTTGCGCCTGGCGCGCCATCTCTTCCAGGCCGCCCTCGTGCGCGCGCAGCAGCACCAGGTCGTAGAGGGGGTGGCGGTGAAACGTCTGCAGCACGTGCTCGATGATCGCGTCGCGCGGCGAGAACAGACCGATCGGGTCCAGCATCGTGGCCGGACCCGATATGAAGCGGCGCAGGTTGTGGAACACCCACGGGATGCCCTGCGATTCGTAGAACATCTTCGTTTCGGCCGCGGCCCCCACGATCATCTGGTCGCGCCCGGCGACCAGCAGCTGTGGCACGGTCGGCAGCGTGTCGATGTGCCCGAGCGCCCGCAGGCGCTCGAGCCGGCGCCGCACCAGCCCGGGGCGGAAGAAGGCGCCCACCAGGCCGAAGAGCTGGACCAGCTTGTCCCAGTTCTGCCGGAGCCCGCCGGCCACGTCGGCCAGCAGCCGGCGCCGCGGGCGCGCGAGCCAGCTCGGCTGCGTCGCCCCCTGCCGTTCGGCCATGCCTGCCATCGCGCCCCAGATTAGCAGTCGGCAGGCTAGACTTCCGCCGTGCTGCTCCCGGTTTCCGCGCTCCTCATCGCCGCGGCGACGGCGTCCCAGCCGGCGCCCGTGCCAGTGGCGGTCGGCGACCTGGCCGCGGTCCGTGCCGCCGTGACCGCGCCCGGCGCGACCGCGGTGCTGGTCAACGTCTGGGCGACCTGGTGCGACGGCTGCCGCGAAGAGATGCCGGCCCTGCTGCACTTCGCGCGGGCGCATCGCGCGGAGGGGCTGCGCCTGGTGCTGGTCTCGGCCGACGATGAGGATCAGCGCGAGCAGGTCGCTGCCTTTCTCGGCAAGGCGGGCGCGGCCGGCGCGACGGCGTTCATCAAGCACGGCGCCGACGACGCGTTCGTCAATGGCCTGGATCCCAGGTGGACGGGCGCGCTGCCCGCTTCGTTCCTGTACGACGCGCACGGCGCGGAAAAGCGCTTCTGGTCGGGACCGATCACCGTGCCCGAGCTCGAGGCGGGCCTTCGCGAGCTGAAGCTCGAAGGAAAAGCCAAACCCAAGGGGAAACCATGAATCTCGTCATCGCCAAGTTGTTCGCCACCTTGACTCTGTCCGCGCTGGCCGTCGGCGCCGCCGCGCCCGAGCCGGCCACCGCGATCAAGATGAAGAGCGCCCTCGACGGCAAGCCGGTCGCCATCGCCGACGTGCGCGGCAAGGCGGGGACGCTGGTGATCTTCACCTGCAATCACTGCCCGTTCGCCCGCGGCTGGGAGCGCCGGATCACCGAGCTCGCGAACGGCTATTCGAAGAAGGGCGTCGGCGTCATCCTCATCAACGCCAACGATCCCGCCAAGTATCCCGAGGACGACTTCGCCGGCATGCAGGCGCGCGCCAAGCAGCTGGGGCTGCAGGTCCCCTACGTGGTGGACGAGACCTCCGGCGTCGCGCGCGCGCTGGGCGCCAGCGTCACCCCGGAGGCATTCCTTTTCGACAAGACGGGGAAGCTGGCCTACCACGGCGCGATCGACGACAACCACCGCGACGCCGGCGCCGTGAAGGCGCACTACCTGAAGGACGCGCTGGACGCCGTCCTCGAGGGGCACCCGGCGCCGCTGGCCGAGACCAAGGGAATCGGCTGCGGCATCAAATTCCGCTGAGCGCGTCGCAGCCTCGGTTTCCCACGGCCACATGACCCGAATGTCGCGGGCGCGCTGCCTGCCTTTCGCGCAACTGCGCGATGTTCCTTGTGGTCCATCGATTGCTTGTAGTCAGGGGAGGAGGCGCGCGTGAGCTGGCAAGAACGAATGCGACAGATGGTTCTGGCAGGTGGCGTCGTGGTGGCGGGCTGCTCCAGCGGTCAGCTGGCGGGCCCCGACGCGGCGGGGACGGGCGGCACGGCCAGCGGCTACGGGGGGAGCGGCACCGGGGGCAGCGGAACCGGCGGGGCAGCAGGCGCTCCCGGCAGCGGCGGCAACGGCGGAGCGGCCGGCAGCGGCGGGACGATCTTCACGCCCCCGTGCGGCAACGCGAACCCGGACCCGTGCATCTGCGGCCGGCCCGACGCGAGCGCCGGCAGCGCCGCCCTTTGCGAGCAGAAGATGACGTGCGAAGCGGGCGGTGGCGTCTGGACGTACTTCTCGAACAAGTGCACCACGAATGTCGACGCGGGTGCCGATGCGCAGCGCGCCGACGGTGATGCGCGCGATCGCTGAGCGCAATTCATCCCAAGAAGCTCGCGCGTGGCTGCGCGCCGTTCCGGGGACGCGCTTGCAGCCATACACACCGGCCCAGGTCGCGTTCGCGCGCGACGCCTGGCCGCTCCGCGCGGCCGAGGAGCTGCGGTCGGCGCTGATCTTTCGGGCGCTGGCGCAGGCCAGCGAGCGTTCGCCCATCTGCGCCGGCTGGCGCGACCAGTTCGTCGCGGCGGCGCACGACGAAGTCTTCCACGCGCAGCTCTGTGCCGCGATCGGCGCGCGAACGGGTGCACCGCTGCCGGCCTACGACGCCGGCCCGGTGCACGTGCGGCTGGCCCCCCTGGCGGACCCGACCCAGCGGGCAACCGCGCTGGCGCTGGTCGAGGTGGCGATCGGCGAGACGATCTCGCTGGCGCTGTTTCGCGCCGGCCGTCGCGCCGCACGCGAGCCCCTGGCGCGCGCGGCGCTGGAACGGATCCTGAGCGACGAGGTGCGCCACCAGCGACTGGGGTGGGCGGCCGTGACCGCGTGGTGGCCGGCGTTGGCTCCGAATCAGCGCGAACACCTGCAGGAGCAGGCCCGGACGTCCCTGGGCGCGATGGAGCAGCAGATCGCGGCTCCTGCGCTGCGGCGGCTCGAAGCCAACGTCGCGTTCGATCCGCGCTACGCAGAGCTGGGCGTGCTTTCGCCCGAGTCCAGGGTTGACGCGTTCTACGCGGCCGTCGAACGGCTGGTCATCCCCAGGCTGACCCGGCTGGGCCTGGACGGCGCGCGTGCCTGGCGCGATCGCTACGCCTCCTCGGGCGGCGCGCCGCCGCACACGACGCGGCGATGAGCAAGCCGGCCGCGGCGAGGGGCAAGCCGGAGCCTCGCCCTTCGGCAGCACCGAGGCTGCACGAGCATCCGGAGCCGGAGGACGGCGTTCCCGTGGGCGTGCCGCTGTCGACTGCGCCGCTGTCGGCGCTGCCTGCGGGCGCGCAGCCGCCATCGGTGTCCACGAACCCGTCGCGGCACGTCGCGGTGAGCGACAGGCTCGGCCCTTTTCCGGCGACCTCGCGCGAATAGAAGCGCTGCGCCTGGCCGGTCACGGCCCCTTCGCTGCTGCTGGCGAGCCGCCAACCTTGATTGCCGGCGGGCGAATCGATCCAGCCCTGGACGTCGGCCAGCATGCCGGCGTTTCCGGCCGTCGCCGAGTCCCACGTGACCTTCGCCTCCAGCGTCGCCGGGACCATGCCGACGCCGCTGACCGTGGCCGACACGGTGCCCCCCGACCAGGGCATGCCGCCCGCGCAGTTCGGTTGATTCCAGGTGGCGCCGGACGTGCCGCACGCCTGCCCCACCGTGTTCATCGTGGTGACGTCACCGAACCCGCTCCCCTCGGTCCAGGCCGCGGCCAGCGCCTGCAGCGACTCCGTCGCCGGCGTCGGAACGGTGGTTTCGTCGTTTCCGGTTCCGCGAGTGACCGTCGCGAGCACCGCCCGCGTGACCGTCACCCGCCCCTGCCACGCCGCCGGAATCGCGAAGCGAACCAGCGCGCGCATCGCGCCGCCCATGCCGCTATGGCCCGTGTACAGCGACGGGCTCGCGCCGTCGTTGTTGTCGGCGGCGGCGCTGTTGATGAACGTGTCCTGGTCGGGCGGCAGCACCACGTCGAACGCCCAGGCCGAGCTCCCCGTCGCGGCCAGCGCGCAAACGACCAGCACCAACCTCAGGTAACGCCGCATTCGCAACGTATACCGCAGGACGCGGCGTCGTTTCTGGCGACGGTGGGCAGAAGGCATATAGTCGATCGCCGACCCGAGATGCTTGCGCCCCCCTCCGCGCTGCTGGCCTTCGTGCTGACCGTCGCTGCCAGCGGCGGCGGCAGCGGAACGACCGCTGAAAAGCCGTTTCGGACCGAGGTCGCGCCGCGCATCGATCCGGTGTTCTCGGACACGGCCGGGCTGCGCGAGACGATCGACCAGTTCCTGGCGCTGCAGGCCGAGATGGAGACCGTGCGCGATCAGTTCTCGGGCGCGGTGCACGACGCGATGGCGCAGATGGGCCCGGTCGGGGCGGCGCCGCCCAAGACGTGCCCGCCGCAGATTCCTCGCATGTACGCGCGCGCGGCGGAGGCTGGACGGCGATTCCTGGCGCTGGGCCGGCGGTTCGCCGCGCGCTACCGCGACATCCACCGCGCCGAGGACCTGGGTGACACCGTCGGCCTCACCCCCGACTATCGGGCCAAGGCCAAGAAGGCCCGCGAGCTCTATCTGGCGCTGGTCCGCGACTACCGCGAGATGCGCGCCGCGTTTTACGATCAGCTGCAGGGCGAGATGCGCCACGCCGGCTGCAAGCTGACGCCGCTGGCGGCCAACGGCGCCGGCGTGCACGCGGACGGCGGCGCCGCCGAACCGGCTGGGCCCGATCCCACGAACCCCGGCGACTGGGAGCTGGAGCCGGCCGACGACCCCGTGAGCCAGGCGGGAAAGCCCGCCAAGGCCTCCGGCGGCGCGAAGACCCCCGAGACCGCCCCGGCCGGCGGCCCCGCGATCTGGATCCAGATCGACAACACCCGCTGCGCGCAACGGTCGGCGCTGACGATCGACGGGCACGCGATCGGCGACATCGCCGCGCAAAAGAAGATCCCGGTGCGCACCCACGCTGGCCCCCACGAGCTGTGCGTGTTGCCCGCCGGCGGCAAGCAGGTCTGCGGCGCCGCGGGAACCGTCCGGCGCGTCTACCTCTACGACGGCTGGACGCTGGCCGTCCGCTGCGGCGACTAGGGCATCGACAGGGTTGCCGTCGGATCGTCGACGGCGGGGGCCCGCCGTTCCAGCAAGGCCAGGTTCTCGCGCGCGTCGTCGAAGCCGGGGTCCAGCTCCACGGCGGCCTTGAAGCTGTCGGTGGCGTCGTCGAACTTCCCCAGCGCCAACGCCACGACGCCGGCAAAGAAGCGCACGCCGGCGTCGGCCGGATCGGCGTCGGCGGCGACGCGCAGCTGGTCCAGCGCCTCGGGGTCGCGCCCCAGAAGGTGCAGGGCCAGCGCGTGGTTGTAGCGGATGGTGGCCCGATCGGGGCGGCGGCGGACCGCGCGCGTGAGGTACCAGAGCGCCTGGCGGGCGTCGCCCCGGCGCAGCGCGATGGCCCCCAGGTTGGCGTACGCCTCGCCCATCATGCCGGGCAGCTGCGACGCTTCGTCGAACCAGCGCTGCGCGCGATCGAGGTCGCCGGCCTGCGCGTACGCGGCCGCCATCAGGAACACCGGGCGCGGGTCGTGGGGCGCCAGCGCGTGCAGGCGCGCGTAGTCCGTCGCGGCGGTCTTCACGTCGCCGCGCTCGCGCGCCAGATCGCCGGCCAGCTTCAGCGCGCCCGGGTGGCGCGGCTTGCGCCGCAGGACCTCCTCGTACGCGGCGGCGGCCTCCGCCTTGCGGCCAAGAGCCATGTACGCGGCGCCCAGGTCCATGCGCAGGTCCAGGTCGTTGGGTTCACCCTTCACGGCCGCTTCCAGCTCGGACGCCAGCGCGGGTCCCTGGCGGCGCGACGACAGCACCATCACCAGCTGCCGGTGCGCCTGCGCGTCGTCGGGCGTGGCCGCCAGAACGGCCTCCAGCTCGCGCTGCGCCTCGGGCAGCCGGTTGGCTTGTAGCAGCAGCTCGCCGTAGGCGCGGCGGGCGCCGATGTCCTCCGGGTCCAGCGCGACGAGCCGGGCGTACCGATCGCGGGCGGCCGCCCCGCCCTCGCCCCGGTCGACGGCGGCCAGGCTGCGGAGCGCCAGCAGGTAATCCGGACGCTTGTCGAGCGCGTAGGCCAGCATGCCGCGCGCGGGTTGCGGCTTCCCGGTCGCCAGCAGCGCGAGCCCCAGGAACCGCCGGATCTCGGGGACCGTCGGCTCGACCAGCAGCGCGTGGCGCAGGTAACCGGCCGCCAGCTCGGCCCGGGCCGGTCCGCCACCGCCGCCGTGAAAGGCGCCGATGCCGCGGCCATAGAGAACGAACGCGTAAGCGTCGTGGGAGATCGGGGCGCGCACGCGCGCCAGCGTGGCGGCGTCGAAGGCGACGCCGGGCACCGCCGCGAACGCCTCGACGGCGGCCTGAACGGCTGTCGCGGGGACGGCGTCCTTCCCACCGACGGCGGTGGCGCGCGCCGCCACCTGGTCGGGCGCGGCGGCGGCGTCGATCTCGACGGTGACGGCGACGTTCCAGTCGGCGCGCCGTTCGAAAGATCCGCGCACGATCCAGCGGGCGCCGGCAGGCGCCGTGCGGCTGAAGAGCTCGGGGCGTCCGGCGAAGCGTAGCGGCGCGGCCTGCGCGAACCGCTCGGCAATGACCGCCGGCACGCCGTACGTCAGGTGCTGCAGGGCGCCGATGCCCTGCACGTTCCGGAAGGGCTCGACGGCGAATCCCTGGCGCGCGGGGGCCTCTTCACCGGCCGCCACGGCCGCCTGCGCGCCCGTGGCGACGATAGCCACCCCCACCGCCATACAGGCGGCCGCCGCGACGCTCCGCCGCAACCACATGCCCTCTTTCATCGGCAACACTGCGAAAATATTTACGATGGGCTCATCTTTCCACAGCCACCCGCCGAACCTTCTTGTCGGACACGCCCGTGGCTCACGCACCGAGTCGATCCAGATCGGCTGTTCGCCTGCTCATTCGCGTCGCGCTGATCGCGATCGCGGTCTCGATGGTTTCGGCAGGCGGCGCGGGCATTTGGGTGTACCGGAAGTTCCGGAACGACCTGCCGGCCAAGCTGGACGTGGTCACCGACTACCGCCCGCTGCGGGCCAGCCAGATCTTCAGCGCCGACGGCGAGATGATCGGCGAGTTCTTCGTCGAAAAGCGCGTCCTGGTGCCCGTCGAGCAGGTGCCCGACGTCGTGAAGAAGGCCTTCGTCGCGGCGGAAGACGTCCGCTTTTACAAGCACCACGGCGTCGATTACCTGGGCATCCTGCGCGCGGCGTGGGTCAACGCGCGCGCCGGTCAGGTCGTCCAGGGCGGCTCCTCGATCACCCAGCAGGTCGCCAAGCTGCTGCTGGTCGGCCACGAGCGTTCGCTGTCACGCAAGCTGCGCGAGGCGTTGCTGGCCTACCGGATCGAAAGCCAGCTCGGCAAGGATCAGATCCTGGGCATCTATCTGAATCACGTCTACCTGGGGCACGGCGCGTACGGCGTGGTCGCCGCCGCCAACGCCTACTTCGGCAAGCATCTGTCCGACCTGACCGCCGCCGAGGCGGCGATGCTGGCGGCGCTGCCGAAGTCCCCCTCGCGCATCACGCCGTTCAATGATTTCGCGCGCGCCCAGTCGCGGCAGCGTTACGTCCTGGATCAGATGCAGGAGTCGGGGTACCTGACCGCCGAGGCGGCGCAGGCGGCCCGGCGCGAGCCGCTGGCCCTGGTCGCGGAGCGCCGGACGTTGACCAACGTGGCGGCGCCGTACTTCGTCGAGACGGTGCGCCGCTACGTCGTCGAGCACTACGGCGAGGAAGACCTGCTGGAAAAGGGGCTGCGGATCGAGACGACGCTGGACATGCGCGACCAGCGCGCCGCCGAGACGGCCGTCCGCCGCGGGCTGGAGGACCTTTCGCGCCGCCTGGGATTCTCGGGGCCCATCGGCCATCTGGAAGCCGCCGAGCGCGCGCGCCTGACCGGTGGGCGCCCCCGACCGCTGGGGCCAGCCGGGTTCGAGGTCGACGACGCGGAGCAGTCCGGCCCGCTGGTCGGCCTGCCCGACGCCGACACGGCGACCGCGCTGATCGACGCGACCAAACCGGGGGCGCGCCTGCGCGAGCCGAACGCCCGCTTCGCCACGCTGGAGGCGAAAGCCGCGCTGCGCCGGGCCGCGCGCCGCCCCGCGCCCCCTGCCTTCCCGACGGATCCCGACACCACCTACGCGGCGGTCGTGACGGCGGTCGGCAAGATGGTCACCGTGGCCTCGGGCGGCCTGACCGTGCGCCTCGAGCCGACCGACGAAACGCGCGTGGCGGCCTGGCAGGGAAAGACCGGCGCCCGCATCGAGCCGGGTGACGTGCTGGCCGTGCAGTTCCGCAACAACGACGTCGCGGCCGGAAAGCGGTCGCATCCGACGGCGGTGCTGGCGACGACGCCGCCGGTGCAGGGCGGGCTGGTCGCGCTGGACCCGCACACGGGCAAGCTGCTGGCGATGGTGGGCGGCTACGACTTCCGCACCAGCCAGTTCAACCGCGCGACGCAGGCGCGCCGGCAGATCGGCTCGGCGATCAAACCGTTCATCTACGCGGCGGCGATCGACGAGGGGATGACGCCGCTGACGATCAAGTGGGACGCGCCCGTGAAATTCAAGACGGCGTCCGGCATCTGGGCGCCCCACAACTACAAGCCCGAGTACCTGGGCCCGCTGACGCTGCGGATGGCGCTGGCGAAGAGCATCAACACCATCTCGGCGCAGCTGGTCGCGCAGATGGGCGTCGACAAGGTGGTCGACATGATGCGGAACCTGGGAATCACATCCCCCCTGCCCCACTCGCTGTCGCTGTCGCTGGGGACCGCGGACCTGGGCCTGCAAGAGACGGCTTACGCGCTGGCCTCGCTGCCGGCCGGCGGCAAGCTGGTGCAGCCGCTGACGGTGGTGCGCATCAGCGACGCGGACGGCCGGACGCTGGAACAGCACGCCGCCAACCCGACGCCCGAGCAGCGCCTGTCGCCCGAGACGGCGTACATCGTGACCGACATGATGAAGGGCGTGATCGAGGTCGGCACCGGGAAGAAGGCGCTGGCGCTGGGCCGGCCGGCGGCCGGCAAGACGGGCACGTCGACCAACTATCGCGACGCCTGGTTCTACGGCTTCACGCCCGACGTGCTGTGCGCGGTCTGGGTGGGGCGCGACGACTTCAAGCCGGTCGGCCACGACGTGACCGGCGGCCAGGTGGCGGTGCCCATCTGGCTGGACTTCATGCGAACGGCCGTGAAGGACCTGCCGCCCCGGGACTTCCCGATGCCGCCCGGCGTGGTCCTGGCCCGCGCCAACCCCGAAACCGGCGAGCCGGCGGGCCCCGACAAGCCGAAGAGCCGCCTGATTCCGTTCAAGCGCGGGACGCTACCGGCAGCCTTCCGGGGCGGCGGCGGCGGCTTCGCCGACGAGCAGTTCTAACTTAGGAACCCTGGGAGGGTTCCTGCGACCTCCCGCGACGACTCCGCTGGGCGAAGCCCAGCTCCGTCAACGCGCTAGAGCTCGATCTGCGCGCCGATTTCGACGACCCGGTTCGGCGGCAGCGCGAAGAAGTCGGTGGCCGAGCGCGCGTTGCGCGAGAGGAACCGGAACAGCACCTTGCGCCACTCGGCCATCCCCCGCCCCTTCACGGAGCGCAGCGTCTCGCGCCCCAGGTAAAAGCTGGTGTCTGCCTCGTTGACGGGCAGCGCCTGCGCCTTGCAGCGGCGCAGGACGTCCATGACGTCGGGGCTTTCCTTGAAGCCATAGTGGGCGGTCACGCCCCAGAAGCCCTGGCCGAAGCTCTTCACGCGCACCTTGTCGGCGTCGGCGACCTCCGGCACGGCGTCGGTGGCGATCGACAGGATGACCACCACCTGGTGCAGCACCTTGTTGTGCTTGAAGTGGTGAAGAAGCACGTTCGGCGTCCCGCGGCGGGTCGACGACAGGAACACCGCCGCGCCCGGAACCCGGTGCGGCTTGGTCGCCTCGATGTCGGCCAGGAAGATGTCGATGGGCAGCGAATCGGCGGCGATGCGCTCTGCCAACAGGCTGCGGCCGCGTTTCCAGGTCACCATGACCGTGAAGACGCCGACGGCGACGGCCAGCGGGAACCATCCGCCGTGCGCGATCTTGGTCGAGCACGCGACGAAGAACGACAGGTCGAAGCAGAGGAACAGCGCCAGCAACCCCCCGGCGCGCCAGAGGCTCCAGTGCCAGATGTCGCGGCACACGTAGAAGAACAGCATCGACGTGATCGCCATCGTGCCGGTGACCGCGATGCCGTACGCGTCGGCCAGCGCGCTGGACTCCCGGAAGCCCAGCACCAGCGCGACGCAGGCGACCATCAGCGCCCAGTTGACCTCGGGGATGTAGATCTGTCCCTCGGTCACGCCCGACGTATGGATGATGGTGACGCGCGGCAGGTACCCGAGCTGCACCGCCTGCCGGGTCAGCGAGTACGCGCCCGAGATCAGCGCCTGTGACGCGACGACGGCCGCGACGGTGGCGATGATGACCATCGGGTAGAGCCAGGCGCCCGAGACCAGACCGTAGAACGGGTTGGCAGCCGCCTCGGGATGTTCCAGCAGCAGCGCCCCCTGACCGAAGTAGTTGAGCAGCAGCGCCGGGAACACGCAGCTGTACCAGGCGAGGCGAATGGCGCGGGTCCCGAAGTGCCCCATGTCGGCGTACAGCGCCTCGCCGCCGGTCACGCAGAGGACCACCGAGCCGAGCACCAGGAAGCCGTGCCCCTTGTGCATCGCGAAGAACCGCAACGCGTAATAGGGGTTCACGGCCCGCAGGATGTCGGGGTGACGAACGATCCAGGGAAGGCCGGCGGCGGCGATGAAGAGAAACCACGCCACCATCACCGGCCCGAACACCGCGCCGATGCCGCCGGTGCCGCGCTTTTGCATCGCGAAGAGCCCCACCAGGATCAAGCAGGTGACGGGGACGATGTACGGCGAGAACGCGCTGGTCGCGACCTCCAGACCCTCGACGGCCGACAGCACCGAGATGGCGGGCGTGATGATGCCGTCGCCATACAGCAGCGCGGCCCCGAAGAGCCCCAGCATCACCAGGACCATCCTGGTCTTGCGCAGACCCGTCCAGGTCGTACGCGTCGACACGCGGTGCGCGCCCGATTCGTCCGCCGACGCGCCGGGCTGCAGCTCGGGCATGATGTGGCGGGCGACCAGCGCCATCAGCGCGAGGACGCCGCCCTCACCGTCGTTGTCCGCCCGCATGACGTACAGCAGGTACTTCACGGAGACGACCAGCGTGATCGACCAGAAGATCAGCGAGAGGACGCCGTAGATGTTCACGGCCACGGGCGCCACCCCGTGGGGCAGCGTCACGCACTCCTTGATCGCGTAGAGCGGCGACGTCCCGATGTCCCCATAGACGACGCCGATGGCACCCAGGCCCAGCTTGGCAAGGTCGACGCCGTGCGCCGGTTGATGGTGGTGTGAGGCGACAGCCTCGGCCTGCGTGGACATGGGATGCGCGGCAGGGTCTGCCGCGGCAGCCGCATGATGAACGATTTGTATGTCCGAAGCGAGATCCTCAGTCACGGATGGGCCGATGATGCAGAGTTCAGGTTTCGCGCGGGTTTCGTTCGTATTAACTTATCGTGCGGGGTGTGCTGGCTCGTCGGATCGACGGCCCCGCGACGCCCCGCTTGATGCCCGAAAGCCTGCCGAGATCCCGCGCCAGTGCCTGGTTGGCGCGATTCCTGCGTGCGCTGCTCGAGCAGGGGATCACGCCCGGCGTTGACGAATCGCTGGCCAAGCGGCTCCGGCTGACGAACGGGCTGTCGCTGTTCGGGGCGGTGGTGCTGTTCGCCAGCGCCCCTTTCGACCGACTGGAAGCGCAGCGCTGGATGGTCGTCGAGGATTTGTTGGGCGGCGTCGCCTACGTCTGTTTCCCGCTGCTGAACCGCCTGGGGTACCGGGTCGGCTCGCGCCTGATGTGCCTGCTGGTGTCCAACCTGCTGGTGCTCGCCAACGTCGTGCTCTTGGGGCACGACTCGGGCACGGAGCTGATCTTCGTCGCGCTGGCGGCCGTGCCGTTCGCGCTGTTCGATCTCGCCGAACCGGCGGCGCTGGTCGCGGGCGTCGCGTTCGCCCTCCTCGGGTTCGGGATCGGGCATTCGCGCGCGGTGCACGCCTGGTACGGGGCGCCGCCCAACTTTCCGTCCGGTCATTACTATGTGTATTCGGCCGGCGTTTCGTTCTTGGTGCTCATTTACACGATGTATCGATTGAGCCGCGCCAACACCGACGCGGAGCGCGCGCTGCGCGACGATGTGCGCGAGCGGCTGCGCGCGCAGAGCGAGCTGGAGTTGAGCCGGCAGACGGCGGCGTACTCGGCGAAGATGGCGGCGCTGGGCGAGATGAGCAGCAACGTCGCCCACGAAGTGAACAACCCGCTGGCGGCGATCCTTCTGCGCGCGCATCGCCTGCGGCAGCTCGTGTCGCGCTCGCCGCTGGACCTGGAGGCGGTCGCGCGTGTCAGCGGTGACATCGAGGCGACCGTGCATCGCATCCACCGCATCGTCGATGCGCTGCGGACCTTCGCCCGCGACGCCGAGCACGACCCGCTGCGCCCCGAGCCCGTCGCGCGTATCGTCGCCGACACCGTCGAGCTCTGTAACGAGCGATTCCGGCACCACGCCATCGAGCTGCGCATCGACCCGATCCCGGCCGATCTCTACGCGAGCTGCCGCGGCATTCAGATCTCGCAGATTCTCCTGAACCTGCTGGGGAACGCCTTCGACGCCGTCGAGACCCAGAGCGTGCGGTGGGTGCGGATCCGAACGGAGAGAGACGACGACTGGGTGCGCATCGCGGTGCTGGACAGCGGGCCGGGCGTGCCGCCCGACCTGGAGAACCGGATCATGGAGCCGTTCTTCACGACCAAGGAGGTCGGCAAGGGCACCGGCCTCGGCCTCAGCGTGTCGAAGGGGATCGCCGAGGCGCATGGCGGAGAGCTGATCCTGGACCGGACGTCGCTGGACACCTGCTTCGTGCTGACGCTGCGCCGCGCGCCGGCGCGGGCCGCCGCGGTGGAAAAGCTCCCGGAAATGTCGCCAGGGTAGGTTTTTTCAACAATCGCGCCCGCTCGCGGCAATGTCGGGGATGAAGACCTGGCGTGGTGGGTTCTGGTCCGGGGCGATGGCGGTCAGTTGCGCGGTGGTGCTGGGGACGTGTGGATCCGCGACGGTGAGCGGCGGGACCGGCGGCTCCCCGGGGAGCGGCACCGGCGGCCAGGGAACGGGCGGCAACGGAACGGGCGGGACGACAGCCGGCTCGGGCGGCGCGACGCCGGCCACCGGCGGGCAGGTTGGACCCGGGGGGTCAGCGAGTGGCACGGGCGGGATTGCCAGCACGGGCGGCGCAGGCGGCGCGGGTCGCGGCGGCACGGCCGGCAGCGGGCAGACGGGCGGCGCCGGCGGCGCGACGCCGGGCACCG
>JBJMQQ010000101.1:0-6822 GCA_045802645.1 Polyangia bacterium
CGCCCTCGCGCACGCGCTGGCCGACGAGCTGGCCGCCCGCCCGACGGCGGTCCCCGAAGTCCACGTCAACATCTCGGTCCACGTCGCCGGCGCCTCCGTGAAGGAATCCGCCGAAGCCCCCGACGGCAAGGAGATCGTGGGCGGCGACATCCTGTCGACCGCCGACTGGGCCCCCCAGGAGGACACCGAAGGCGTCCACGTAACGCCCTCCGCCTCTTAACCCGTCCTCGTCCTCGTCCTCGTCCTCGTCCTCGTCCTCGTCCTCGTCGCCGTCCTCGCTCTCAGACCAGCCCCAGCAACACCAGGGCGGCAATCACCACCCCCATCACCGATTCACCCGCCAGCCCCCCGGCGGCGATCGAGGTCATCGCGTCGTCGTCGAGGTCGGGCCGCAGCCGCTGCGCCAGACGCGCCAGCAGCACGCCAGCCAGCCCCGCCACCGACAGCGCCGGCGGGATGAGCATCGCGATCCCCATGGCCGCCGGTGATGGGCAGAAGCGCGCCCAACGGCCACGAGCCAGCAGCGCCAGCAGCGCGCCCACGGCCAGCCCGATGCCGCCTGCCAGCGTGGCGTAGGGCGGCAGCGTGCTGAGCCCGCCCCGCATCGCCTCGGCGGTGGCCTTCACAGAGATCGCCGAAGGGGCCGGCAGGCTCTCCGTCCCGATGCCGTAGGCCTTCAGCAAGATGACGTAGACGGGCGCGACGACGGCCGCCCCCAGCAGCGCGCCGATGAGCTGGGCCACCAGCTGAGGCCGCGGCTCCGCGTGCAGCTTCTGGCCGGCCTTGAGGGCCCACAGCGTCTGCGCGGCCTGCGTCGACGTGCCGAACGCCACCGACGCAAAGAGCATCGACCCGATGGCGCCACAGCGCGAGAACAGCAGCTGGGTGACCGTCCCGACCGCGCCGACGGGCGCCAGATCGGTCTCGCCCGTCGCGCGCGAGCTGACGACCGCCATGACCAGCGCGAACAGCAGGACCAACAAGATGGTCGGCAGGTGGAACCCGAACACGCCGCGCGCCACGACGACGACCCCGGCCAGGCCCGCGACCATCAGAACGGCGCCCGCGCGTCCGCCCCGCGCGCCGGCCGTGTCGCGGCGGCGCGCCACGGCCAGCCCGCCCATGTCGCGTACGGCGCGCACGATCGGGCGCCAGTCCATCAGCAGCGGCAACAGGCTGCCCGCCATCAGCATGCCCAGCCCCGGCCAGACCAGCCACGCCAGGCAGCTCGAAAACTCCAGCGTCGCGACGACATGGTGGCTCACCAGCCACGGCGAGATGAGCCCCCACCCGACGGTGGCACCGATGAACATGCTCAGCGCCGCGCGCATGCCCATCATGACGCCGGTCGACATCACGAGCGGGCTCCAGTTCATCCCGAAGGACACCGCGTTCAGCGACATCCCGCCGACCGAGAGGCCGAACATCGTCATGGCCGGAATGACCTTGGGGCGCCCGTCGCGGAACCAGGTGAAGGCGGCCGCGAACAGGGCGGCGCCGATCAGCAGCCGCGCGCGTCGCAGCGCCGTCGCGCGGGCGCCGAACATGGTCTCGATCAGGTTGCCGGTGGCGTTACCCGTCGGAAAGGGCAGGGCGTCGTCGACGATCAGCTTCTTGCGCAGCAGCGCCGCCGCCACGATGCCGATGAGCCCCAACGACGCGCCCCAGATCATCAGCGCCCAGACGGGGAAGTGCGTGCCGCTCAGGTCCATGGCGGGGATCGGCCCGCCCATCCCGGCCGCGTACCCCATGATCGCCGCCGACGCGGCGGTGGTCTGGGTGATGTTGTTCTCAATTGCCGTGTACGGGCGGCGCGCGAGTCGCGTGAACGTCGCGAACATCGTGAAGCCCAGGAGGGCGGCGGTGATGCTGCCGCCGTCGATGATCGAGATCTTGAGACCGGTGTAGACGTTGGCCGCCGCCAGCATCACGCCGATGCCACAGCCGGCCAGCAGAGCCCGGGCCGTGAGCTGCTGCTGCGGCTGGCCGCCCATGGGGGACGGTTCTATCGCGATCGCGGCCGGCGCGCTCAAACGACGTCGTCCGGCTCGCGTCCGGACGGCTCGCGCGTGCGCAAGCCGTGCTTCCAGAGCAGCCGGTAAAAGTAGATCCGATCGACGCCCGCCGCGCGTGCAGCCGCGCTGACCCGGTTCTCGTGCTGCCGCAGCAGCTCTTCCAGATAGCGGCGCTCGAACGCGCTGACCCAGGCCTCGCGCGCCTCGCGCAGCGGCTGGCCCACGTTGACCGCGCTTTCCGGTCCGGGCATCGTCGACATCGAGCCCGTCGAGCGGGGCGGCGTGAAGTCGCGCAGCGCCACGCACCGCTCGATGTAATTGCGCAGCTCGCGGATGTTACCCGGCCAGCTATGGCGCGTCAGCGCTTCCAGAAAATCGGGCGCCCGTACGCGCGCCAGCGACGCCGGGTCGACGTTGCCGCCCAGGTTGCGCGAGATGTGCTCGACCAGCAGCGGCAGGTCCGACAGCCGTTCGCGCAGCGGTGGCAGCTTCACCTCGACGACCGCGAGGCGGTAGTAGAGGTCCGACCGGAACTTCTGGGCGGCGACCTGGTCACGCAGGCTGCGGTTGGTGGCGGCCACCAGGCGCACGTTGACCGGGACGTGGTTGTTGGTCCCGACGCGCCGGACCTCGCGCCGCTCGAGCACGCGCAGCAGCTTGGGCTGAAGGTCGATGCTCAGCTCGCCAATCTCGTCCAGGAACACCGTCCCGCCCTGCGCCGCCTCGAAGACGCCCTGGCGTGACGAGACCGCGCCCGTGAAGGCGCCGCGCTCGTGCCCGAAGAGCTCGCTCTCGAGCAACTGGGGCGGCATGGCGCCGCAGTCGACGACCAGGAACGGCTTTTCACGCCGGACGCTGCCCAGGTGAATCGCCTCGGCGGACACTTCCTTGCCGGTGCCGGTCTCGCCCTCCAGCAGGATGGTGGCCTCGGTGGGCGAGGCTCGGGCCAGCACGTCGAACACGACCTGCATGGCCGTGGAACGGCCGATCATGCGCCCGAAGCGCTCGTCCACCCGGACGCGCCCACTATCGCCGTCCAGACGGACGGCCCCACTGCCGACGGCAAACGCGGCGCGGGCCTCCTGAGGACCGTTCCCCACGGGCCGGACATCGACCGTTGCGGACCGTTCCTTGACCGAACGGGGCGCAAAAGGCTCAGGTCGTCGCTCAGGTCGTCGCGCGGTGCGTGAGACTCCGCCGCGCTGCGGCCTAGCGGGCCATGGCGACCTTGGCGGCGCCGACCAGTCCGGGCTGGGGGTGCGTCACCACGTACGCCGGCAGCTTCTCGACCAGCGTGTGCAGGCGCCCCTTGCGATCGAAGGCCTCGCGGAAGGCGCCCTTGCGCAGGTACGTGAGGATGCGCGGCGCGATGCCGCCCGCCACGTACACGCCGCCCGTCGCCAGCAGCATGAGCCCCAGGTTCCCGGCGGTCGCCCCCAGCACCGAGCAGAAGATCGACAGCGCCATCTCGCAAACCGGGTCGGTGCCGGCCATCGCCCGCTGCGAGATCGCGGCCGCCGGGTCATGCCCGGGGCCGTGTGCGGCCAGCGCCGCCGCCGTCTCGGGGCGGATGAGCCCGCGGCAAGCCGGCTCTTCCGACAGGAACGTGAACGCGTCGACCAGCCCCTGGCCCGACAGCACCCGCTCACACGAGACGCGGCCGTATTTGTTGGTGAGGAACTGGACCAGCCCGAACTCCAGCGGCGTCCGCGCCGCCAGATCGACGTGTCCCCCCTCGGACGAGACGACCTGGTATCCGTCCTCGACGGGCGACCAGAGGAGAAACGCCTGCCCGAGCCCGGTGCCCGCGCCCAGCACCGCGATCGGCCCGCGCGGGACGGGCGGCCCCCCGCCCAGCGGCGCGAGCTGGTCCGCGCCGACCGCCGTGACGCCCAGCGCGGCGGCGAAGAAGTCGTTGACCAGCGTGACGCGCGGGATCCCCAGCCGCTGCGACAGCGCGCGCCCGTCGACGACCCACGGGAGGTTGGTGGCGCGGCAGATGTTGTTCTCGATGGGGCCGGCGATGCCGAGACAGGCGTGCGTGACGCGCGCCGGTTCAACGCCCAGCTGGGTCGCGGCGGTGGCCAGGAACTCCTCGATGATCACGTCCAGCGACGACCGCGAGGCCGACGGGTAGATGTGCTCGAAGATCGGCTCGCCGACGGCTGCCTGAGGCGCGCCTGCCTGGAACAGCGCGAGCCGCGCGTTGGTGCCTCCGATGTCGCCTGCCAGAACGCTCATTTCACCTCTTTTTGGTAAAGGACCCTCAAAGGGTCCTTTAAATCCCCCGCGGCGAGTGCCGTCGGGCAAAGCCCGCCGCCACTCACGCGAGCGTTGACCTCTCCGGATTTTGTAGCGCGCTCGCCGCCTCGCGATCGCAGAAGATGGTGACGGGGCCGCCCCGGCGCAGGATGCGCGCCGCCGGGAGCCGCCCGCCGTCGACGACGGCCGCCATCGCGGACGCCTTGTCGCGCCCGGTCACCAGGAAACAGACGTCGCGCGCGCCGCACAGGGCCGGGTAGGTGAGCGTGAGCCGCCGGGTCCCGAGCTGCGGGACGTCCACCGCGACCGCCAGCACCCCTTCTTCGGCCAGCGCCGAGGTGCCCGGAAAAAGCGACGCTGTGTGGCCGTCGGGCCCCAGCCCCAGCAGGGCCAGGTCGAGCCAGGGCGGTGTCCCCCCGGCGGTCAGCGCGCGCTCGTAGTCGCGCGCGGCGGCGTCCAGGTCTGGGTCCTCCGCGCGCCACCGGTGCACGTTTTCGGGCGGCACGGCGGCCGGGCCCAGCAGCGTCTCCTGCGCCATGCGGTAGTTCGACTGCGGGTCGGTCGGGCCGACGGCGCGCTCGTCGCCGAAGAAGACGCTTGCGCGCGTCCAGTCGACCCCCTCGACGAGGCGCGGGTAGAGGGCCCGCGGCGTCGACCCGCCCGCCAGCGCGATCCGGAACTGCCCGCGCGCGGCGACGGCTTCGGCGGCGGCCCGGCGCACGTGCGCGGCAGCGGCGTCGACCAGATCGGCCAAGGTGTCCTTCACGAGGACGGTCAGTCGGGCGGGGTGGTCGAGCACGCCCGGAACTTACCGCGGCGGGCCGCTTCTTGTCTCGGCCGGCGCACGATGTTAGGGAGACCCTCAGGATGCCGAACGCTTTCGACGAACGCGCCTTCAACGAGCTGTCCTGGCGCGGCCTGGTCCAGCAGACGACCGCCGACAACATGGCCGAGGTTCTGTCGAAGCCGGTCGGGGTCTATTCAGGCTTCGACCCGACCGCGACCAGCCTGCACGCCGGGAACCTGGTTCCGCTGATGCTGCTGACCCACCTGCGCCGTCATGGGCACAAGGTGCTGCCGCTGGTCGGCGGCGCCACGGGGATGATCGGGGACCCGTCGGGCAAGTCCAGCGAACGGACGCTGCTGGACGAGGACAAGGTCCGCGACAACACGGGGAAGATCCGCGCGCAGATCGAGAAGTTCTTCGCCGGCGCGGACGAGGGGCCGCCCGTGCAGGTCGTCGACAATCTGGACTGGCTGGGGCAGGTGCGGTTGCTCGACTTCCTGCGGGACGTCGGCAAGCACTTCGCCGTCAACCAGATGATCCAGCGCGACTCCGTCAAGCAGCGGTTCGAGACGCGCGAGGCCGGCATCTCGTACACCGAGTTCTCGTACATGCTGCTGCAGGCCTACGACTTCTACGAGCTCTTCAAGCGGTACGACTGCCGCATGCAGTGCGGGGCCAGCGATCAGTGGGGGAACATCGTCTCGGGGATCGATCTGGTGCGGCGGTTGGCCGGCGAGACGGTCCACGGCCTCACGACGCCGCTCTTGACCGACGCCGAGGGGCGCAAGTACGGCAAGTCCGAGAAGGGGGCCGTCTACCTGGACCCGCAGCTGACGTCGCCGTACAGCTTTTATCAGTTCTGGCTGAACACGGCCGACGTCAACGTGGGGCGGTTCCTGCGCTGGCTGACGCTGCGCCCGCGCGAGGAGATCGAGAGCCTCGAAGCCACCGTCGGTTCGGGGGCGCGGCAGGCGCAGCGCGCGCTGGCCGAGGACCTCACGCGGCGCGTGCACGGCGACGCCGAGCTGGGCCGGGTCGTGCGCGCGACGGAGGCGCTGTTCGGCGGCGGCGACCTGCGCGAGATCGGCGGCGACCTGCTGGACGAGGCGCTGGAGGCGGCCCCGGCCATCACCGTGGCGCGCGCGCGGTTCGAGGGCGAGGGGGCGCTGCTGGTCGACCTCCTGGCCGAGGTCGGCGCCTGCCCGTCGAAGTCGGACGCGCGCCGGCAACTCGCGGCGGGCGCCGTCGCCGTCAACGGGACGCCGCTGGCCGGCGCCTCGGAGACGACGCGCCTCACGTCGCGCGAGCTGATCGACGGCCGCCTGGTCGTGCTCCGGCGCGGCAAGCGCAACAACTTCATCGTGCGCGTCGAGGGCTGACAGGCACAGGGCCGGTCGGCCTATTGGCAGACCGTCGGCGGCCCGGGTTGAATGGCGCGAACGATGCGAAAGAAGCTGGCACGGGCCGTGGTGGTGCTGTTCCTCGCCGGATGTGGTGGGTCGACCAGTGGTGGCGGCAGCGGGGGGAGCACGGGCGGCTCGGCTGCGGGCGGCAGCGGCGGAACGGCCGGCGTTCCCGGCAGCGGCGGGCGCGACGCCACCGGCGGGAGCGCGGGCGTTCCCGGCAGCGGCGGCAGCGCCGGCCAGGCCCCGTCGACCGGCGGCTCGCACGCGGGCGGGCAGGCGGGGGCGGCCGGCGCGTCAGGCGCGGGCGGTAAGGCGGGTAGCGGCGGCAAAGGGGGCGCCGCGGGGGGCGGCG
>JBJMQQ010000102.1:0-25084 GCA_045802645.1 Polyangia bacterium
CGCCGCGGCACCCACCGTGCGGCCGAAGATCGCCCCCTCCGAGTTCGTCACCCGCTTGTCCACCTTGAGCGCGGCGTCCTCGCCGGCACGCGCCCGGCGGATCCCCTCCGCGACGTCCAGCGACAGCACCGATTCGTCCCACAGGTCCAGGTCCGGCACCTCGCGCGCCATCTCGTCGGGCGACGGCAGGTCGCCGTTCGGATCGGGCTCGGCCAGCGCCGCCAGCTCGACGCTCTCGCGCGCGAACCGCTCCAGCGCCGATGGCGTGAAGTCGGACGTATAGGTGACCGCCGCCCGGTCGTCCTTGAGGACCCGCAGCCCCAGCGCCCGGCTGCCCGCCTCCTTGATCAGCTCCGTCTCGCCCAGGCGGACTTTGACCTCCAGCTCGGTTCCGTCGCGGACCAGCACCTCGGCGCCGTCGGCGCCGCCCTTCAGCGCCAGCGACAGCATCTGCTCGGCCAGGTGCTGGCACTCCTTGGGATCCGGCAGGCGGCGCCCACCCAGCTTGGCGGTCGTCGTCGTCGTGCTCATCGAGTCTTGGTCCCGCCCACGGTGATCTCGGCGATCTTCATGGTCGGCGTGCCGATGCCGACGGGCACTGACTGGCCGTCCTTGCCGCAGGTCCAGGTCCCCTGCGACAGCTCGAAGTCCGCCCCCAGCATCGTCACCTTGCGCAGCACGTCCGGTCCGTTCCCGATCAAGTTCGTCCCTTTCAGCGGCGCCGTCAGCTTCCCGTCCTCGATCAGATAGCTCTCGGTCAGCGCGAACACGAAGTCGCCGTTCGAGATGTTGACCTGTCCGCCCGCGAACCGCTTCGCGTAGACCCCGTGCTTGACCGACTTGATGATGTCTTCGGGGTCATCCTGCCCGGGCGCCAGGAAGGTGTTGGTCATCCGCGGCAGCGGCTCGTGCCGGAAGCTCTGGCGGCGTCCGTTCCCCGACGGCTTGGTGGTGAAGTGCTTCGACGACAGCCGGTCCTGCATGTACCCGACCAGTACGCCGTTTTCGATGAGCACGTTGCGCTGCCCCGGGTTTCCTTCGTCGTCGACGTTGATCGTCCCGCGCGCGTTGTCGAGGGTGCCGTCGTCGACGACGGTGCACAACGGTGACGCCACGTTCTGGCCAATCCGGTCGGCGTAGTTCGACGTCCGCTTGCGGTTGAAGTCCGCCTCCAGCCCGTGACCGACCGCCTCGTGCAGCAGGATGCCGGACTCGCCGGCGCCCAGCACGACCTCCATCGGTCCCGCCGGCGCCTCCACGGCGTGCAGCATGCCGATCGCCAGGCGAGCCGCCTCACGCCCGTGCTCTTCGGGGCTCTGTCCGGGACGCGCGAAGAACTCCATACCGAAGCGCGCGGCCCCGCCCGAGCGGCCGACCTGACGCTGGCGACTGGCCCCCTCGCCCTCTTCGGCGACGGCGCTGACCCCGAACCGCATCATCGGCTGGCTGTCCCGCGCCAGGTGGCCGTCGGACGTGACGACCAGGACCTCGCGCTGCTCCTCGGCCAGGGACGCCTCGACGCGCACGACGCGCGGGTCGAACGCCCGCGCCGCCGCATCCGCGCGCCGAAGCAGCGCCACCTTGTCGACGCCGGGCCGCGCCAGCGACGGCTCGGTGACCGGGTAACGATGGGCCAGCTTGACGGGACGAATGTCGATGGCCCCAGGCGCCGCACCGCTGGAGGCGATCTGCGCCGCCGTTCGGGCGGCCTCCAGCATGCGGTCCTCGGACAGCTCCTCCGTGTACGCGTACCCGGTGGCGTCGCCGCGCAGCACGCGCACGCCCAGACCCAGCGTCACGCCGCGCCCGACGGTGCGAATGCGCCCGTCTTCCAGCACGAAGTCCGCGCCGCTGCGGTGCTCGAAGTAGAGGTCGGCGTAGTCGCCGCCCGATCCCAGCGCCGCGGCGAGCAGCCGCTCAGCCAGGCCGGCGTCGATCGCGTCCAGCGGCGAGCGTGGTGCCGTCTGGTCTGCTGCGCCGCCGGCGCTCACGAGCGCGCCCCCGCGGCCGAGCCGGCCCGTCCGTTCAGGGACTTCAGCGACGCGTCGACGGCGTCAGCGGCCTGGCGAATCTCTTCTTCGCGCCCGCCCAGCCACACCCGCCCGACGGCGCCGAAGGTGACCATCTCCAAAAGGCCGACGCCGGCCCGTTTCTCCGCTTCGTTGGCGGCCAGCGCCGCGTAGCCCGCGGGCTGAACCTCGAGCGTGTACAGCGTCTCTCCCTCGAGCAGCATCTGTCCGTGTCGCATCCGGTTGATCATGGCCGACTGGTGACCGTCGATGCCAGTGATGATTTCCCGCGACAGCACGCGCGGCGCCAACCGATCGGCCTCGGCGACACCCAGCTTCGCCAGGATGGCCGCCGCGGCGGCCCGGACCTCGCCCTGGTCGAAGGCGTGGAGCTCCAGCAGGCCGAAAGCGCGCTCGACGATCTGCATTCCCGGCGTCACCCGCGCCGTCTTGAGCGCGACGTCCGTCAGGCTGTTGACGGCGATTCCGGGAGCGATCTCGACGACCAGCGCGGCCTGGCCGTCCAGCGGCAGGATCCCTTGCGCAACGGTTTGCAGGAATCCCGCCACCTGAGGCTGAAGAACGTCGATGAACGTGAGCGCGCGCAGCTCCATCGACGCATTGTAGATCAATCAGGCGTGGTCGGGCGGAACGCCCAGCTCGCCGTCAGACTCGTCCTTGATCTTCGCGAGGCCACGCACTTCGACCTGCCGGATGCGCTCGCGGGTCAGGTTCAGGATCGCGCCGACTTCTTCCAGCGTGATGCCGCCCTTGTCGGCGACGTCCAGTGAGCAGGTCTCGGCCATCTCCCAGACTTCGAGGTGCGGAAAGTTCAGCTTGATCGCGCCCGTCTCCGGATTGACGTCCAGATAAAGGTGGTGCGAGCAGCTCACGAACGGGCAGGGCCGCGGCATCGACGCGCACGATTCGCGCGTCATCGGCCGTTCGACGTCACCCGGGTACACCAGCAACTCGGCCACGCGGCGTTCGTCGCGGGTCAAGCGCTTGGGCGCGATGGTCTTGGACCGGACGCGCCCGTCGCGCCCGGCCGAGTGCACCTTGCGGCGAATGCGCGCGACCTCCGGCTGCGGCTCATCCTCGTCCCCCGTGGCCCCGGTACTGTGTGCGTTCGGGTCCTGCGTCTCATCCAATTCGTCCATTGGCTCCTCCTCCGTCGGTGGGCGTCGCCGCCATCAGTAAAGGTCGCTGCCGGTCGCCGCGCCGCCTGATGGCGACTCGGCGGCTTGGGCGGAAATTCGTCGTTCAAGTGAGCTGATTCGTCGAACCAGCTCGCCCGCGGCGCGCTTGGCTTCGACGATCTCGCGCTCCAGCTCGCGCCGGCGCTCGGGGTCGCCTGCGCGGCCGCGCGCTTCGCGTTCGAAGCCGGCGATCAGGTCGCGCAGGTCGTTTTCAACGGTCTCGATCTCGTCCTTGAAGCGCGCAAACGATCGCTGGATCTCCTCGATCGTGCGATCGGCCGCCATCATCCCCTTGACGACGTTCACGCGCCGGACGACGTGCGCGGGGTAGAGGCCGCACGATCCGCGATGCTTCCCTTTTCGGCCGACGCGAACCGAGCGCGGCAGCAAGCCGAGCTGCACGTACTTGCGCAGCGTCGCTTCGGAGAACCGGATTCCACGCGTCTCGAACAGGTCGACGATCTGGCGCGAGGTGAGGCCGTTCGGCCACGCGCGCTCGATCTCCTCGATCTCCCTCTCCTCGAGTAGTCCCCGCGTTGCGGGAGAGTTCGCTGAGAGAGCTCGTTTCATTATCCGATTGTCAAAGTAATCTATTGAATAGAATCTCCTCAATAGAAAAACGACTGTGAATCTGTTCAGCGGTGCTCGTCGCGCGGCGATTTCGAAGCGAATCGCGTGGACGAAGCTGGTCTTAGACCGCTCGTCAGCAAGCAAGCACGGCTCTCGACGAGTGTTGGTCGGCCTCTATACTCGCGGCATGAACTGGTCACGACGCGCGCTGCTGGCGACGCTCTCCCTTGCGGCGATGCTGCTGGCCGCCCGGCCGTCCGCCGATGCCGCACGCGAGCGGCGTTTCTTCAGCGTGCGGGCTGGCGTCGGCGTCGAGGCGCCTCCCGGCTGGACGCTGTCACTGCACACCGGCTATCCGAAGATTCTCTGCCTGCTGGTGCATCCGGGCGGCAGCCGGATCTCGCTGGCCGTCGACGACGCAGTCACGGCGACGGACGCTCAGGCGCTGGTCGCGCAGAGCCGCCCTGCCCTGACGGATCAAGGCATCGAGGTCACCGCCGTCACAGCCGGTCCGCGCGCGTCCGTTCAAGTCGACGAGCGGGCCGTCCGTCGCAACCAGCAGCTCCGGCAGCTCTACTTCGTACGCCCCGTGCCGTGGGGACGGCAGGCGATCGTTCTGACGCTGACGACCACGCCGGCCGACGCCGCCGGCGCCCTGGGCTCACTCGAATGGGCAGCCGCCCGTCTCGAGTTGCAGGCCCCCGTGCGTCCCGACGACAAGCATTCCACGCGGGACGGCGGGAGCTGATGCGCTAGCTGGTGAGCTTGCCGGCCGCCGGCGACGGCGGCGGCTCTTCACGGATCAAGCGCCCGAACGCCGCCAGACGGTCCGCGCCGATCGAGTCGGCGGGCGCGCGGCCGAACGGCGCCTCCATGTACTTCCACATCTTCTTCCACCAGCGCACCGGCCCCTTGTCGCTGCAGCCGAAGCGGCGATCGCCCAGCCCGCAGTAAAGCCGGATGTGCATGTGGTCGTCGTGCGGCTCCGAGTCACTCGGCTGGTGAAGGATGAACGCGGCGCGGGCCACCAGGGCGGGATCGTCCCCTTCCGCGGCAGCCTCGCGCAGCAACGCCGCGCCTAGGCTTCGCTGCACGAAGATCCATTGCACCTCGGCCTGCGGGTCCGTCAGCAGCGCCCGAACGAACGCCCAGTTCCGGCGCGCATCGAAGCGATAGCTGGGCACCGCGCGCGGCGGCGGCCGGACACCTTGCGGCGGCGACCAGCGCAGCGCCCGCCCGTCGGACGAAAAGTGCAGCATCGCCTCCGTGAGGCGCGCCGGGCGGCCAGCGGCGTCCGTCGCATAGAAGAAGACGTCGACGTCCCGGCCATCCTGATGGGACTTGTGCTGGGCCGACCCGCCGCCGCTGCGCCGCGACAGATCCCCGACGGCTGCCACCCCGCCGGGCGCGTCCCGGTCGACCGCGCGCGAGGCCCGGGCCACCAGATCGACCAGCGCCTCGGTCCCGTAATTCGCGTGCCTGTTCCGCCAGGGGGTCGGCACGGCGTACCCCTCCCCGTCGTACGGCAGCGACGCCGGGTGGCGCAGCGTTCCGTCAGCGCTGGTTCCCAGCGACGTGCTGCTGAACGTCGTCGCCAGCGGCCCGCTGCACCCAGCGCCCGCCAGCGCGAACAACAGGACCCACGGCCGACGCGTCAGCCGTAGGCTTTTTCGATCCGTTCCTGGTCTTCCTTGCAGCGAATGCACAGCGTGGTCTCGAGACGCGCTTCGAGCCGCTTGATCGAAATCGGTTCGTCGCATTGCTCGCAAACCCCGAAGCTGCCGGCTTTGATCTTTTCCAGCGCGTGGTCGATCTTCTGAAGGAATACCTTCTCGCGCCCACGTAGACGGAACGTGAACGAGTGCAGATACTCGGACGACGCCAGATCCATCTCGTCCGGCAGGTCGTCGGAGTCCAGCGTCATGTCCTCGTTCAGGGTTCGCTGTGCGTTTCGAAGGATTTCCTTCTTCTTCGCGAGCAGGATGTCGCGAAACCGCTTCAGGTCCTTCTTCTTCAGCCCGGTCCCTTCCATGAACTTCCCCGCGCCCATCCAAGGCGCACCTGATACAAACGAGCCGCGAACGGAGAACTAACGCTTCAGAAAAACGAAAACGGGCGGGTAGGATACACGCCGAAATGGCGATAGTCAAGGTGAGGCGTTCCTTGACACGTGACGGTACGGCCACTTACACTGGATCACTCGACCACACCGGAGGCTTCGCACACTCATGGGCGGTTCCGACAAGCGCAAGCAGAGCCTGTACTTTCCAGAAGAAATGCTGAAGGAGATCCAGGACGAAGCCACCCGGCAGGATCGTTCTCTTTCGTGGATCGTCCAGAAGGCATGGAAGATCTCCCGCAAGGAGATCATGAAGTACCCGTCCGTGAACGAGTTTCCGGGCGAAGAGGACGAGCGGGGCGCGACCGAGTAGCTTTTGCCCGCACGAGATTTTCTGCTGATAGCCGAGTCGGTCACACCACTCGGGGAGGGGGTATCGGCGGTCGGGGCAAGCGGGCTCAGTCGAGCTCTTGCTGCGCTCGGACACCGCGCGACCGTCTTGGCGCTGGCCAGCGTCGATGAAGCTGCGCGCGTGCCCGGCCTGGCGCGGCGGCTCCGCACCGTGTCGGCGCCCATTGGCGGCGAGACGCGCGAGCTGACCCTTTTCGAAGGGCGCGCCGCGCGCTCCGATGCGCAACTGCTGATCCTGGGCGTCCAAGGGACCCCGACGCGCGCCGAGACCGTCGCCATCCTGGCCGGCGCGGCCCGATCGCTGGCGGCTGACGGCCTGGTTTCGCCCGAGATCGCAATCGGATGGGGCGAGCCCGCGGCCGCCGCGCTGTCGGCGACGTCAGCGGCCGCTCGATTGTTCGTGCTGCCGACGGGCCGTACGGGCGCGCCCCTGTCTCCGCAAGAGACGGCGCTGCTGGGGCCACTGCTGCTCGGCGACGATTCGGCTTCCCATTCGCTCGTCGCGCTCGGCTGCCTGGGCGCGAACGCGATCGTGGGCCCCTCGCCCAGCGCCGCGCGCGCCATGGAGTCCGATCCGGGCCTGGCGTCACGCGCCTCCGACGAGCCGTTCCTGAACGTGCGTTTCGGGTGCGACGACCCACCCCACGATCCCGCGACCGATCCCGCGTTGCCGGCGACCGCCGGCGGCACGGCGCTGTCTCGCAAAGCCGAATGCCGGCGGGCCCTGGCTCGCCGGTGCTCGGTGGCGGTCGGACCCCGCACGCTGTTGTTGACCACCGGGCCGCTCGTGGGTGGAGAAACCGTCGACGCGATTCTGTCCGCCATCGAACAGCTCGCGCCTTTCGACGTCGTCACCATCATCGTCCCCCGCGGCACCCCGGAAGCCATCGACCGGGCTCGCCTGCTGGCTCTGCGGCAGCCGGGTCGGGTGGCCGTCCTTTCCGGCGCCGACCCCACCGACGAGCGGTTCGCGCGCGCCGCCGCCGACGCAATCTTGCTGGGCGACGAGCGCGATCGAATCGGCCGCTCGACGGGTCTCGCGCTGTTGTACGGGACGTTGCCGATCGCGCCCGACGTCGGCGCGAACCACGACTACCTCGTCGACTACGATCCGGCTTCCCGCACGGGCGACGCGATCCTGTACAGCGCCAGCACGCCGTTCGAGATCGAGAGCGCCGTACGCCGCGCGCTGAGCCTGCGCACCGACAGCGACGTCTGGACGCCGCTGGTGACGCGCCTCATGGATCGGGCGCCCCGATGGTCCGCCACGGCGACGGCATTGGCCGAGATCGTCGAAGAGACGCTGGCCACTCCCGCCTGAACGTCACCGTAGCGTACGGGTGACCCGGACGCCCAGCTCACCGTCGACGTTGACCAGCTCGCCCTCGGCCCAGATCGCGCCGCCGACCCGCAGCGAAACGGCGCTGGTCCGATCGACCCGCAGGCCCAGCACGACACCGGGCGCGAGGCCCAGCACCTCGTCGCCCCGTAGCGTGATTCGCCCGAGCTCGGCCACCACTTCGACGGGCGCGGCCGCCAGCGCGGCAGCAGCGGAATCGATCGTCTCGTCGGCCTCCATCGTCACGTCCTTTCTCTTGTCGAATCGCCATCCGCGCACGATCGTCGCGCGCCCGTCGGGATCAATCAGGGCGTCCGCGCGGAAACCGCCCAGCGCCAGCCCGACGGTCCATCGTGCGCCGTCCGCCTCGAGCTGAGCGACGCCGTCGAACAGCACGACGTCGCCGGCCCCCACGTCGACCAGCGCCCCCCGCGACAGGGTCGTCGAGGCGAGCCAGACACCGGCCGCGATCGACAAACGTGCCGCGCGAGGTCCATCGAGCGCGCGCCCGATCCCCGGCGGCGCTTGCAGCCACATCGTGCCTGCGCCCGCGGGACCCACGACACGCAAGATGACCGCCGGGCCAACAACGGCCGGCGCAGGTCCGAGGGCGAACGACCAGCCAATCGGATCGAGTAACGGTGCGAGGAGAGCCAGCAGGACACCACGCTCCGCGGGTCCCAGCGCACGCACGGGCGCGAAGAGCTCGCCGCCCCCGATCGCGCGGTCCACCCAGCGTGTCGCCAGTGTCGTCGCGACACAGAGCCGCGCCGTCTCTCGTTCCCTCCGGATTCCGAGGGCGAGCACGTCGGCGGGAACGTCGCCGACGCCGACGATGGCGAGATTCACCGCGCCCAGCGGCGGTAGCTCCACCTCCCAGCCGTCGGGAAGCGACGCCAGCAGTCGACCTGCTGTGGCCGTCGCGACCGCGTCGGCACGCGCGACGGTGGGGCAGCCGTTCAGGTCCAGACTCGTGGCGTTCACGGGGTGCGCCCCCCTGCGCGATCGCGTCCCGGCGGCGAATCACGAGCTTCGGCGTCGGTGAGTGCGATCCCGCGACGCCGCAGGCGGAGACGAACCTCGTTCATGACGCCCGTCAGCGTGTCGCGCGAACCCGCTGCCGCTGTCAAGACCTGCAGGGCGACCTCTCGCCCGCCCGCGACGGAGGCGAGCCGGATCTCCGCGCTGCCGCCGGCGCCGTCCGCGATCCGGATCCGCGCTTCCGCCGACCCCGGCGCGCCCCCCATCAAGACGCGAAGGACCGACGGGGTGGCGGGCGCCGGCGCGCTCGCGGGCGCCCGCCCGATGGCAGCGCCGCTGGTCGGCCCAGACGTGACAGATGCGGGCGATCCCTGAACGACACCGATCATGACCCCCCCGAAGCGCCGACCCGCTTCACGTCGCGCAGCGGCGTGCGACCCGGCAGCCCGGTCGGGCTTCGCCGCGCCCGGCTGAGCCGAGGTGGTTGGATCGCGCACCCGCATGGTCTGGTTTCGGACAAATACACTGGTGGTTGCGCGCAGCCCCCCGTCCTTTGATAAGATTCGTGGAAACCGCCGCCCTCGGTGGCCATCGAATGGAAATGAGAGGCCGGGAACGCCGCATGACGAAGCCAGGGCCGCGATGAATTGCAACGAGCTCATCGATTTCTGTTTCGACTACATCGAGGGCGAGCTGCCTGAGACGGACCAAGTAGGGTTTCGGCGGCATCTTTCGCAGTGCCCCGACTGCGTCTGTTTCTTCGAGACCTACCGCAAGACGCCAGAGCTGACGCGCGAGGCGCTCGCGACCAAGATTCCCGCCTCGGTGCGCGAATCGATTCGCAGCTTCCTCATCGCGCGACGCGACGGGTAGAGCAGCGGCCTACGGCCGCCCACCCAGCCGCGATCCGCCGATAGGGTTTTTGCGGCTTTTTTGACAAGGTCGGTTTTACGCCTATCTTGTCCTACATGTATGACGTTCTCGCACTGACGCCCTCCCCGCTTGGCCGCCGACAGGCGCCGCGCCTTCGTCTGGCGCTCTCCATGAACGAGTACGTCAAGGACGAGCCGTGCCAGGCGCTGGCACGCGACGTCAGCGAGGGTGGCCTGGCGCTGCAGCGACGGGTCGGCCCGACCGGCGCGCCGGTCGAGCTGGTGACGCTCGAGATCGAGCTGCCCGGCACGAACGAGACGATCTGGGCCGCCGCTGAGCCCCGTTTCGACGCCTTCCAGCGCACGCTTCAGGTCTCGGGGCTCCGGTTCGTCTCGATGGCCCGCAAGCATGAACGCCTCATTCGCGATTACGTACGCGAGCGTCGGGAGCGGCTGGCCCGCCTCCTGACGCCTCGCCCGATCACCAGCCGGTTCGTGTAGTCCCTCATTCGCCTCGGTGGCCTCCGACGTCGCAATGGTGCGGCGGCGGAGGCCTTTTTTTTGGCCCGTCTCGAGGCAGGTCCCCTGCTCGCCGCGGCGGCGGTGCTACCCTTTTCATCGTGGGATCTCGGCTGGCGCGAACAGCCCTCCCCTGCGCTTTGTTCTGGGCGCTCGGATCATCGGCAAGCGCGGCCGACTGGCAGGTGCGCCGCGCGTCGCCGGCCCCGCTGCTGGACGCGGCGCTCGTGGCGTTGTGGCAGCGCCCGGACGACGCCGCGCTGGCGCACCGGGCGATCCAGCTGGCCGGCCACGGTGGCACGCCCACGCTGCGGCAGCGTTTGCGGGTGCACGCCGAATCGTCCGCCGACTACGCCGGATACGAAGCCTACGCGCAGGTCCTGACGGCGATGGGCGACGCCGCGGCTGCAGCCTCCGCGTACGAAGAAGCGTTGCGCCTGCGCCCGGACTCCAGCGCGGCGATGGCAGGACGCGCGCGGGCGCTGGCGGCCGCTGGCGACGCGTCGGCCCCGGCCGCGTACGACCAGGCGCTGGCGCACGAGCAGCGGCCGGCCGTGCGGCGCAAGCTGCTGGAGGGCGCGCTCGCGCTCTTGCCTGCGGAGCCGCGTGGCGCGGATCTGGAACGTGCCATCGGGCTTCGCCGCGAGATCGCGCGCCTCGCGCCCGGCGACGACCGGGCCGCCCTGGCCCTCTCCGAGCTGCTGGAACACGCCGGCCGACCGGAGGACGCCGCCACCGCCCTGGACGCGCACGCCGCGCTCGCGTTGCGCGCGGCCCGGCTGCGCGGCGAGTCGGCGGATCCGGCGATCGCCGCCCGCGGCGCCGCCGCGCTGACGGAGTTGTTGCACGAGGTGCCGGCCGGCGACCGCCGGCGACGCCGCGAGCTCTGGAGCGCCGCACGTGAAGTCGCGCGCGCGCGCGGGACGCTGTCGCAGCTCGCGGAAACGCTGGCGAAGGACCCCGGCGCCGTCGAGTGGGACCTGCTGGGCGAGGTCCGCGAAGAGCTGGGCGACCTCGAGGGCGCTCTCGAAGCCACGCGCCGCGCGCACGCGCTCGAACCGCGCGACGCGGGCCTGGGCCACCGCCTGGTGGCGTTGCTCGACCGCGCGGGCCGCCCCAAGGAAGCCCGACAGGTCGGCGAAGAGCTGGCGCGCGCGCTGCCCGGCGACGCAGCGCTGGCCGCGGAGGTCGCGGACCGGCAATGGCAGGCCGGCGACCATGTCGAGGCCGGCGCGACGATGGACCGCGCGCTCGTGCGTTTTGCGCGGCAACCAACCGCGCTGGAGCAGCTGGCCGAGCTGGCTGGCCGCTGGCGCGACGATCGCCGGGCCATCCGCGCCTGGACGCGGCTGACCCGCCTCGACCCCGACAGTGACGTCGCCGTCGTCGGCCTGGGCGAAGCGCAGTTCCAGGCTGGTGATCGCGCGGCCGCCCGTCGCACGTGGGCGGCGCTGCGGCGCCGGGCCAGCTCCCCCGCCAGCGGTCACCTGCGGCTTGGCGAGATCCTGCTGGATCACGACCTGACCAACGACGCGCGCGACGAGGCCCGAGCCGCCGAGTCGGGCGAGCCCGGCGCAGCGGCGCCGCACCGCCTGCTCGCGCGGATTGCCGAGCGCCAGCATCAGACGGACACCGCGATCGCCGAGTGGGAAAAGGTGCTGGCCGCCAGCTCCGGTCGGCCCGGATCGCCGGACGCCGTCGCCGCGCGGCACGAGGCGCGTTCTCGCGTGTTGGCGCTGGTCACCCAGCAGGGCCGCGCGAAGCTGGACGCGCGGATTCGCGAGCTCCGGCAAGCCGTCAAGGCTCACCCAGACGACCTCGAATCAGCGCTGTTTCTGGCCGAGGCCGAGCAGCGAATCGGCGATCTCGACGGCGCTGCCGCCACGCTGCGCGCGCTCGCCGACGGCAAGGACGACGTCGCCGTGGAAGCGGGTTTCGCGCTGGTGCGTCTGCTGAAGCGGCAGGGGCGCTTGCCGGAAGCCGAAGCGCGGCTGGACCAGCTGGCCAGGACCGCCCCGGCGCGCGCGCGCGAAGCCGAGCTGCAAGGAGCCGAGATCGCCCTCGCCCGCCACGACCGCGCCGGCGCGTTGACCCATGCGACCGCCGCGGCTGTGGGCGCCGACCCCGCCGCGCTGGTGAGGGTCGGCGAGATCCGCGAGCAGGCGGGGGACGACTCCGGCGCCGCCGACGCCTACCGGGCGGCACAGAACGCGGGCGATGCACCGCCGACGGCGGCGCTGGCGCTGGCCCGGCTGCTCGAGCGACGCGGCGACGCGGCCGGCGCCGCGACCACGCTGGAAGGCCTGCTTCACACGTCACAGGACGACGCTTCGGTCGGGGATGCCGCCCGACGCGGTGCCGCCGTCGACGAGCTGCTGGGCCGCCTGCCCGCGCTGGCCGAATCACTCGCTCGCCCGGACGGCGAAGGGACCAGCGCGCCGGCCCGTCGCCGCGCGTTGCTGGACGTGCTGTCGCGTTTACCGCCGCGGGTGGCGGCAGACGTCGCCACCCGCGACGCCTGGACGCGCGTCGGTCGTCTGGCGTTGCGACCGCTGCTGGAGATCGTCGCGGCGGACGGGGAGACGCCCGACCGGCGCGCGCTCGAGCTGCTGGGCGCGCTGGGCGACGGTGACGCCGCCCCCGCGCTGGCCCGGGTCGCCGCGCACGCGATGGGCAATGCGGCCGCGCACGATCCACGGCACGCGGGGTTCGCGGCGCGCGAGGCCGGGATTGCCGCGCTGGTCTCGCTCGCGCGCCTCGGCGATCCACGCGGGTTCGACGTGCTGGCGCGGGCCGCGGATGACCCTTCGCCGTCCGTGCGCCGCATCGGCCTTTGGGGTCTCGCTCGCACGCCGGACGCGCGCGGGACGCAGCGCCTCCTGCGGGCGCTCGACGACCCACAAACGGAGCTTCAGGCTCTCGGTTGTCTGGGGCTGGGACGCGTCGCGGACGGCCGCGCGACGGCGACGTTGACCCGGGTCGCCCTGGATCCCTCACGCGCGCTGCTCGTCCGAAGGGCAGCCGTCGCGGCGCTGGGCCGAGCCGGCGCCGGCGGCGTCGAGGCGCTGCTGGCTCTGTTCGACGGGGGCGACGCCGCCCTGGCGGAGCCCGCGGCCGTGGCGCTGGGGATGACGGGTGACCCGCGCGTTCCACCGGCCCTGATCGCGCGGGCGCTGCTCCCGGGTCGCCGGGGTGCCGCAGACGCGCCGTCGGCCGCGCGCGGCCTCGCCACCTGGAAGGCACGCCCGGCACAACGGATTGATGGCTTCTGGGCGATGGGTATCGCGGGGACCAGCGGCCAGCCGGCGGTCGCCGACCTGCTGGCCGCCTGGGCGCCGGCTTTTTCAGCGGCTGACCTCTTCGCGGCCTGGCGCCTGCGGGTGCCGGCCGTGATTCACCTCCTGGGGGAGGCGCTGGCGGCGGGCGGCGAAGCGCGGCGAACGGCGCTGCTGGACCTCGACAGCCGGACAGACGAGCCTGGCCTTGGCGCACTGGCGCCTGCAGGAAACGACGTCATCGCGCCTGAGGACGCGCAAGCGGTACACGAGGTGGCGGCCACGCTGGCCGACGCCGTCGCCGATGCGCTGGACGACCCGGACCGCGCCATCCGCGCAACGGCGCTGAGCGTGCTGGCGAAGCTGGGCGACGCGCGAATCACAGGCGCACGCATCGCCGCGGCCGTCGCCGACGGCGACGCGGACCTCGCGGACGGCGCCGTGAGGGCTGCCCGGCAGCTGGTCCGCACGACCCCCGCTGCGGCAGGACCGCTGCTCGCCGCCCTGGCCCCCCTCGCGAGAGACGATGGCCGAACGCCCGCCTGGCAAGCGCCCACCTGGCGGACGCGGCTGGCAGCCGTTCGCGTGCTGGCCGCCCTGGGCCCGGCCGGGCGCGACACACTCCGCGGGGTGGTGGCCGCCGATCGCAATGCGGTCGTGCGCGCCGCCGCGCGCGCGGCGATCGGGGCGGGTGGCGACCAGGCGAGCTGATCGGCGCGGCTCGACTTGACTTGCCGGCGCCACGGCTGAAAATGCGTCAGCCGGCGGTACCCGCCGGCCGGAGGCCAGAGAAATGCTTTGTCCGAACTGCGGCGCCGAAGTTCCCGCCGGCTTCCGCTTCTGCGGGAGCTGCGGAACCAAGATCGAAGGGACCGCCGCGCCCGCCCGTACGATGTTTTTCGGCAACACCCAGCAGGCGCCCGGGCGCGCCAAGCTGACCGTCATCAAAGGCGAGGGGGTCGACGGCGTCACGTACCTGCTGAACGCGACCGAACACCTCGCCGGGCGGACGGACGGGGCCATCATGTTTCCGGACGACCCGCTGCTGTCGCCGCGGCACGCCAGCTTCATCTACCGCGAGGGCAAGCTGCACGTCGTCGACGAGGGGTCGGTGAACGGGGTGTTCATCCGGATCAAGGCGCCGATGGCGCTGGTCTCGGGGGCGCTGTTCCTCATCGGCGAGCAGCTGCTGCAGATCGAGCCGTCCCCGCCCGACCTGGGCCCGCAGCCGGACGCTGAGGGAACGTACTTCTACGCCAGCCCCAAGCGCCCTTCCAAGATGAAGCTGATCCAGCGGCTGCGCGGTGGCGAGATCGGGATGATCTACCGCTCGCGCAACGACACGATCTCGATCGGACGGGAGGGGAACGACGTCAACTTCCTGGACGACCCCTTCATTTCGGGCCGGCACGCCCAGATCACGATGGGCGCCGATGGTCAGGTGACCCTCACCGACCTCGGGTCGAAGAACGGCACCTTCGTGCGCATCAACGACGAGCTGACGCTCGAGCACGGGGACCACATCTTCCTCGGGCAGCAGCTGCTTCGCGTCGAAATTAGCTGAGACGCGAAGGCGCCCGCATCGACGCGGGAGAAATGGCTCCCGCGAATTGACGGTGGGGGCCCGCCATGTTAGTTGCCATAGGCTGACCGGGGGTCGTTTTGATCACCTGCAACCGCTGCGGCAAAGAAAATCAGGACCACTACAAGTTTTGCCTGGGTTGCGGCAGCGAGCTCGTGAAGCCCGCGGCGCCCCTGGCGTCCCCCCCGTCCGCTGGCCTGGCCCCCACGCCGGCCCCGGTGGTGACGGCCCCGGCTGCGCCCGAGCCGCCGATCGAGACCGCCCGCACCGTGCTGCCGCCGGGACCTCCCGCGTCGGCTGTCGCGGGTGAGCTGCGCACGCCCTCGCCGGCGGGTGCCAAGCCGCGCGGCGGCATCCCGTGGAACGACTCGCCGCGGATGCCCGACCCCATCCCGTTCCAGCTCCCGCCGAACCCGCTGGCCGGCGCCACGCCTGGCCCGCGGCTGACCTCGACGGGTGCGACCAACGGCGGCCCGGCGTCAGCCGCGACGCCGCCCCCGACGTTCGGCCGCCCGACGGGCGGGACCGCTAACCTGCCCGCCGCCGGCGCGATGGCGCCGACCCCGCCCCCCGTGATGACGAACCCGGCGGGCAACGCCGAGATGCCGTGCCCCACCTGCGGCAAGCCCGTGCAGGTCGGCTTCGCGTTCTGCGGCGCTTGCGGCACGCGCATCGCCGCCCGTCCCCCGAACGCGGCAGCGCCTGCCGCCGCTGGCCCGCCCCGGACCATGTTCATGGCGGGTTCGACCGGGGTCGTCGCTCCGGCCGTCATCCCGCGCGGGCGGCTGATCCTGATTCGCCCCGACGGGACCGAAGGTGGAGCCCACCCACTGCACGACGGCGAGAACATCGTCGGTCGCGGTCAGGCGGCGCTGTTCGACGCCGACGCCTACCTGTCTCCGCGCCACGCCGAGCTGTCCGTCGGCGCCGAGGGCGTGACGATTCGCGACCTGCAGAGCCTGAACGGGATCTTCCTGAAAATCGGCGGCGAGGAACCGCTGGAGTCGGGGGACATTTTCCGCATCGGCCAGGAGCTGCTGCGGTTCGAAGTCATCTCGCCGCCCCAGCCGCTCGAAGACGGGACCGAGATCATGGGCACCCCGAACCCTGGGTTCTGGGGCCGCCTCTCCGTGATCGTCGGCCGTGACGTCGACGGTTCAGCCTTCCCGCTGTTCGGCGAGTCGATCGTGCTCGGCCGCGAGCGCGGCGACATCCTGTTTCCGGAGGACGGCTACGTCTCGGGGACACATTCGCGCATCGCCCTGCACGACGACCGCGTGTTCCTGACCGACCTCGGGTCGTCGAACGGAACGTTCCTGCGGCTGCGACACGAGCGCGTCGTTCCGACGGGCTCGTTCCTGCTGATGGGCCAGCAGCTGTTCCGCCTCGAATTTAGATAAAGCGGGCCAAAGGCCCGCGACGATCAATCCCTCTCCCGCGAGCGGGAGAGGGCCTGGGTGAGGGAGAGGGTGAGGGCGCTACTGCGCCTTCTTCTGAACTTCGATCTTGTTGCCGCCCCCGGCGCTCTTCTGTCCGCCAAAGAAGGCCTGGCGGGTGTTATCCCCCGCGGCCGGCTCGACATAGCGGAAGGCGTTCGGGATCTTGAACGTGCTGCCGTCGTCGAACATCACCGTCACGTCGACGGGCCCCTTGTCGTTCGGGGGCGTGACGACGCGAATCTTGTTCGTCGAGGCGATGGTGACGGTCTCGGACTTCTTGTGCCCGAACTTCACCTCGGCCTGAGTCTTCCCAGGTTGGAAACCCCCGCCGTTGATGGTGATTTCCTCACCACCGCCGGTCGTCCCCTGGGGCGGCTCAACGGACTCCACCTTGAGCGGGCCGCCACTCTGCGAACATGAGGCGATCGCGACGAACGCCAGGGACAGGGCCAGACCGAAAACACGCTTCATCGTGCGTTGCCTCCCTTACGAGGGAGACCGACCATAGCCCTGTGTAACGAATGGGTCAACAAGATCGGGACCCTGGACGGGTCCCGATCCAGTTGGCGTGCGGCTCAGAGGGATTCGCGCTTGGACATCGCCCGGCGCATCTTCACCAGAGCCTGCTCTTGCAGCTGCCGGACGCGTTCGCGCGACAGGCGGTACTCGTCGCCGATCTCCTTGAGCGTGCGCTCCCGGTCGTTGACGAGCCCGAACCGCTTCCGGAGGATGTCAGCCTCGATCGGCTTGAGGGACGACAAGAACTTCAACATCTCCGTCTGCGTCTCGGTCGACGCCATCTGCTCGGGCACCGCCGGCCCCTCGTTCGGGTCGACCAGCACGTCGATCAGGCGCCGCCCGTCCTCGTCCGAAATCGGCCGGTCCAGAGAGACCGGCGTTTCAGAAAGGAAGGTCTTCATCTTCTCGAGCTTGTCCGCCTCGATCCCCGTCGCCGCAGCAATCTCCTGCGTCGTCGGCACCCGTTCGAGCTTGGACTGCAGCTCGCGCTGGGACTTTGCGATGCGGTGGTACGCATCGATCATGTGGACCGGCAAGCGCACCGCCCTGCCCTTGTCCGCCAGCGCCCGGCTGATGGCGTGCCGAATCCACCAGCTCGCGTACGTGGAGAAGCGGAACCCGCGACGATAGTCGTACCGCTCGACGGCCTTCATGAGGCCGATGTTCCCCTCCTGAATCAGGTCGGCGAGCGGCAAGCGGCCATGGTTGAACCGCCGCGCGATCGACACGACCAGACGCAGGTTGGCTTTCACGAACTCGTTCTTGGCGGCCTTCAACTTGAACGCCTTGGACCCGACGGTCCGCACGTAGTCCGCGAACGCTTTCGTGGAGGTCGAGAACGGCACGGTGCCCTCGAAGGGAAGGCCCTGCACGCCGCGTCCGACGCGCTGGATCTCGGTCAGCGACGCATCCAGGTAGATGCGATCGATGTCGAGCGCCCGCAGCTTGACCGCCAGCGCGGCCACCGCCTTGTCGAACTTGCCCCGAGCCGGGATGGAAGAACGCCCCCGCGCCGCGGTCGCGGCGACCCTGTAAGCCTTCGCCTCAGGCAGCTGCTTGCCCAGCTCGCGCTCGACGACGTCCATCACCCAGTCGCTGCCGGGCGCGAAGCCGAGGATCGTCTGCCAGAGATCCAGCTCCATCTCTTCGATGTTCCGCGCGGTCTCGAACTCCTGCTCCGGGCGCAGGACGTCCAGCTCCGCCATGTCGCGGAAATACATCGCCAGGAAGCTGGCCGGCTCGTCCTCGCCCTTCCGCTTGGCCTTGGCGCCAGCGGCGACGGGTTCTTCCGCCTCTTCCTCTTCTTCTTCGTCCTCTTCTTCGTCTCCGGCTGCTTCAGCCGTAACGCCGCTCACCTCGTCCGTCTCGTCGGTCTCGATCGCGACGTCTGGCGTCGCGCCGAGCTCGACATCCGGCTCGAGCTCGTCCAGGACCGGGACGCCTGACGGCAGTCCCAACGCCTCGGGCTCGAGAGCGGTGTCGTTAGCCGGCACGGGCGCACGCCCGGTCGAGAACGCCTTGACGGCGGTCTGCTTGACTTTGTTATCGCGCGACGGCCGCCCAGCTACAGCCGGTCGCTTCCGATTGGTCTCGCCACCACGCGCTTTTTTTGCCAGTTTCACTTTTGCTCCTCGTGCGCCCATCGTGCATGTCTCCGTCGAGCCGCGTCGCGATCCAGACACATCTGGACCCTTCAGGGATATACGGCCGGGGGTCGAAAAATATTCCGGGCTCCGGCGCGCCATGACTCGTACGCTTCGATGCTTGCGCCGTCGCTTTGGTTGCAACCTGGCCATGCCCGGAACATGGGGACCGGTGACACGGGCACAATGGCGACGCCACTGTTTTTCGGCTCGGCGGCCGCGCAGCGTGTCAGACTTCGCCGTCGACGGGCTTTTCGGCCAAAACCAGCAGGTTACGGGAAGCGCTGCCGAAGAAGTCTCCGCGCGTCGCAAGATGGCCTGAGACGTCGGTCACGCGAAACCCGGCCTGGCGCAGCAGGCGCCCAATCTCGTGCAGGGTGTAGGCCCGGATGGACAGCTCCTGCTCCAGTTGCCGGCCGTCCTCGAAAACGATGGATCGGTGGGTGTTGATGCGGCTGGTGTGGAAATTGAAGTCCACCTCCTCCAGGACCACGCATCCGGTCCCTTCCCACCACACCCGGACCGGCAAGTCCCCCACGATGTAGTCGCGGTTGACGATGTCCAGCAGCAGCCGCGCGCCCGGCTTCAAAGCGCGCCCGATACGCTCCGCGACGCGCAGGTTCGCCTCCTCGTCGAAGTAGCCGAACGAGGTGAGCATGCAGTAGGCGCCGTCGAACTGCTTCTCGAACGCCATCTCGCGCATGTCCGCATGGACGAAGTTCACGGACAATGCCCGACGCTGCGCCTCGTCCGCGGCCCGAATGAGGAGCGGCAGCGACAGGTCGAGGCCGGTGACGTTGAAGCCGCGCTGGACCAGCTCGATCGCATGTCGGCCGTAGCCGCACCCGATGTCCAACAGCTCCCCGCCGGCAGGGCAGTTCAAGGCGGCGGCGACGAACTCGACCTCGCGCAGCGTCTGGTCGGGCCGCAGGAACGGGAGGGTTCGAAGGTAGTCCTCGTCGAACACCTCCTCGAACCAGGGCTTCGAGCGCTTGGGCCGGCGCGGACGCGCGGACAGTGCCTCCGGCAGGATGGGCAACGCCGGGACGAGAGGCGCCGGGACCTCGGGCACGGGCGCACGTGCAGGACGGACCTCGGGCGCGGGTGTCTTCAGGTGGAGCCCGGGAATCGGCGGGGGCGTCGGGCTGCGGGCGCCAGTGGCTGGGGTCGCGTCCCCCGGCAGCGCGATCGCGATGGGTCCCGTCGTCGCTTCGGTCGGGTCTTCGGTCGCGTCTTCCGTCGCCTCTTCCGTCGCTTCTTCCGTCGCTTCTTCGACCTCGAGCGCGTCGGTGGGGTCGACGTCGACGTCGGGCAGCGCGTCGAGGGTGATCGCCGGGGCGGGCGTCTCGGCGACCGGGTGCGCGAGGTCAGACGAAGCGGAAATTCCGTCGCTGTCCATCGGGCTCTCGGGCAGGGCGCCCTCGACGGCCAGGACGGCGCCGGGTGTCTCTGCGGGCACGTCGGCGACCGGCGGCTCGGATGCGGTCTCCAGCGCCTCGGGCGGCAGCGGTGGGGGGGTGGGTACCGCGGGAGCGGGGGTCAGCGTCGCCGCATGGGGCACCGCCTCACTGACCGTGACCGGAAGCGGCGTCGGACGGTCCTCGTCTGGCGCGACGGCAGGCGGCGGCGTCGGCCCCGGGATGTTCGCCTCGGGCGGCGGTGTCAGCGGACCGGAGTCCAGGGCGCGAACGGCCGCGGCTTCGGCCGCCAGCACGGCCGCTTCGCTGTCGAGATCGGGGGCGACCACCACCGACGGGCCGAACGGGCTGTCGACCGGCACTGGAAGCGGCGGCGGAATGGTCCCCTGCTCGGAGATTCCCTCGACGAGATCGACAGGCGTGGCTCCCAGCGGCTGACCCCCGGCGAGCGGCGGCGGCGTCAGCGGATCGCCGGCCAGCACCGCCGGGTCCAGCGCATCCGGCACATCGACGGCCGCGACGGGCGCTGCATCGAAGGGCGTGCTGTGGTCGGAATTCGCGTCTTCGGCCGTCGCGGGCGAGCTCTCCTCGAACGGTGGGCCGAGGACGATGGGCGGAGGGGGCTCGGGGACGGGCACCCCGCCAATCGGGGTGCCACGTGGCTGCGTCGTCGTGCGCCTGCGGACGGAAGGGGTCTGGAAGTCGCCGGTGGCTATCCCGATGGGCCCGCTGCGCTCGCGGGGGATGCCCGGACGCGAACGACGCACGCTGTCCTTGCGTTTACCGGGCTGCGCGTCGTCGTCACCCGAGGCGGGCTCGGCGACCGGGGTGGCGCCGGGGGTCTGGGCCGGGACCGGCCCGCGCGACGTGTCGTCTTGCGCTTTCGCCACGCCATCAACCTCGCGCCGCGACGGACGGGGCGGCCGACAGAATTCGCCCGATGCCGATCCCCATCTTCATGGAGGCTCCGCCGGCAAATGGGCTCAGCTCGGCGCGGCCGGGCTCGAAGACGGCGATCGTCGTCGACCCCAGGTGGAAGATTCCCAGCTCTTCTCCGCGCCCGATCGGCCGCGGCTGGTCGTAGCGCTTGTGGCTCACGCCGGCGCGCAGGAACTGACGGTGGTGCGTCGCCACCGCTGGATCATACGAGGCGGTCACGTGCCCGACACCGACGGCCGCGACCATGACGACCGCGCACAACCCGCCGTGCGCCATCTCGATGAGGGTGACCAGCCGCTCGTTGCGGACGAACAGACCAGGCTCGCCGGCGACGCTCTTGGCGCTGACGGAGAAGAGCGACCCGGGAACGTGACGCCAGCCGATGACCCTCCCCGCGACCGGCGAGTGGACGCGGTGATAGTCCTTCGGCGACAGGTACGTGATGACGTACGCCCCGCCGTTCAGACGGGTGGCGGCCTCTTCGTCGCCCAGCAGCTCGCTGAGGGAGAACAGCGTTCCTTTGGCCTGAATCAGCTTCCCGTCGGCGACGAGACCGCATTCGACCACCACGCCGTCCGCTGGCGAGACGATCGCCTCACGCTGGTCGGCGATCGGCCGCGCCCCAGGCTTCAGGCGGCGCGTGAAGAAGTCGTCGAACCCGGCGTAGTCCTCGAGCGGCTTTTCGGCCTCTTCGACGTCAATCCCGTAAACGGCGGCGAAACGCGACAACATCACCCTCCGGAGGCCTCGCGGGATACCGCGCGCGGCACCCCACCCAATGGCGCCTGACACGGCGCGCTTGGGCATGATTCGCCACATCGAGCGCCGGGCGCGGTCGCTGAATGAGAGGCCACCCATAGGGAGAAGCGGAGCTGCCAATGCGCCCGCGAACTGAAGATTTTAGGCCAGTTGGCGCAAGCGGGCAAGGGGAGCTGGTGGGTTCAATGCAGGACCAGAAACGCGAAAAGGGGACCCGAAGGCCCCCTTTCCGCGAATTCACCTCAGACGGGTCTCAGCGGTTCCCGGTCTTAGTTGTCGAAGTAGAGGGCGAACTCGTAGGGGTGCGGCCGGAGGCGGATGGCGTCCACCTCGTTCTCGCGCTTGTAGTCCAGCCACGTCGAGATGACGTCCGGCGTGAACACGTCGCCCTTGAGCAGGAAGGCGTGGTAGCGCTCGAGCGCATTCAGTGCCGCGTCGAGCGAGCCCGGCGCCTTCGGCACGTCCTTCGACTCCTCGGGCGACAGCGCGTAGATGTCCTTGTCCAGCGGCTTGCCGGGGTCGATCTTGTTCTGGATGCCGTCCAGGCCGGCCATCAGCATCGCGGCGAACGCGATGTACGGGTTCGCCGTCGGGTCGGGGCAGCGGAACTCGAGCCGCTTGGCCTTCGGCGAGCTGCCGCCGATCGGGATACGGATCGAGGCCGACCGGTTGCGCGACGAGTAGGCCAGGTTCACCGGCGCCTCGTAGCCGGGGACCAGCCGCTTGTAGCTGTTCGTGCCCGGGTTCGTGAAGGCGCACAGCGCCGGCGCGTGCTTGAGGATGCCGCCGATGTAGTAGAGAGCCATGTCCGACAGCCCGGCGTACTTGTCGCCGGCGAACAGGTTCTTCTCGTCCTTCCAGATCGACTGGTGGCAGTGCATGCCCGACCCGTTGTCGCCGAAGATGGGCTTCGGCATGAACGTCGCCGTGCGACCGTTCTTGCGCGCCACGTTCTTGACGACGTACTTGTACCACATGGTCCAGTCGGCCATCGCCTTGAGGCTGTTGAACCGCATGGACAGCTCGCACTGCCCGCCGGTGGCGACCTCGTGGTGGAAGACCTCGACCGGGATGCCGACCTTCTCCAGCGTCACGGCCATCTCGGCGCGCAGGTCACCCAGCGTGTCGGTCGGCGGAACCGGGAAGTACCCGCCCTTGTGCGGCGGCTTGTAGCCGAGGTTCGGTCCTTCTTCGCGGTCCGTGTTCCAACGACCCTCGATCGAATCGACCAGATAGCTGGAGCGGTTCGGGCCCTCGGAGTAGCGAACCTCGTCGAAGATGAAGAACTCGGGCTCGGGACCGAAGTACGACGTGTCGCCGATGCCGGTCGACTTCAGGTACGCCTCGGCCTTGGCAGCGATGGTGCGGGGGTCGCGCGAGTACGGCTGCTTGGTGATCGCGTCGACGATGTCACAGGTCAGCGACAGCGTCGGCAACGCGTAGAACGGGTCCATGATGGCCGTCGCCGCGTCGGGGATGAAGATCATGTCGGAGGCGTGAATGGGCTGCCAGCCACGGATCGAGCTGCCATCGAAGAAGTAACCGTCCTTGAAGACCTCGGCGCCGAGCTTGGCGATCGGCATCGTCGTGTGCTGCCAGATCCCGAGCAGGTCGACGAACTTGAAGTCGACCATCACGGCGCCGCTCTTCTCTGCCAGTTTGAGGGCCTCAGCTGGAGTCATGTACCTTCCCCTGTCGCGTGGTGTTGGTTATGGGTGCGAAAACTGCCTGAATCGGTCAGAGCGCGTCTTCGCCACGCTCGCCGGTTCGAATGCGGATCGCCTCGTCGACCGGCGTCACGAAGATCTTTCCGTCGCCGATTCGCCCCGTGCGCGCGACCGACATGATCGCTTCGACGACGTCGCGCACGATGTCGTCCTTCACGACGATCTCGATGCGGACCTTGGGGACGAAGTCGACCACGTAGGCCGAGCCTCGATAGACCTCCTTCTTTCCGCCGGTACGGCCGAACCCCTTGACCTCATAGACGGTCATCCCCTGAACACCCACCTCGCGAAGACGATCCTTCACATCGTCCAGCTTGAATGGCTTGATGATGGCTTCGATCTTCTTCATGCGGTCCTCACGCTATCGCGCCAATGTTTCGCGCCAGTTTCGCAGCAGTTAAATCGTCGTAACCCCAGGTCGTCAAGGCTTTTCACGGCGCCCGCAACGCCCCGACGAGCTCCCGGACGTCGCTGATTCCATCAGCCGCCAAACGCTCTGCGAGCTGGCGCACTATTCCGCCGGACGCATCGGGATCGACGAAGCTCTGGGTGCCGACCTGGACGGTGCTGGCGCCGGCCAGGAAGAACTCGATGGCATCCGTCGCGTCCTGAATCCCGCCGATCCCCGAGATCGCCAGCGGAACCCCTGCCCTGCGGACCTGGTACGCCATCCGCAACGCGATCGGCTTGATGGCGGGGCCCGACAGGCCGCCGAAGATCGTCGCGATCTTGGGCTTGCGGGTGCGCGCGTCGATCGCCATCCCGGTGATCGTGTTGATGATCGACAGGCCGTCAGCGCCCGCGTCCGCGGAGGCCTTGGCCAGCGCCACGATGTCGGAGGTGTTGGGCGTCAGCTTGATCCACAGCGGCTTCTTGACGACCTCGCGGCAGGCCCGCACGAGGTCGCGCAACACGCGTGGATCGGTGCCGAACTCGATGCCGCCCGCCTTGATGTTCGGGCACGAGACGTTCATCTCGAGGCCATCCACGCCGTCCAGGCGATCCAGGCGCGCGCCGCAATCGACGTATTCGTCGAACGTGGTCCCGAAGAAGTTCACCAGCACCCGCGTGCCGCAGGCGCGCAGGAACGGCAGCTTCTCGCGCTCGAACCCCTCGACGCCCACGTTCTCGAGGCCGATCGAGTTGAGCATCCCCGAAGCGGTCTCGCAGATGCGGGGCGTGTGGTTGCCGAAGCGCGGCTTGGGCGAGATCCCCTTCGTGACGACCCCGCCCAGCGCGCCCAGCTCCGTCAGCGACTCGAACTCCTTCGCGTAGCCGAAGGTGCCCGAGGCGGTGAGGACCGGGTTGCGAAACGCGAGCCCGCCCGCTTCGATCTGAAGGCGGACACTCATGAAGGGCAGGCGGGCGGCGGGGACGGCGGCTCGCTGACGTCCAGCACGTCGGCGGCGTCGAATATGGGGCCGTTGCTGCAGACGTAGCGGAACGGCCGCGAGCGGGCCGGGACGGCGCAGCCGAGGCAGACGCCGATGCCGCAGGCCATCTGCTCTTCCAGCGACAGGAAGCAGGGCACGCCGCGGTCGCGCGCCAGCCGCGCCACGGCCCACAACATCGCGTTGGGACCACAGCTCAGGATCCGTACGGGCTTGCCCGCATGGGCGTCGAGGCGGGCCGTCAGCGTCTTCGTGACGAGCCCCTGGTCGCCGACCTCGCCTGTTTCGGTCGCGAGGAACAGCGGGAGGCGCATCGCCTCCATCTCGCGCAGCAGGACCAGGTCGACCGCGCGGCGGCCGCCGTAGATCATCTCGAACTGAGCGATCTGGCCGCGCGCCGCGGCGTGCGCCGCCTGCATATAGAGGGGGGGAA
>JBJMQQ010000103.1:0-25196 GCA_045802645.1 Polyangia bacterium
CCCACGTACGAGCTCCAGATGAAGAAGCCCAGGCCGCCGCCCGAGGCCGCGGACCCGGCGGCGCCACCGCCCGAGATCATCTCGGCGGCGACGACCACCTCCCAGGTGATGCCGATGCTGACGTCCATGCCGACGAGCACCGACGGCAGCACGCCGCGCAAGATCAACCGCCGGAACACGTTCCACCGCGAGGCGCCCATCGAGCGCGCCGCCTGGATCAGCCGGATGTCGAGCGCGTCGACGCCGCCCAGCACGTTGAGGACGATCGTGTAGAAGGCGCCCAGGAAGATCACGAAGTCGATCGACAGCTCCTGCGTCGGCCAGAAGATGATGGCGGCGGGAACCCAGGCCAGCGGCGGGATGGGACGCAGCAGCTCGAACACCGGGAAGACGAGGCCGCGGATCGTCCGGCTCAGCGCCATCATCAGCCCGAACGGGATGCCGACGGCGACGGCGGCCAGAAATCCGATCGCGACGCGCTGGAAGCTCAGGAGCCAGCTGCACCAGTAGCCGGCGTCGCGCACCAGGTGGGCCCAGGCGGCCAGGACCGCCGTCGGCGCCGGCAGGTTCCCGAGCCAGGGCACGGGCCGCCCCAGCCAGCGGCCGCTGGTCGCGCCCAGTTGCCAGATCACCGTCACCACCGCATACGAGATCAGCGCCCGCCGGCGCGCGCGCGGCAGGACCGTGTTCAGCAGCGACCAGGCGGGAGGCTGCAGGCGCCACCGACGCCGGCTGGGCACCGGGGCCGTGAACGCATTGGCCGTCATGCGCGCCCCTCGCGTTCGCCCAGTTCGAACGCCTTGCGCGCCGCGTCGTGCACCACCTCGGTGGCCTGCTTCAAGAGGCGGCGAAAGCCCTCGCTGGTGACGACGTCGTACCGGCGCGGGAAGGGCAGGTCGACGTCCAGGACCAGCTTGGGTCGCGCCGGGCGCGAGGTCATCACCACCACGCGCGTGCCCAGGAAGATGGCCTCTTCCAGGTCGTGGGTGATGAAGAAGATCGTCACCCGGTTGCGCGCGTAGGTCTCCAGCAACGTTTCGTGCATCACCGACTTGGTCAGCGAGTCCAGCGCCCGGAATGGCTCGTCCAGCAGCAGGACGGCGGGATCGTTCATCAGCGCGCGCACGATCTCGACGCGGCGGCGGACGCCCGACGAGGTCTGCCCCGGGTAGGCGTCTTCGTGGCCGGCCAGCCCCGCCTCGGCCATCAGCCCGCGCGCCTTGTCGAGCGCGGCGGCGGCGGGCATCGTGCGTTGAACGATGGGTCCGAACGCGACGTTCTCCAGGTTCGTCTTCCAGGGGAAGAGCGCGCCGTTCTGGAACACGACGATGCGGTCGGGGCCCACGGTCGCCTGCGGGCGCCCGGGGCCGCACAGGACCGCGCCGTCCAGCGTGATGGTTCCGCCGTCGATGTCGTGGAAGCCGGCCACCGCGTTCAGCAGCGTCGTCTTGCCGCACCCCGACGGGCCGACCACCACGCAGATGCCGCCCGCGTCGACGTCGAACGTGCAGCCGTCGACGGCGAGCAGGCCGGACTTCAGCCCGCCGTAGCGCTTGACGACGTTGTCGAAGCGCAGCGCGCCGCGCGCCGTCACCGCGCGCCTCCCGCCGCCACGTCGCGGTCGTGCCACACCAGCAGCCGCTCGCCGACCCGGCGCACCACCGCGCTGGTGAGGTAGCCGACCGCGCCCAGCGTCAGCATCCCGATCACGATCGTCGGGTACTGCACCATCGTGTACGACGTGTTGATGAGGTAGCCCAGGCCGAACTGGCCGGAGACCATCTCGGCCGCGACCAGCGAGAACCAGGCCACGCCGACCGAGATCTGCAGCCCCGTGAAGATGTGGGGCAGGGCACCGGGGATGACCACGTGGCGGAAGATCCGCCAGCGCGTGGCGCCCAGGCAGCGCGCCGCCAGCACGTAGCTGGCGTCGATCGAGCGCACGCCCAGCACGGTGTTGAGCGCCGTCGCGAAGAACGAGGCCAGGAACGTCAGGAACACCACCGGCGTCTCGGATCCCGAGAACATCACGATCGCCAGCGGCACCCAGGCCAGGATCGGGATGGGGCGCAGCACCTCGAAGATTGGAAGCAGGTACTCCTTGAACGTCCGCGACCAGCCGAGCAGCAGGCCGATCGGGACGCCCAGCGCCGTCGCCAGCGCGAAGGCCAGCCCGATGCGCCGGAGGCTGGTCAGGATGTGGTCGTAGTAGATGCCTGTGTGGATCGAGACGCCGAACGTCGGATCGGGGCTGGTCCACTCGCGCGCGATCTGCACGACCCCCGGCATCTTCGCGAACCGCCAGACCGCGCCGACGTCGACCAGCAGCGCCCAGGTGCCCAGCACCAGCGCGTACCCGAGCACCATCAGGTACGGGCGCGGGCTCTTGAACCAGGCCGCCAGGCGCCAGAGGGCCAGCGGCAGCCTGGTGGTTCCGGTCGTCGCTGCCATCGGGAGCTCCGTCGCGCCGCGCTACTTCGTCGCCCAGCTGGTGGGGGCCTCGGTGACGGCCTTGATCTCCGCCACCGGCGCGTGCAGCCCGTGCTCTTTCAGGATCTGCGCCGTCAGGTCCGGCAAGATCGCGTCCGGCGCCAGCTTCGGGATGGCGATGCTCTTGACCTCGTACAGGAAGGCCGTCGAGCGCTGGATGAGCTCCAGCGACTGATCGGTCAACCCGAACGGGATCGTCAGCCGAACCGGGCTGCCGCCTGCCGCGACGGAGTAGCTGCCGAACAGCGCCTGCCAGAGCGTCTTCTCGTCGAAGCCGGTGGTCTGCTTCTTCAGCAGCGGCACGATCTCGTGCGACCGCGCCGGATCGGCCAGGATCTGCTCCGCCTCGAGCTCCGTCTCCAGCCACCCCTTCACGACGTCAGGGCGCTGCTGGATCAGGTCGGCGCGCACGTCGATCAACGCGCCGTCGTTCTCGCCGAACTGGTTGCCCGTGGCGACCCGGCGGGCCAGCCCCTCGTTGACCAGCCGCGACGCAACCGGCTCCCACACGACCGCGGCGTCCAGCTTGTGCGCCCGGAAGCCGCTGGTGATGAGCTCGATGTTCTGGTTGAGGTACTCGGCGGGCGTGACGTTGTTCTTCTTGAACACGGCGCGCGCGAATCGGTCACTGCAGCTCCCCTTGGGGACGGCGACGGTCTTGCCGTTCAACCACTTCAACGCGTCTTGCGCGCTGGCGAAAGCGGGCGCGTCGGGGCGCGCGAAGAAGACGTTGCACTGATCGTGGCCCAGGCCGATGTTGGCGACGATGCGCAGGTCGGCGACCTCGCGCTTGGTCGCGCCGACGATGCCCGGCATGTCGCCCACGTAGCCGATCTGCTGCTTGCCGGCCAGCATGGCGTTGATGATCAGCGCGCCCTGCAGGCCGACGCTGAAGTCCACCGTCGACCCGGCGGGCAGGTGGTTCTTCCAGAGGGCCAGCCCGTTGACCACGGCGCCGGACCAGGCTTCGGCGTAGTAGGGCTGGTACCCGACGGTGAGATGGATCGGCTCGCCGGGCTTGCCGTAGTCGACCGCCGTCGACGCTGCCGCGGGCGGCGCGGAGGCGGCGGCGCCCGGCGCCGGTGTGGTCGGGGCCCGGTGGCAGCCGAAGAGAATCAGGGCGGCCGCTGCCGCGTTCCAGAAGCGTGTCGTCGTGGACATGGTAGACACATGTCTAGTAAAGTACCGCTCGTCGGGTTGTCAAACCAAAATCGCGGCGCCCCCGTGGGCGCCAGTGTCTGACCGGAGGTCTCGCTTGTCTCGCACCGCCGCCGAATGGGCCGCCCGGCCCAAACTGCCATCCACTCACTACGTCGACACGCGCCTCTACACGGACGAAGGGATTTTCCGAGAAGAGCAGGAGAAGATCTTCGATCGGAGCTGGATCATCGCGTGCCACGAGAGCGAGCTGCCGGCCCCCTACGACTACCGCACCTTCCTCCACCCCGGCGGCAAGGAGCTGTTCGTGATCCGCGGCGCCGACGGCGAGCCGCGCGCCTTCTACAACGTCTGCCCGCACCGCGGGAACGTGCTGCTGCACGACCCGGCTGGCAATGCGCGAGCGATCACCTGCATCTTTCACGCGTGGTCGTTCGACGCCCAGGGGCACTGCACGGGCATCGCGCGCCGCAAGGAGGGCTATCAGGACCGCCTGAGCGGCGCGGACCTGGGCCTACGGCGCGTGCGCGCCGCCGTCGGGTACGGCGGCTTCGTGTGGGTCAACGTCGATGACGGCGCGCCCAGCCTGGGCGACTGGATCGGTCCCGCGCTGGAGACCCTGGACCCGTTCCTGCGCCAGCCGCTGGAGGTGTTCCACTACCAAAAGGTGGTCGTGCAGACCAACTACAAGCTGTGGCACGACACCAACAGCGAATTTTATCACGACTACATGCACTACTTTAACCGCGTCACGGGCATGCAGCAGCCCGGGTATTTTCAGCGGCGCTACACGCCGTACCCCAACGGCCACGCGGCCGTCGGCTCGATGGAGGTTCGCTACGATCGCTACGAAGGCAGCGCCGCGCGCGACGTCGGCTGGCCCGGCCTGACGCCGGGCGGCTGGATCCTGGTCGACCTCTTCCCCGGCATCACCTACAACCTGCGCACGTCGGTCATCCGCCTCGACACTGCGATTCCGCTGGCGCCGAACAAGGTGATGATCGAATTCCGCGGCCTGGGCCTGAAGGACGACTCACCCGAGACACGCGCGGCCCGCGTGCGCGACCACAACCAGATCTGGGGACCGTTCGGCCGCAATTTGCATGAGGACCTGCTGGGCGTGCAGGGGCAGGGGATCGCGATGCGCGACGGACGCACCGACAGCCGGTGGGTGCTGCACGCGCGCGAGGAAGACCACACGATCCACGACGAGATCGGGATGCGCCACTTCTACGCGACCTGGAGCCGCTACATGGGGCGCTCGCCCGCGGACCCGTTCGCGGAGGGCGGGCGGCCACTTCGATGAGCGACGCGCGAACCGCGATTGCCGAGGTGATCGCGTCAGCCAGCTTGCGCCTCGACGACGACGACTTCGAGGGCTTCCTGGCGCTGTGCGCGCCGGACTTTCGCTACAGCATCCAGGCGTACAGCCCGGAGATTCGCCGGGACATGACCTGGCTGGATCTGGCGCGCCCGGAGCTGGAGGTGCTGTTTCGGACGCTGCCCCGCCACAACAGCGACCACGCGCCGCTGACCCGGCACGTCACCGTCTATACGGTCGCCGTCGACGAGACACAGGGCCAGGCCACGGCTGTTTCGGCGTTGCAGGTCTTCCGGACCGCCCTCGACGGCGGCGCGACCTCGCTGTTCGCCGTCGGCAAGATCCACGACGAACTGACCTGGGACGGCGCGCGCGCTTCGCTGCGGCAGCGTCGCGTCAAGCTGACCACCCGCCTCCTGGGGATTGGCAGCCACAAGCCGCTTTAGGGCGTTGGCTTACGATCTGTCTCGTATTCGAGACAAAGATTGTGTATACCGCCGGACTCGTCATGAGCCGGCTTCTCTCCTGTACGTGGCCTCGGCGCGATGAGCGCGTCCGAGGCGAACCGATTCGCGCAGCGCGCGCGGTCGCGACCGTAAGGAGAGAAGCAGATGAGTCCCTTATTCCGTTCCAAGCTGACCGTTGTCTTTGGGTTCGCCGCGGTGACTGCGGCTGTCGCGCCCTCGCGCGCCCTGGCGCAGGACGCACCGGCCGAAAAAGCCGTCCCCTCTAGTCCCGCCGTGGCGGTCCCACCCGCCGCTGGGGTGCCCGCGCCGGCGGTGCCCTCGGGTGGGCCGCAGGATCGCGGGTCGGCCGCGCCGCCGCAGCCACCGCCGCCGGTCGCGCCGTCGGCGGTTCCCGCCGTTGCGCCCGCGCCCTGGCAGGGGCGCTACGACGAGATTGAGCTGCGCACGCGCGCGCTGGAGAAGAACGCCGTCGGTCCGATCTTCCAGACCGACGAGAACGGCTTCGCGATCATCAGCCGCGAGGGTCTGTACCAGATCCGCTGGAAGGGGCTGCTGCAGGTCGACGGTCGGGCGTTCCTGAACGACGGGACGCTGTCCAACAACGACACCTTCGTGGCCCGCAAGATCCGCCCGATCCTGGCCGGCACGGTGCTGGGGCTGACCGACTTCTACTTCGCGCCGGACTTCGGCAACAACACGCAGATCGTCGCCGACGCGTTCCTGGACACGCATCCCCGTCCCTGGCTTCGCCTGCGCTTCGGCAAGTTCAAGCAGCCTTACGGTCTCGAGCGCCTGCAGGCCGATCAGGACCTGGTGTTCATCGAGCGGAGCCTCGACCAGAACCTGACGCCTCAGCGTGAGGTGGGTGTTCAGCTGTGGGGCGACGTCGCCGGCGGCATCGTTCGGTACGAGATCGGCCTGTTCAACGGCACCCCCGACTACGGCCTGCAGGACATCGACAACAACAAATGGAAGACGTGGGGCGGCCGGATCTTCATCCAGCCGTTCAACACGCCGGGGCTGCGGTACCTGGGTCGCCTCGGCGTCGGAATCGCCGGCAGCACGGGCGTGGAAAATGGCTCGACCGCGCTCACGAACGGCGCTGCCTCGAACACCTGGCTGCCCGCCTTCAAGAGCGCCGGCCAGAACACGATCTACCAGTACATCTCCAGCACGACCGACCTGACGGCGACGATCGTGGCCAACGGTCGCCACAGCCGTGTGAACCCGCAGCTCTACTACTACAAGGCGTTCTTCGGCCTGCTGGCCGAGTGGGTTCACGAGTACCAGAGCATCGGCCGCGGCAACGTGACGGGCGCGCTCAACAACTCGTCCGGGCACGTGACGGCTTCGGTCGCGATCGGCGGCGAGGAGAGCTACGAAGGGGTGAAGCCGCGCCACGCGGTCAACTTCAGCCGCGGGGAGTACGGCGCGCTGGAGCTGGGCTTCCGCTACAACTGGCTGCGCGTCGACTCGGCGGCGTTTCCGACGGCCGCCGATCCCAGCAAGTCGGTGTCCAAGGCCGACGGGTACGGCGTCGCGGTGAACTGGCAGCTGAGCCGTAACCTGAAGGCGTCGGCGAACTTCGAGCAGACCTGGTTCACCGGCGGCGCCAAGAGCGGGAATCGCAAGACCGAGGACGCGCTGATCGGCCGCTTCCAGATCGCGTTCTGACGCCCCAAAACAGCGGTCGAGCGCCGGGCGTTTTGCGCTTGACCGCTGTCTTCTAAAACATATAGATGTCTTGGTTATGAGCGCGGACGCCCAGGACGCTCCGGTCGTGGAGGTGGACGTCGTCGTCGTGGGCGGCGGCAGCGCCGGCAGCACGGCCGCGATTCGCGCGCAGCGGGACCTGCCCATGGGTCGCGTGCTGCTGCTCGAGAAGGCGCACGTCAAGCGCAGCGGCGCCATCGCGATCGGCATGGACGGCCTGAACAACGCCGTCATCCCGGGGCACGCGACGCCCGAGCAGTACGTCAAAGAGATCACGATGGCGAACGACGGCATCGTCGATCAGCGCGCGGTGCTCGCCTACGCGGAGCGCAGCTTCGACATGATCCGCCAGCTGGACGGCTGGGGCGTCAAGTTCCAGAAGACCGCCACGGGCGACTTCGACGTCAAGAAGGTGCACCACAACGGCAGCTACGTGCTGCCGATGCCCGAAGGCTACGACCTCAAGAAGATCCTGACCCGGATGATCCGGCGCTCGGGCGTGCGGGTGAGCAACCGCGTGATGGCCACCCGCCTGCTGACGGGCGCCGACGGCCGCATCGCAGGCGTGCTGGGGCTGAACGTGCGCGACGGCAGCTTCCAGGTGATTCGCGCGAAGACGGTCATCCTGTGCTGCGGCGCCTCGGGGCGGCTGGGGCTGCCGGCGTCGGGGTACCTGTTCGGGACCTACGAGAACCCAGCCAACGCCGGCGACGGCTACGCGCTGGCGTACCACGCGGGCGCCGCGCTGACGGGCATCGAGTGCTTCCAGATCAATCCGCTCATCAAGGACTACAACGGCCCGGCGTGCGCGTATGTCACGGGACCCCTGGGCGGCCACACGGTGAACGCGCACGGCCACCGCTTCATCGAGAGCGACTACTGGAGCGGCCAGATGATGATGGAGTTCTACCGCGAGCTCCACTCGGCGAACGGGCCGGTCTACCTGAAGCTGACCCACCTGGCGCCGGAGACCATCACGGAGATCGAGCGCGTGCTGCACCGGACGGAGCGCCCGAGCCGGGGGCGGTTCCACGCCGGGCGCGGTCACACGTACGCCGGCGATCTGGTCGAGATGCACATCTCCGAGATTGGTCTTTGCAGCGGGCACAGCGCCTCGGGCGTCGCCGTCAACGAGCGCGGCGAGACCACCGTGCCGGGCCTGTACGCGGCGGGCGACATGGCCTGCGTCCCGCACAACTACCTCCTGGGCGCGATGACCTACGGCGAGATCTGCGCCGAGAGCGCGCTCGGCTATCTGCGCGACGCGCAGGCGCCCGGCGCGGCCGACGACGAGCTCGCCGCCGACCAGAGCGCCGCCGAGCGCGCCCGCCTGCGCCGCCCGACCGAGCGGCCGGTCGGCGTCGCGCCGCACCAGTACGAGTACAAGGTGCGGCGCATGGTGAACGACTACCTGCAGCCGCCGAAGACGGGCAATCGCATGACGCACGGCCTGGCCCTGTTCGAGCGCGCCCAGGACGAGCTGGACGAAGTCAGCGCCACCACCCCGCACGAGCTCATGCGCTTCGTCGAGGCCAGCTTCATCCGCGACTGCGCCGAGATGGCCGCCCGCGCGTCGCTGTACCGGACCGAGAGTCGCTGGGGCCTCTACCACCACCGGCTCGACTACCCGGAGATGGACGACGCCAACTGGTTCGTCCACGTCGACCTGTACAAGAACGCCGACGGGCGGATGGCCGCGCGCAAGCGCCCGGTCGCGCCGTACATCGTGTCGCTGGACGACGAAGAACGGCGCAGCTACTACCGCATCCGCGTCCCGGCGGCGGTCGCGGCGGCGCCGGTGGTTCCCGCCGCGACGCCCGCCCGCACGGAGGTCCGCTCATGAGTCGTTCTGCGGATCACCTCTTGGACCGCGAGGCGGTCAAGGCGGCCGCCGCGAAGGTGGTGCCCAGCGCGCAGACGACCGAGCGGTTCGACGTCCCCGTGGTCGTCGACGAGCAGCGCTGTATCTCGGGTTGCCACATCTGCATCGACTCGTGCCCGGTCGACTGCCTGTCCGTCAGCCCGGTGTCCGGCAAGGCCCACATGCAGTTCGACGAGTGCTGGTACTGCCTGGCCTGCGAGATCGACTGCCCGAAGGACGCCATCACGGTCAAGATCCCCTTCCTGGTGCGGTGAACGCATGACCGACACGGAACAGGCCGCGCTGGCGCGGTTGCGCAATCCGGATCCCGCCGAGCGGCAGCTGGCGCTGATGGCGCTGGAGGACGTGGCCAGCGTCGACGCGGTCGACGCGCTGATCGCCGCCGCGCGCGACGCCGATCCGACGGTGCGCCGGCTGGCCGTCGGCCTGCTGGAGGACCTGGGTGACGGGCGCGCGGCGCCGGCGTTGATCGCGGCGCTGGAAGACGAGGCCGAGGACGTGCGCGCCGCCGCCGGGGCCGCGCTGCGCGAGCTGCGCGACGGCGCGGCGGCCACGGCCCTGGTCGACGCCCTGGTTCACCCCGCGGCCGAGGTGCGGCGCGCCGTCATCGTCGCCCTGCGCGAGCACCGGGACGACCGGTCGCTGGCGCCGCTCACGCGCGCGCTGGACGATCCGGACGCCTCCGTTCGTCGCGAGGCGGTCGTGACGCTGGCTTACCTGCGCTCCGCGGACACGATCCCCGCGCTGCGGGCCCGCCTGGCGGACACCGACCCCGAAGTGCGCCGGCTGGCCCTCGGCACGCTGGCGTTCTTCAACGGGCCGGCCTTGCTCCCGGACTTTCTGGCAGCCACCGCCGACGCGGACTGGCGCGTGCGCGCCGAGGCCGCGATCGTGCTGGGCCGCTCCGCGCTCACGCAGGCGGTCCCCGCGCTGCTGGCGGCGCTGGACGATCCGTACTGGCAGGTCCGCAAGGAGGCGGCGGTCGCCCTGGGCCGGCTGCGCGCGTCCGCCGCGGGGCCGGCGCTGATCGCGCTCCTGGGCTCCGACGTCTCCGATCTGCGCCGCGCGGCCGCCGCGTCGCTGGCCGAGGCGGGCGTCCGCGAAGCGCTGTCACCACTGCGCGGTCTGGCGCAGGACCCGGACGTCGAGGTTCGAAAGACCGCGGCCCGCGCCGTGGCCCTGCTCGACGCCCCGCCGCAGTGAAGTCGACGGTTTCGACGCCTTGACGGTTCCGACATCCGTCATAACGGAAGTGGTTCCGTCTTGGCGGAACAAACGTCGCCCGCGTCGGCGCCTGCGTCTTCATCTGCTTGCGACGTTCGATCGACGAGCGCTACGGTCCGCATCGGAGAACAACCGACATGGCTGAATTTCCCGCACACGACCGCACCCTGGGTTCTGGCCCGGCTCGCAACCTCGCCAACACCACCAAGACGCCGCCGCAATGGCGGGGCACGACGCCGCGCTGGCTGGTGAGCCTGCTTCCCTGGACGCCCGTCGAGGCGGGGACGTATCGCATCAACCGCGTGAAGCAGGAGAAGGAGGCGGAGATCGCCATCGCCTGCAGCCCCGGCGACAACGACGACCTGCCCGCCGCTTACATCGACTACGAGGATCCGCCGCTCGAGCACACGCTGAGCACGGTGACGACGACGATCGAGGTGCAGACGCGCATCTCGGACCTGTTTCGCAGCCCGATGGACCAGGTGCGCGAGCAGCTGAGCGTCCTCATCGACATGATGAAGGAGCGGCAGGAGAACGAGCTCGTCAACAACCCGAGCTACGGCCTGCTGCACAACGCCGCGGCCTCGATGCGCGTGCCGACCCGCAAGGGTCCGCCGACGCCGGACGACTTCGACGAGCTCATCACGCGCGTCTGGAAGGAGCCGGCCTTCTTCCTGGCCCACCCGCGCGCCGTCGCGGCGTTCGGGCGCGAGTGCACGCGGCGCGGTGTCCCGCCCGCCACTGTCACACTGTTCGGCTCGCCGTTCATCACCTGGCGCGGCATCCCCGTCATCCCGTCCAACAAGCTGAAGATCGCCGACGGCCGCACCAACATCTTGTTGATGCGGACCGGTGAGAAGAAGCGCGGCGTGGTTGGCCTCTTCCAGCCCGGCATCCCCGGCGAAGCCAGCCCCAGCCTGTCGGTGCGGTTCATGGGGATCAACGCCAAGGGCGCGGCGGCGTACCTGGTGTCGCTCTACTGCGCGGCCGCCATCTTGACCGAGGACGCGCTGGGCGTGCTCGAAGGCGTGGAAGTCGACCGGTACCACGAGTATGGCTGATTCCTGGTCGCCGCCCGGCGGACCGCCGGCCGCGGATCCCGAGACTTTGGGGCAGCAGATCGCCCGGCTGGCCAACGCGCTCTTCCAGGCGCCGCCGGGTGCGCCGGCGCAGCTCTCCGGCCCTTCGGGGTTACCGGGGCAGCTGCCCGCGCCGCCGAATGCGGCGATGCCGGGCGTTCCCGGGCTGCCGCAGCCCCCGCCGTCCGTGGCGCCGTTGCCCAAGGACACCGACTTCCGCTCGGCGCCGGTCACGGCGGCCGGCGGCGGACTGCCGGTCGTGCCCTGGGACGGAATGTCCGGCAACAACTTCGGCCTGCCGTTGACGTTGCACGATGGCGCGCCGTCTCCGTCGGACACGCCGTACTTCCTGCAGCTCGCCGGGCCACCGGCGTCCGTGCCCGCGCCCGCCGCGCCCGCGGTGCCCGACTCGAACGCGACCGTGCTGGGCGTCGGGAGCGACCTGTCGCGCCCCGAACAGTCGCGGCCCGAGTTGCCGCGGCCGGATTCGTCGCGACAGTTCGAGACGCGCCTCTTCGATCCGCACGCCATCCGGCGCGACTTCCCGATCCTGCGCGAGCGGATCCACGGCAAGCCGCTGATCTGGTTCGACAACGCGGCCACCACGCAGAAGCCGCAGGCGGTGATCGATCGCCTGTCGTACTTCTACGAGCACGAGAACTCGAACATCCACCGCGCCGCGCACACGCTGGCGGCGCGCGCGACGGACGCGTACGAGGGGGCGCGCGACACCGTTCGCCGCTTCCTGAACGCGCCGTCGCCCAAGAACATCGTGTTCGCGCGCGGCACGACCGAGGCCATCAACCTGGTCGCGCAGAGCTGGGGGCGCCGCCACGTCGGCGCCGGGGACGAGATCGTCATCAGCTGGCTCGAGCACCACGCCAACATCGTCCCCTGGCAGATGCTGGCGGCCGAGAAGGGCGCCCGACTGCGGGTGGCGCCGGTCGGCAACGACGGCCAGGTGCTGCTGGACGAGTACGAGCAGTTGCTCGGCCCGCGCACGCGGCTGGTCTCGCTGTCGCAGGTGTCGAACGCGCTCGGCACGATCACCCCGGTTCGCGAGATGATCGCCTCCGCTCGGCGGGTAGGGGCGCGCGTGCTCATCGACGGGGCGCAGGCGGTTTCGCACATGCCGGTGGACGTCCAGGCCCTGGACTGCGACTTCTACTGCTTCTCGGGTCACAAGATCTTCGGACCGACCGGCATCGGCGCGCTTTACGGGAAGACCGAGGCGCTGGACGAGATGCCGCCGTGGCAGGGGGGCGGCAACATGATCGCGGACGTGACCTTCGAGCGGACGCAGTACCAGCCGCCGCCCGGCCGCTTCGAGGCCGGAACCGGCAACATCGCCGACGCGGTCGGCCTGGCCGCGGCGCTGGATTACGTCACCGGGATCGGCCTTCACAACATCAGCCGCTACGAGCACGAGCTGCTGGAGTACGCGACCGGTTGCCTGACCGCCATCCCGGGGCTGAAGCTGCTGCCCGGGCCACCGGACAAGGCCGGCGTCCTGTCCTTCGTCCTTGGGGACCTCCCGCCGACGGAGGTGGGCGCCGCGCTGGACCAGGAGGGGATCGCCGTTCGCGCCGGTCACCACTGCGCGCAGCCGATCCTGCGGCGATTCGGGTACGAAACGACTGTCCGGGCCTCGCTGGCGCCCTACAACACGCGCGAGGACGTGGACGCGCTGGCCGCCGCGCTGCGGCGCCTGCAGGTCGGGAGGGCGCCGACGCACGGCTGAGTCTTTTCTGGTCTGTCCTCGCCGCCTCTTGAATAGCGACAGGGCGTCCACTATATTGGACGCCATGATCAACGCGCTGACCGCTCAGGAAGCACGGGAGCTGATTGCTCGCGGTGACCTCGACGTCGTCGACGTTCGCGAGCCAGGGGAATGGTCCCGCGGCCACGTCCCCGGCTCGCGTCTGGTACCGCTCAACAAGCTGCGAAGCGGCCTCAAGGCCGAGCTGCAGCGAGACGGAATCATCTTCGTCTGCGCGGCCGGGGTCCGAAGCCAGACCGCGGCGCAGCTGGCCGAGGCGGGCGGGTTCGCGCAGCTCTACAACCTGGTCGGCGGAACGCGTAGCTGGGTCGAAGCCGGCCTTCCGCTGGTTCGGGACTGAGCCGACCCGTGGAAGCCGCGCTGAACGGCGCCATGCCGCCGGACCGGCCCGCGCCCGAAACGGGCGAGCCCTTGGTGGCGGTGGCGGCGAACCTGCGGCGCCTGCGCGTCAAGCGCGGCCTCTCGCTGGAGCGGCTGGCGCAACGGTCCGGCGTCAGCCGCGCCATGCTCAGCCAGATCGAGCTCGGCCGCAGCGCGCCCACCATCACCTCGCTCTGGAAAGTCGCGCGGGCGCTGGACGTGACCTTCTCGGCCCTGATCGCCGAGGGGGGGACCGGCGCCCCGGCGGTGGTGACCGCGCGAAGCTGCCGGCTCATCACCAACCAGGAGGGGACGTTCAGCTCCCGGGCGCTCTTTCCGGCGGGCGAATCCAAGCGGGCAGAGTTTTACGAGCTCCGGCTCAAGCCGTCGGGCACCGAGCACGCGCCGCCGCACCCGGCCGGTACCACGGAGAACCTGGTGGTCGCGTCCGGCGCCGTCGAAATCGAGGTCGACCGGACGCTGCATCGGCTGGACACGGGCGACGCCATCTTCTTCACGGCCGACGTGCCCCACGTCTACCGGAACGTCACCCCCCGCGAGGCCGTCATGTACCTGGTGATGACCTACGCCGAGCGCGTGGGCTGACCGCGTCTTTTTCGCCGCTTTTGTCGATCTGAGCCCCGGTCGTTCGTCGTCCGGACATGCTCACTCTCTACGCGTTCCGGAACATCTTCCCCGAAGGAATCGGCGAGACCAAGGACCTCCGGGCGCAATGGGCGCTCGAGGAGACCGGGCTCCCCTATCGGGTCCACGGGCTCGACCAGACCGCGGGCGAGCTCGACAGCGAGGCCTATCGGCGGATCAGCCCTTTCCGCCAGGTGCCGATCATCGACGACGACGGCTTCGTCGTGGCCGAGTCGGCCGCCGTGGTGCTTTACGTCGCCGAGAAGGCCGGAAAGCTGATCCCGGCCGACGTCCAGGGGCGCACGCGCGTGACGCAGTGGTGTTTCGCCGCCGTCGCCACCGTCGAGCCGACGCTCATCTCATTGGATTTCGTCGAGATCTTCGACGCCGGTAACGAGCGGCTCAAGGGCGAGGTGCGCAAGCTCGCCGGCCGCTGGCTGGGCGATGTCGACCGCCGCCTGGGAGAGCAGGCGTGGATCGCCGGCGCCGAGTTCAGCGCGGCCGACATCATGCTGGCCGGCGTCCTGCGTACGATCCGCAAGACCGACTTGATGGACCCGTTCCCGAACGTGAAGGCCTACTTCGCGCGGTGTCAGGCCCGTCCGGCCTGGCAGCGCACGCTGGCGCTTTATGCCGAGCGCTTCGGCGTCAAGGTCGACGACATCCGCTGAGCGCCGACGACGCGTAGCGCGTCCGCCAGCGCGATGCCGCCGAACAGGCCCGCCAGCGTGAACAGCGCCGACCACCGCCCCTCACCCAGCTGCGCGGCGATCGGTCCGGGGCAGACGCCAGCCAGCGCCCAGCCGATCCCGAACAGGGCGCCGCCCAGCAGGTGGCGCGGCTGCGGGCGGACCGTTGGCCAGGACACGGGTGCGCCGGTCGCCAGCGTCCGCACGCGGAAGCGGCGCAGGGCCTGCAGGCCAAGCGCGGCGGTCGCGACCCCCGTCGCGAACATCAGCCACAGATAGCTTCGTTGTAACAGCAGGGCGCCCACGATCTGGTCGAAGTCGGTCATGCGGGTCCAGGCCAGCCAGAACCCGAACGCGATCCCCGCCAGCGCCGCCCCGCCGCGGACTCGCGTCGAGGTCATGGCGCGCTCCCGCGCCAGACCAGCTGCGCGACGACCACGGCCGTGACGACGAAGGTCACCGTCGTCGCGAGGCTGCCTGTCTGCAGGCGGCCGACACCGCAGATACCATGGCCCGACGTGCAGCCGCCGGCCCAGCGCGCGCCGAACCCGATGAACAGGCCCGCGCCGGACAGCCAGACGGCCTTCGGCAAGAGCGCGCCCGCGAATAGCCGGTCGACGGCCGGATAAGCCCACCCAGCCGGTCCGGCGCGCGTCACGGCCGCGTAGAGCGCCGCACCGGCGATCAGGCCGAGGAAGAAGAGCGCGCGCCACGTCAATCCGGCGGCGGGCCTGCGCGCCCATCCGACGAAGCCCGCCGCCGCGCCGGTCGCGCCGAGCGGCAGGTTGTCCAGCCACTGCAAGGCGACCGTGAGCAGGCCAATCAGCAGGCCCGCCAGCGGCCAGGGGCAGACAGCCGTGAAGAACGACATCGCCCAGTCTTACGAGACGTCTGTCCGCCGTTCAAGACGCGTCGCCACCGCCTGTAGGGGAAGCCCCTGAGGAGACTGGGCGCCAATTGACGCGGGCGGGGTGGATGCCAATCTCTGCCTGTTGGCGGACTCCCCGTTACCAGAGCCGGTACGCCGCTTCATCCTGCGGCACATTCATACGCTCGAACAGCTGGAGATTCTGCTGCTGCTCCTCGAGTCGACGCCGCGCGCGTGGGCGGATCACGAGATCGCCTCCAGCCTGCGGACCACGCCCGACTCCGCGCGCACCCGGCTGTCCCGGCTCCACGGCGACGGCCTCATCGCGCTCACGGCCGACCAGCCGCCGAAGTACCTCTACAAGCCGCGCACCGACGCGTTGGCCCGGGAAGCCCGCGCGCTGGCGACCTGTTACCGTGAACGGCGGGTCGCGGTGATCACCCAGATCTTCGCGCCCGCCGGCGAGCGGGCGGTGTTGTTCGCCGACGCCTTCCGGATCAAGAAAGGAGACAGCTGATGGCCGCGGCGGTCTACCTGTTGTGCGCGCTGACGTCGATCGTCTGTGCGACGTTGTTGATCCGCGCCTACCGCGCGAACAGGGCGCGGTTGCTCTTCTGGAGCAGCCTCTGCTTCATCGGCCTGGCGCTGAACAACGTGCTGTTGTTCGTCGACCTGGTGCTGGTTCCGCAGGTCGACCTGCGGATGGTGCGCGACGTGACCGCGCTGGCGGCGCTGGCGGTCATGCTGTTTGGCCTCATCTGGGATCAGGAGCGCTGACATGCACCAGTTCATCCTTGGCGCCCTGACCCTGGCCAGTTGCGCGGTTGGCCTCTTCTTCCTGCGGTTCTGGCGGCAGAGCGGGGATCGCTTGCTGCTGGTGTTCGCGACCGCGTTCTTCGTGCTGGCGGTCGACTGGGGCCTGCGCGGTGCCTGGGAACCCACCGTCGAGACCCGCCACTACTTCTTCCTGGTTCGGTTGCTGGCGTTCGTGCTGCTGGTCATCGGCATCATCGATAAGAATCGCGGCGGGCGATGAGCACGAAGATCACCGGCACCAGAAACAGCGACAGCAGCGTCGACGACGTCAGCCCGCCGACGACCGCCAGCGCCAGCGGCTGATTGGACTCCGTCCCGGCTTCCAGGCCCAGCGCCGTCGGGATGAGCCCGATCACCGTCGCCAGGCTGGTCATGGCGATCGGGATGAAGCGCGTGCGGGCCGCCGCGATCACGGCCTCTACCTTGTCGGCGCCTTCATTGAACCGGCGATTGGCGTCGTCGATCAGCAGGATGCCGTTCGAGACGGCGATGCCGACGACCATCAGCACGCCCATCAGCGCCGTGATCGAGAAGCCCTGCCCGGACGCCATCAGCGCCAGCACGATCCCCAGCAACGAGACCGGGATCGTGAACAGCATGATGAAGGGCAGGCGCAGCGACTTGAACTGGGAGGCCATGATCATGAACACGACCATGACGGCCAGCCCCATCGCCAGCCCCAGGCCGGAGAAGGTCGTCCGCATCAGGTCGACCTGACCGACGAACCGGAACGCGATGTCTCGGGTCCGCGGGTCGACGCGCAGCCGGTCTTCCAGGTCGCGCGCCGCGCTGCCGATGTCACGCCCCTCCGTCTGCATCAGGACGTGCGCGACGCGCGACAGGTGGTTGCGTTCGATGGCGATGGGGCCGACGGAGCGGCGCACGGTCGCGTACGCGCCCAGCGTCACGGCCCCCCCGTTGTCGCCGATGCGGACCGGAATGCGCGCCAGGGCATTCGGGTCGTCGACGACGCGGCCGTCGTAGGCCGTCACGACGTAATACGACTGGCCGTTCGCGCCGTCGATCCAGACGCTGGGCGTGTTGATGTTGCCCAGCGTCGCCTCCAGCGTGGTCTGGGCCGCGTTGCGCGCCGACACGCCGACCAGGGCGGCCTGGGTGCGGTCCGTCTCGACGCGCAGCTCGGGATAGTCCATCTGCAGCGACGGGTAGACGTCCCGGACCCCCGGCACGGTGCGGGCCACCTCGGCTATCGCCTTGGACTGGCTGTCGAGCGCCGCGAGATCGTCGCTCTCGACCTCGACCACCAGCGGCGCGATGTACCCGTTCGAGAAGACGCTGGCGACGAGGCCCCCCGGCCACTGCAGGAAGTCCACGCCCGGGAAGTTGCGGTTCAGGAGCTCGCGCATCTGGTCGGCGATCTGCCGCTGACTCAGCTTGCGGTGCGCGGGACCGACCAGCGCCACGCGGATGAACCCCATGTGCGGTCCGTTGTTGGGGCTGGTCATCGCGCTGCGCGCGTTTCCCGGCGAGCCGACGTTCGTCAGCACCAGCTCGGCGCTGCCGGCGGGAAGCTCCTTCATCAGCATGGCGCCCATCGCGTTGATCGTGCGCGCCGACTGCTCCAGCGACGTGCCGGGCGCCAGGCGCACGTACACGCGCTCCATCGACTCGTCGATCTCGGGGAAGAACGTGCTGGGCAGGCGCATCGACATCCAGACGCTGAGGCCGACCAGGACGGCGCAGGCGCCCAGGATCGTCTTACGGTAGGGGAGGGCGGCCCGCAGCGCGCCGGCGTAGCGGCCCGCGACCCCGTCGATGAACCGCGCCACGCGGCGGGCCAGCTTGCCGGGCTCCGCGTGCCCCAGGAAGAAGCGGCAGGCCAGTGGCGTCACGCACATGCTGACGAAGTAGGAGGCGATCAGGCTGACGGCCACCGTGACCGCCAGCGGGACGAAAAGCTTCTTCGCCAGCCCCGCCAGCAGCACCACCGGCAGCAGGACCGCCATCGTCGTCAGCGTCGACGCCAGGACGGGCAGGGCGACCGCGCGCGCGCCTTCCAGCGCCGCTTCCGACGGGCTCAGGCCCTGGCGCTGGTGGCGGTGGATCGACTCCAGGACGACGACCGCGTCGTCGACCAGGCGGCCCATGGCCAGCGTCAGGCCGCCCAGCGTGAACGCGTTCAGCGTGTGCCCGCCGGCGTAAAGGACAATCAGAGTGACCGCGAACGAAAGCGGAATCGCGACGGACACGATGATCGTGCCGCGCACGCTCTGGAGAAACAGCAGGATCACCAGCGCGATCAGCACCAGCGCCTGCAGGACCTCCTTCTTGAGTCCGTCGTAGCTGGTCCGAACGAACGTCGACTGGTCGAAGATGGCCTTCACCTCCAGGCCCGCGGGAAGGCTCTTCAGCTCACCCACGGCGCGCTGGACGGCCTCGACGATGGCCAGAGTGTTTCCGCCGGGGACGCGCAGCACGTTCAGGTAGACGGCGTCGTTGCCGTTGACCGACACGGCCTGCGTCTCGGGCGAGCCGCCGTCGGCGACAGTGGCGACGTCCTTGATGAGCACGGCCCGGCTGCCCCGCACCTTCACGGCGGCGTCGCCGATGTCGCTCACGCGGTGGGCGACCGCGTTGGTGTACACGTTGGCGTCGAACCTGGGTGAGATGAACTCGCCCGAGGGCAACAGCGCATTCGACTGCGCGACCGCCGCGGCGACGTCCGTCGAGGTCACGCCGCGTGCCTGCGCGCGCGCGGGATCGACGACCACGTTGATCTGGCGCTGCCGCCCGCCGTTGATGGACGCGCTGGCCACGCCCGGGATCCCCTCCAGCACCGGCTCGATGTAGTTCTGGGCGTAGTCGTAGAGCTGCGGCCCGCTCAGGCCGCCGCCGGACACGGCGACCTGGATGACGGGCGCGTTCGACGGGTCGTACTGCAGCACGAACGGCGGGAGCACACCCAGCGATTTCGGCACGGCCGACATCGCGAACGCGACCTGTTGCTGCACCAGCGTCTGCGCCGTGTTGAGGTCGGTCCCCCACTTCAGCCAGACGAAGACCACCGACAGGTTGTTGCGGGACGTGCTTTGCACGTGCTCGACGCCTGGGGTCGCGCTGACGTACTTCTCGATGCGCCAGGTGATGGTCTTTTCGACGTCCTTGGGGCCGAGGCCCGGCGCCAGCGTGCCGACCACCAGCACGGGCGGCGTGAGCTCCGGGAACGTGTCGACCGACATCCGCGGCGCGACGACGCAGGCGAAGACCACCAGCCCGACGCAGATCATCAGGATCGCGATCGGGTTGCGCAGCGACAGCGACGTCACCGCGCAACCCACAACTTGGCGGTCACCTTGTCGCCGTCCTTCAGCAGGGTGCGTCCCTCGGTCACGACGCGCGTGCCGGCGGACAGCGTCGGGGAAACGAACAGAGTCCCGCCGCGCTCGCCCAGGACGGCGAGCACCGTCTTGTGCGCGACGCTGGCGCCGTCGACGGTGTAGATCGTGGCCCGATCGCCGCGGACCGACGCCGCCACCAGCGGGAGCTCGGCGGCCGACTGCGGGTCGCCGGCGTCGATCGCCAGCTCGGCGGTGGTTCCGACGGGCAGCGCGCGATCGGGATCCGGCACGTCGATCTCGACGTGGACGGTGCGGGTGGACAGGTCGGCGGCGGGCGAGCGCCGCGCGATGGTCCCCTGCAGCGAGCGGTTGGTCGCCAGCGCGACGATCCGCACCGCCGTCGCGGGGCTCACCACGTCGAAGTCCGCTTCGGGGACCTCGGCCACGACCCGCACCGTGTTTCGATCGACCAGGGACGCGACCGCGTCGCCCGGCCGAACGAAGGCGCCCGGGTCGACCGTGCGCGCCGCGATCTCCCCCGCGAACGGCGCGCGCAGGACGCAGTCGTTCACCTCCAGCGTCGCCCGCTGCATCCTGGCCTGGGTCTCCATCACCTCGGCGGCCTTGCTGGCGCTCTCCGCCGCGCGGTTCTCGATCTCGTTGGGCGAGGCAAAGCCCCCCTCTTTCAACTGGGCGACGCGTGCCGCCTGGTGGGCGATCGCCTCCTGCTGGGCCTGCAGGGCGCGCGCCTGCATGGCGACCGCCTTCGACGACGCCGAGGCGTTCCGGCAATCCAGCGTGGCCAGGACTTGGCCGCGCTTCACGGCGTCCCCGGGCCGGACCAGCACCGTGTCCACGTACCCGGAGATCAGCTGCGGTCCGACCTTCGCCTGGATCCACGGCTGGATCGTTCCGACGTAGCGGCGCAGCGGGCGATAGCGGGTGGCGCGCGCCGCGACGACGGTGACGGGCTTCGGCGTGCTCGCCAGCGCGACATCATTGACGCGCGCGCCGGCATGGGCGACCAGCAGCACGCCCATGGCCAGCAGGCAGGTGGTGCCGGCCGCGATCGCGAGAGGCAATCGGCGTGAGGCGCGCGGCTTCGGGTCGTCTGCGGTCATGGGTCCTTTCGATTAGTCGTCTTCGGCCAGCAGCCTGGCGAGGGCTGCCCGGGCGCGCTGGACGTCGTACTCGCCGAGCGCCAGCTGGATCTCCGCGTCGGTTCGCACAGACTCCGCGTCGGCTAGCTCCAGCGAGGTGCCGAGGCCCGCCTTGAAGCGCGCCTCCGCCTGCGCGTAGTTCGCGTGGGCCGCCTCGACGGACCTACGCAGCGCGACCAGCGCGCCCTGCGTGACCTGTGCCGTCACGTAGGCCTGCTGCACGACGGCGGTCTGCTGCTGCGCCAGCACCGCGACGTCGGCCCGCGCGACGGCGGCGTGCGCGGCGGCCGCGTCTCGCCGCGCGACGACGATGGGATCGAAGAGCGGCCAGCGCAGGACGAGCCCCACGTCCCAGTTTGCGACCGCCGGCAGCGGGCCGTAATCGGGCGAGAGCGCGCCGCTGCTCGGCGTGGCTGTCCCCGCGCGCCCCGAGAACGCCCCGGTCAGCGCGATGTCCGGCCGCAGCTCGGCCGCGATGGCGCGCGTGCGGCCCTCCGCCGCCTGCGCGCGGGACCGCGCCTCCAGCAGCGCCGGGTCCCGCGCGGCCGCCATCCTGAGCCCCGCGTCCACCGGCGGCAGCGGCCGTTGCGGCAGAGCCGCGCCCGCCGCGTCGAGCATGAGGTCCTCGACGCCCACCGCCGCGGCGAAGACGGATTGCGCGGACGCCAGCCCGCCGGCCGCCCGGACCCGTGCGACGTCGAACCGGCTCAGATCCGCCTCGGCGCGCGTCAGCTCGATCGGCGCGTGCAGGCCCGTCTTCACCTCTGCGGCCGCCATGTCGCGGTGAACGCCGGCGCGCGCGAACGCCTCCGTGGCCGCCACCAGCACCGCGCGCGCGGCCTGCACGCCGAAGAAGGCGTCCTTGACGACCAGGTCGATGCGCAGCCGCTCCGCGTCCGCCCGGTGTTTCTCCGCCTCGTACGTCACGTCGGCGACGGCGGCCTGGGCGGCGATCCGCCCGAAGTCGAACACCTCCTGGTTGCCGCCGACGGCGACCAGCGTGGAGGTCGACGGGCGAAAGGTCCCGGTGCTGGTCGCCGGTGTGCCGCCGATCCGCGGCAGCGCGACCTCCGCCACCCCCAGATACGAAGCGGTGCTGTTGTTGGTCGTTCCTTCGATCGCCTGCGCGGTCGCGCCGAACGCGGGAAGCCATTGCGCCCGCGGCACGCGCGTGTCGGCGGCAGCGGCGGCCACCCGCGCGAGCGCGCTCTGCAGCGACGGTTGATGCACCCGCGCGTAGGCGAGAGCCTCGGGCAGCGTCATCGCGCGTTTCGCAGGCGCCTCGGCCGCCGCGACCGCGGTGACCAGCGAGAGGACGACCCACGCCGCCAGGCCGCCACCGCCGAACGCCAGCAGGCGTCGTCGTCGGCGGTCGAGGCGATGCATCCGGCTCGTCAAAGCACGGCGCGTACCAATGCCGATCCCGCCCGCTCCGCGGGCCTTGGTGGCCCCTGCCACGCCGGACAGGGGAAAATGTCCGCCGCGCGCCGGCAAATGTCCCGGTGGCCCGTGGGCGCCGGGCCTTACGGGACAGCCGGGATCCAGGGGGGTAGGATTGCCCGCACGTGAAGACGTCCGCGGGCATCGTCATCGGCCTGGCCGCGCTGGTCGCGGTCGTCGGTACCGCGCTGTCGTCGGCCACCGTCGAGCAGGAAAGGCTGCTGTCCGATTTCACGGCCGAGGCCGGCCGCCAGGTCGGCGCCTCGGCCGCGGCGCTGTCGCGGCTGGACTCGTTGCACCAGGACATCCGGATGCTGACCGACATGGTCGAGCGATCCCTGCGCGACCCAGGGTCGGATCCCCGAACCGAGCGCCGCGTCTGGGAGAGCGCCTTCCGCGCGCTGGCCGTGGTGGTCGTCCACTATCGGATCATCGGGCTCGTCGACGCGGACGGTCGAATCGAGGTGGTGGCGGTCGATCCCACCGAGCAGCCCGCCACGGCCGACATCCTGCTGCCCCAGGTGAAGGCACTGGGAGCCGCGGTGGCCGCCGCCGGCGCGGAACGTCTGGGCGCGCCCGCCCGCCTGGGCGACCGGTCGCTCCTTCTCTATGGGACGCCTGTTCGCGGCCGCGGCGCGATCGTCGTGGTCAGCGACGCGGCGCTGCTGCTGCGGGCCGTGGCCTGGCCGCAACTGGCCGGCGGGCGCCTGTTCGTGACGGACCCGGCGGGCGTGATCTGGTCCGGGTGCGAGACCGGCGCCGGTTGCCGCCCGACCGCGGCAGCGACGGGCGAGACCCTCAAGGGCGCGCGCGGCCGTTCCTATCACCTGGACGCCACGGAAGCGGCGCGGCTGGGTCTGTATCCGGCGGACGCGCTGCGCGTCTCCGAGCCGGTCGCTCGCCCGACGGGGAACTGGCTGGTCACCTGGATCGCGTCGGCCCAGCCGGTCCTGGCGCGCGAGCGCGGCGCGCTCTTGCGGATCGTGACCACCGCCGTGTCGGCCGCCGTGGTGGTCGCTGCAATCGGCCTGATCCTGTTCCGCCAGGAGCGGCGGGCCGTCGAGCTGGCGAGCCAGCTGCGCTACGCGCAGGCGCTGGCGCAATCGCGCGAGATGGAGAATCAGCTGGTGCGCGCCGACCGCTTGATCACCGTCGGCGTGATGGCGACGGAGATCGCCCACGAGATCGGGACGCCCTTGAGCGTCGTTCGCGGGCGTGCCGAGCAGGTCCTGCGACGGGTGGACGGCACTCCCGGGGCCGAGGACCTGCGTGTCGTGATCAAGCAGGTCGACCAGATCTCGTCGACCGTTCGCCAGCTGCTGGACTTTTCGCGGCGGTCGCCGCTCGAGAAGCGCGCGGTGCCGCTGGAGCCAGTGGTAGAACGCAGCCGCGAGCTGCTGCAGCTGAAGTTGGAGGCACGGCGTTTGCAGATGGATCTGGACCTCAGCGAGGACCTCCCGATGCTCACCGCCGATGCCGACCAGTTGCAGCAGGTGCTCGTCAACCTGCTTCTGAACGCGTGCGACGCGTCGTCGCCGGGGCAGCGCGTGCGTCTGTCGGCGCGTCCCGCGCCGGGCGACATGGTCCGGATCGCCGTCGCCGACCAGGGGGCGGGCATCGCGCCCGAAAACCTGACGGCCGTCTTCGAGCCGTTCTTCACGACGAAGCCACGCGGCGAAGGCACGGGGTTGGGGCTGGCCATCGCCGCCGGCATCGTCCGCAATCACGCCGGTCAGATCGACGTCCAGAGCGCCGTCGGCCAGGGGACGACCGTCACCGTGCTGTGGCCGGCGAGCCCCGACGGGGCCGCGCAGCTCGTTCAGAAGGAGAGCGGAAATGTCTAAGTTCACCGCGCTGATCGTCGACGACGTTCCCGACATGGCGCAGACCATCGCCAACGACCTGGCGGCGGTCGGGTTCCAGACCCGGGTCGCGCACGACGGCGCGAAGGCACTGGCCGCGTTCACCGCCGATCCGACCGATGTCGTCGTGACGGATCTTCGCATGAAGGGCAGCGACGGGCTGGACCTGCTGGCGGGGATCAAGCAGGCCGATCCCGGGACGCCGGTGATCATCATGACGGCGTTCGGCGCCGTCGAGACGGCGGTCGAGGCGATGCGCCGCGGGGCCTACCACTACGTCACGAAGCCGTTCGCGCTGGAGACGCTGCGCGCGCTGGTCGAGCGAGCCTGTCGCGAGCGGGCGCTCACGCGCGAAAACGCGCTCCTGCGCCGGACGCTGCGGACGAATCTGTCCGAGCGCAAGCTGATGGGGAACAGCCTGGCCATGCGGCAGCTGCGCGCGCTGATCGCGCAGGTCGCCGACGCAACCTCGTCGGTGCTGATCTCGGGCGAGACCGGCACAGGCAAGGAGCTGGTCGCGCTGTCGATCCACACCAGCGGCCCGCGCGCCGATCGGTCGTTCGTGGCGGTCAACTGCGCCGCGTTGCCAGAGCACCTGCTCGAGAGCGAGCTCTTCGGCCACGCGCGCGGCGCGTTCACGGGCGCCGCGACCAGCCGCCGCGGCCTCTTCGTCGAGGCCCAGGACGGCACCATCTTCCTCGACGAGATCGGCGACCTGCCGCTGTCGCTGCAGGGCAAGCTGCTGCGCGTCTTGCAGTCGGGCGAGGTCCGGCCCGTCGGCTCCGAGACCACCCGCACCGTCGACGTCCGCTGCATCGCCGCGACCCACAAGGACCTGTCGGTGCTGGTCGAACAGGGGTCGTTTCGCGAGGACCTCTTCTTCCGCCTGGACGTGCTGCGCGTGCGCGTGCCGCCGCTGCGCGAGCGCCCCGAGGACATCCCG
>JBJMQQ010000104.1:0-5828 GCA_045802645.1 Polyangia bacterium
CGTCGGCGATCCCGACCACCGCCACGGGTTTGTTCGCGTCGGTGGTCGTGCCGTTGCCCAGCTGTCCGGCGTCGTTCTGCCCCCAGCACGAAACTGTTCCGCCCGCATGGCGCGCACAGGCGAACCAGCGTCCGGCGGCGATCTCGACGACATCTTTGCCCAAAGCAACGACGGCGGCGGGCGTGCTGCGCGAGGTGTTGGTGCCGTCCCCGAGTGTGCCGTTGAAGTTGCTGCCCCAGCACCACACACTCATGTCGCTCTTGCGCGCGCACGTGTATGTCTCGCCGGCGCGGACCTCGACGACGTTCGTCAGGCCGGGAACGAGCATGGGCGACTTGATACACGTCGTGGGCGATCCCGTGCTCTCCGGGCACGACACCGCCGTGTTGATCGGCTGACCCGCCTGACCTTCGGAATTCGAGCCCCAGCAAGACACTGTGCCGTCCGGGCTGTGGACCGCGCACGTATGCTGCGCGCCCCCTGCAATCTGGACGCAATCGTTGATGCCGGGAACCTGGACCGGAACCGGGGACGTGGCCGACGGGGTGCCGAGCCCCAGCTCGGCCTCGATGTTCCGCCCCCAGCACCAGGCTTTCCCCGCCCGATCGCACACGCAGGTCGTGTATTCGCCGAGTCCCACCGCGACGAGGTCGCTGGTGTGCATCACCGGAACGGCGAGCTTGGCGTTCTTCGTCGTGCCGTTGCCGATCTCGCCGTCGTTGTTTCGGCCCCAGCAATAAAGAAGGGCCCCGGCGCTCGCGCAGGTGTGCCACCCGTTCGCCCAGATCGTCCGCCCGCCGATGGGAATGGTCGGCGAGGGACTGGGGGGCGGCGGAAACTCGCCGCTCCACGGCGGCAGCATCGGGCCGTCGAGGACCGGCGACTGGCACACGCCCGCATTGCAGGTTTGCGCCGTCGTCGTTCCGGCGCAGACAATCCCAACGCACGTATCGAGCAGCTGCACCTCCAGCATCTTCGGCTGGCCCCCGACGAAGGACGTGACGACCGTCTGCTGAACGACCACATTCCCCGCCAGCAGGCCTTGAACGGAGACCTCCAGGGTACCAGGCGCCCCGGAGGGCTGGATTCCCAACGTCAGCGGAAAGGTGTGCGCGCCGTCCGTCAGAGAAATACTCTGGGACCAGCCCCGCCCCGCGTCGGTATCCGCGCCCGCGTCCGTGGGGGATCCGTCGACGGGGTCGGCCGGCGCGAACGCGGTGATCTTCACCTCGTCGAGAGCGGGCTTCGCCAGATTGGTATCCACCACCAGCACGATCTCCGTCGGCGGCTTTCCGCACGCCGGCATGACGGCCAGCAACGCCGCAACGGCGAGCCGCACCACGAGAAGACGAGGGAGGCTGGTCGGCGTCGACGAGGTGTCCATCCTCTTCCTCAGGGCAAGTAGATCCGACCGGAGCCGACGTTTCCCGAAAAGGGCTCGTTCTGATTGCGGTTCCCGATGATGACGACCGTCGTTACCACGGCTGCCGCGGCGGCGGTCGCGACGACGGCCGCCCACAACCACGGCGATCGCCACCAGGAGCCGTGCGAACGCGCCGCCGTCGGGCCCGTATCGGAGGCAGTCAGGTCCAGTCCCGGCGCAGAGGATGCCGCCAGACGGTCTGGCAGCGGCGGCGGCGAATCGGGCGTGACGGTCAGCGACACGTCGTGCGACTCCCCTTCCTCCAGAGAAACGGTGACGCGCGCGCGCTGCGCACCGGAGCGTGCCACGGTGATGACGTGGGCGCCGGGATCCAGCAGGTGAGGTGCGTCCAGACTGTCGAGGGGCACAGCCTGCCCGTCGATCTCGACGACGTCGTCGGGTCGCACGCCGGAGGCGTGCAGGCGAATCCGCGGAATTCGTGCCTCCAGTGACGGGAGCACGCCTGCGGCGGCGCTGCGAAACGAAGCCGCTTCGGGCGACGGGTCGTCGAGCACGCGACGATAGTTGGCGGCAGCTTCCTTGAGCCGTTGCGTGTTGGCCTGCGCGCCGGCCAGGTTGATCAACACGACCGAACGGGGCGAGAGCTCGTAGGCCTGCTCGAACGCAGCGCGGGCCTCGTTCCAGCGGTCCTGGCGCGCCGCCTCGACACCGTGCGAGAAGAGCTCCTGTGCGCGATCGAGCGGCGCGGCCACCCCGCGCGCGCACAGCGCCCCGAGCAGGCTCACCGTCAACCACCCGAACCGGCGTTGTCCGTGCGTCAGCGCCATTGCGTGAACAGCGGCACCGCGAAGTGCGCGTGTGCGTCAGCCGGGCGAGCGAATGTCGGCGTGGGCGCGGGTGCAGCCGCGCGCGCGGCCCGGGGCGCATGTGCCGATGAAGTCCGGCTGCGACCACCCGATCGCGTGGCGACGCGCTTCTTGGCCGCGGCGGTCGACGAGCTGAGACCGAGCTGCGCGTGCGCCGGAACCGTGCGCGGAGGATCGGCTGCGGCCATGGCAGAGGGATGCGCGCCCGCAGCCGGCGTGTCGACCGGTGGTGGTGCGGCCGCCGGCGCGGCGACGGGCGCCGGAGCGGAGACGGGCGCCCCCGCCTGCCCGCGCGCACCCAGGCGATTGGCGGCCAGCAGCGCCAGCGCAGCCGCCGTGGAAACAGCGCCGATCCACAACCATCGAAAGCGTCCGCGCGCGCGCAGCGGCACGAGCGGACCGTCGACGACAGGCAGGGAGGCGGGCGTCCCCCGCTCCGACGCCGCGGGCTGCGCTTCCAGGCGCCGCAGATGGTCGGCCAGGAATCCCCGATGCCGCTGCCGCTGCAGCGCGAAGTGCTGTTCCATGTGATCCGCGACGGTCAGCGACCCTTCCTCGGCGATCAGCGCCGCCAGGATCCCCTCCAACCGCGTCGCGATGTCGAGGCCGCTGGATGGGCGCGCCTCGCGCTCCTTGGACAGCATCTCGAACAGCAGCTCGACCAGCTCCGCCGGGACGTCGCTGCGGATCTCGCCGATGTCCGGCGGCGGCTCGGCCAAGATGCGGCGCGTCCCGTCGAATCCGTCTTTGTTGGAATAAAGGCGCGCGCCGCTCAACAACTCATACAGCGTCACGCCCAACGAAAAGAAGTCCGACCGGCGATCCGGCTCTTCGAACCGAAGTTGCTCGGGCGAGAGGTACCCCATGTTCCCCTTGAGCACGCCCGTGTTCGTCTGATTGACGTTGCCCAACGCCTTGGCAATGCCGAAGTCCGTGACGCGCACTGTGCCGTCGAACCCAATCAGGATGTTCTGCGGCGAGACGTCGCGGTGAACCAGGTGCAGGACGGTGCCGTCCTCGGACCGGACCTCGTGGGCGGCGTGCAGGCCCAGCGCCACCTCGCGACAGATGCGGACGGCCACCTGCATCGGCACTGCGCGGCGGGCCCGCGCCATCTCCCCGATGGCGCGCGAGAGCGACACGCCCTCGACGTAGTCCATGATCAGGTACGGTCCGTCGCCGTCCTCCCCGACGTCCGAGACGCCTACGACATTCGGGTGCCGGACCAAACCCGCCAATCGAGCTTCGTCCATGAACATTGACCGGAAGCGGACGTCGCTGCGAAACTGCTCATGCAGTCGTTTTCGAGCGCACCAATGAAGGAACCGTCCTTCCCTACGGAAGCAGAGCTCGACATAACCCATCCCCCCTCTCGCAATAGGTGCGACGAAGGTATACCGGACCGTCTGGGCGGCGCGGGGGACGGGGAGACCCACGGTCACCATCGCATTATACAGTCTTGACCAGGAGCCCCATGGCCGGAGTCGACGCAGTCCTAACCGCGATTGCGCGGGTCAGCTACCAGGCGGCCGAGCATGGCGACCTCCGGGAGGTCGATCGCGTCATGGCCCAGCTGAACGCCGCAGCACCCGTCAACCCGACGGTGGCGGCCGAAGAGCGGGCCTGGCATCTGGCCCTGGAGTCCATCCGCTGGTCGTTTGACCCCCGCCCCGGCCGCGCGCCGCGACCGCAGGCTGTGCGGGCCACGGCGGTGACGCCGGCTGCCGCGGGGGTCCTGCGCCGGGCCTGCGCCGTGATGGAACGGGCGGCCTTCTGCACCTTCGACCGGACGCTTCTCGACGAGTGGGTCGCGCTGCACGCCGCGCTGGCCGCCGAGGCCGAGGCGGCGGCGGCCGGCCCTGACCTGTCGCTGGCGGCCGCCCGACTGTGGGTCCGGATCCTACATGGCGACTTGGCCGGTCTCGAACCAGCCGCCAAGAGTCTGGGCGACGAGGCCTCGCGCGCCGGGGACGCGGCGGCCCTGATCGAGGCCACGATCGTGCGCGCGCTGGCGGCGCTGTCGGCCGGAACGCTGGACGAGGCGGTCGAGTTGGGGCGGCGCGCGGCGCGCATGGCGCAGGCCGAGGCCCTGTCGCACCACGAATACCTGGCGCACATCACGCTGGCGCGCGTGCGCCGGTACACGGGCCGGCCGCACCTCGCGCTGCACATCCTGGCGGCCCTGGCCCGGGTCGCGCCACCGACCTGGTCGGGGTGGATCGGCTGGGAGACGTATCTGTCGGGAGGGTCGATCGGTGACCAGGCGGCGCCCGTCGCCGGGCCGGCGCTGCGCGCGCAGCAATCATTGCAAGCGCTGCTGGACGCGGCCCGCGACGGCGATCGGAACGCGTTCGGTCGCGCAGCAGCCGACGCCCGGGCCGTCGCCGCCGAGGCGCCCGTTCTGGCCGACGAGGTCGCCGCGGTGATCGCGGCCATCGACCCGGTGGAGCGAGCGGTTCCGAACGCGCTGCTGCCCTGGATGCAGGGCGAGGTCGCCCCCATCCCCTTCGGGCTGCACGGCGTCGGCGTCCGACAGGATGCGGGCCCGCAGGCCGAGTCCGCCACGGCGTTCGTCATGGCGCGACCCGGGGCACCCGGGCGCCGGCTGCTGCTGCCGGGCTTGAAGCTGGCGCCATCCGCGCGGCTGCTGGCGCGCGACTCGAGCCGGGCCGGCGCCCGTACCGAGACGGGCATCGCCGCGCTGGCGCTGGCGGGCGACGCGGTCATCAGTCGGGACGACTTCTTCCGCCGCGTCTACGGCTTCCCCTTCGTTGCGTACCGGCACCGTGCCGTCCTGGACACGCTTTGCCACCGGATGCGCACGCTGCTGGGCAAGGCGGGCGAGATCCGCCGCGACGAAGGGGACGGCGACGAGAACGCCGCCGCAGGCGGGCGCGTCGCCACGATCGCGCTGCTGCTGCAGGAGCCGATCGTGGTCCCCGACATGCGCTGTATCCTCCCCACCGCCGACCGCGTGCTGCGCGCGCTGGCCTTGCTGGGTTCGACCAGCGCCAGCGTGGCCGCCGAACAGCTTCAGATGCCCCTGCGCACCGTCCAGGCGGTGCTGCAACAGCTGGTCTCGGAGGGCGCCTGTACGACCGAGCGCGACGGCCGCCACGTCGTCTACAAGATCGAAGACACCACGTTCACGCAGGTCACGGCCGCCTGATCGCGCTGGCGCGAGGGCTCACGGGCAGCCGATCTGGTTGTCGTCGATCGCCAGGTCGTCGAACCACATGATCCAGGCGCCCGGTCAACGCGGGCGCGCTCAATAACTGAATTCAGATAAGCGCCAGGACGCGAGGACGCCAATCAGAACAGAAAATTCCAATTCCCCAATCCGGAGCCCCGACAGCTCGGATCCTGGCGTCTGTGGCGTCCTGGCGTTTCAATCTCCGCAGTCGCGCGATCAATTGAACGGAGGCATAGGGTACGGGGTGGTTGGCGAGCTGTCGTCGGCCCGGTGCATTTGCGTGACCAGCGGCTCGGCGAGCCAGGCTTGCAATGTCGCCAGCTCGCAGGCGGTCAGCGGCGTGCGAAGGGCCGTTCCGGTCACGTTGCTGGGGGGCATCTTCCGC
>JBJMQQ010000105.1:0-25411 GCA_045802645.1 Polyangia bacterium
GGTCGCGGTCGGCATCCCCTTCGGGCTGATGATGGCCCTGAGCCGGACCATCCGCGGCCTCGTCTTCCCGGTGTTCGAGCTGCTGCGTCCCATCCCGCCGCTGGCCTGGGTTCCCGCCGCCATCATCTTCTGGCCGACGCAGGAGCTGTCGATCGACTTCGTCATCTTCCTGGGCGCCTTTTACACGATCGTGCTCAACGTGCTGGGCGGCGTCCAGGCGATCGACGTCCGGCTGATCCAGGCGGCGCGCTCGATGGGCGCCTCGCGCTGGAACGTGTTCCGGCGGTTGATCCTGAGCGGCGTGCTCCCGTCGGTGCTGGTCGGCATGGACGTCAGCATCGGCATCACCTGGGAGGTGGTCGTCGCCGCCGAGATGATCTCGGGCGGTGGCGCCGCCGGGTCCGCGGCCTCGGGCGGCGGCCTGGGCTTCTTCATCTGGAGCTCGTACGTGGGCGGCTCGTACCCGCAGATTGTGGTCGGCATGATCTCGATCGGCATCGCCGGGTATCTCTCCAGCGCCGCCCTGCACCGCCTGTCGGGCCAGCTCACCCCCTGGTTGAGGGCCGACGCGTGAGCCGCCTGTCGTTGCGCGGCGTCGGGAAGACCTACGGCCTGGGACCGGTCACGCGCGAGGTGGTGCGCGACTGCTCGTTCGACGTCGAGGACGGGAAGTTCACGGTCATGATCGGCCCCTCGGGCGCCGGCAAGAGCACGCTGATTCGCCTCATCGGCGGCTTCGAACGGCCGACCACCGGCGAGATCCTGGCGGATGGCCGCCGCGTGACGGGCCCGGGACGCGATCGCCAGGTGGTGTTTCAAGAGACGGCCCTCTTCCCCTGGATGACCGCCGACGAGAACCTGCTCTACGGACCGAAGGCGCGCGGCGAGATGGGGCCGGCCGCCCGGCGGCGCGCGGACGACCTCCTGGACCGGGTCGGCCTGCGCAGCTTCCGTCACCGGTACCCGCGGCACCTGTCCGGCGGCATGCAACGCCGGGCCGAGCTCGGTCGCGCCATGGTGAACGACCCGGGCGTCATGATCCTGGACGAGCCGTTCCGGGGGCTGGACGCGCTGACCAAGCAGCTGATGCTGGAGTACTACGCCGACCTGGCGCTGGAGCAGCGGCGCACGAACTTCTTCGTCACCACCGACGTCGACGAGGCGATCTTCCTGGCCGACCGCCTGCTGGTGATGACCCACATCCCGATGCGCGTGCGGGCGGTGATCGAGGTCGACCTACCGCGGCCGCGCGACCTGACCGCGCTGGTCGCCGACGACCACGCCAACGCGATCAAGCTGCAGGTCCTGACGCTGCTTCACGAGGAGGCGATGAAGGCCTTCGGCGCGGGCGCCGGGCGCACCGCGGCCGCCGATTTCATCGCTGCGTTCCAGCAGCGATCGTCGGCGCGCCCGCCGGCAGGACAAGCCCCGCCGCCCGAACATCGGGACCCCGCCCGATGAGCCGCAGCTTCGCGAACTCGTCGGCCAGCGACTGCTGTTCGGACCAGACCTCGTTGTCGATCGGCCGCAGCCCGAACTGACTGCGCCGCAAGGCCCGGGTCAGGATCTGCGCGTCGATGTGCGCGTCGGCGGCCAGCAGCGCGGCGGCCTGGTCCGGCTCCTGCTGGATCTGCCGCTCCGCATCGGCCAGCGCCGCCAGTAGCTGGTCGTAGGCGGGACGATGGGCCTGCGCCAGCTCGGGGCGGACCACCAGGAACTGGCGATACGAAAAGCGCGGCAGCGGCCCCTGCAGCGCCCGCGCGCCGAGCTGTTGCTGGGCGGCGGCGTAGTACGGGTCCCAGATCGCCCACGCGTCGACGCTTCCATGCTCGAACGCGGCGCGCGCGTCCGGCGGCGCGAGATAGACCGGCTGGATGTCGGCCCAGCTCATGCCGGCGGCGCGCAGCGATTCCAGCAGCAGGTGCTGCGCGCTGGACCCTTTCTGCAGCGCCACCTTCTTGCCCGCCAGCTCCGAGATCCGGCTCAACCGGGAATCGGCAAGCACCAGGACCGCGGCGGCCTCGGGCTTGGGCGGCTCGACGGCGGCGTACGCGAAGTGAAGCCCGCCCGCCTGCGCGAAGATGGGCGGCGCGTCGCCGACCAGCGCCACGTCGACGCTGCCGGCGTTCATCCCTTCCAGGATCGGCGGCCCGGCGGTGAACTCCAGCCAGCGCACCTTCGCGCCGGCCGCGGCCAGTCGGGCGTCCAGCCAGCCTTGATGCCGCAAGTACAGAAATGCCCAGCTCGATCGCTGGTACCCGACGGTGACGGTCAACTCCGGCGCCGGGGCTGCAGCTGCCGTGGGCCCGGGCGTTGCGCGCCGGCAGCCACCGGCCAGTTGAGCGACGGCGGCCAGAAGGCAAACGGTCGTCACGCGCGCGAGCTTCATGGCCGCGCCTCCGTCCAGCGAACGCCAAACAGGTCCGCCAGGTTGTTCTGCAGGAAATCCCGCCGTTCGCCTTCGTTCAGCTCGGGGAAGGCGTCCACGTAGCGCGCCAAGATGTTCAGGCCGCCCGAGTCCCAGTGCGGATAGTCCGACGTGGCCCCCACGTTCTTGCCGCCGAACCAGCGGGTCGCCTCGGCGAACAGCGCCTCCTCGGGCTCGAACGAGCAGACCACGCACTGCCGCCGGAAGTACGCCGACGGGGGCTCGGCCAGCGGGATCTCGCTTCGCCGCGTCTCGTAGTGCTCGTCCAGGCGGAAGAGGTAGTACGGGAACCACGAAAGCCCCGCCTCGCAGAACAGCACCTTCAGCCCGGGGAACCGTTCCAGGATGCCGCTCCCCAGCAGCGCCACCAGGGCGCTGGTCATCTCCTGCGGGTGCGACACGACGTGGGCCATCCAGTAGGTGTCGAACTTGCGCGCCGGGTCCTCCGTCGTGTGATACGCGCCGGTCGCCTCGTGGAACACCAGCGGCGTGCCGGTCTCCTGCAGCACCTCCCACAGGCGGTCGTACGACCGGTCCCACCAGCGCCGCCCCTGCATGACGTTGGGGCGAATCCAGACGGCCTTCGCACCCAGCTCACGGATGGCGCGGGCGGCCTCCAGGCGCGCCGGCTCCGGATCGATGGGGACCGTCGCCGCGAACCAGAGGCGGTCGCGGTTCTCGGCGCAGAACGCGTCGGCGAACCAGTTGTTCAGCGCGCGGCAGTAGGCGGCCTGCAGCTCGCCGTCGAGGATGTCGGGGATGTAGAGACCCACGGTCGGGATCCACAGCGCCGCGTCGATCCCGGTGTCGTCCATGTCCTTCAACTTGCCGCGCCCGCAGACCCAGGCGGTCGCTTCCTCGTACGAGAGGCCCGGCTGCTCTCCGCGCGGGCGGTAGGCGCTCATCCCGTCGCGGCGCCCCTGCGCCACACCGGTGACCTTCTGGTAGAGGCGCCCTTCGATCTGGAAGCGTGTCGAGCCGTAGACGTTGTCGCGCACCAGGACCGGCGCGCGGTCGCGAAAGCCGCGATCCAGGTACTTCGTGAATGCCTCCAGCGGCTCGATGACGTGCCGGTCACCGTCGATGACGTGATACTCGTTGAAGCGCGTCTTCTTCCAGTGCCGGACGATCGTCGTTTCGGTGCTCATAGAACCTTCCCTTCCGTGACGTAGCGGCGTTTCACCGCGAAGTAGTCCTTCCAGAACCGGGGGGCGCGCTGGCCGCTGATCAGCTCGTCGCCCCAGGTGCTCGCCTCTGACGGTCCCGACCACACGCCTCGGCGGCGGCGCGCCTCGCGCTGATCGACGAGCCAATCGTTGTAGCTCTCGTAGGCGATGTGACCGTCGGGCGCGTCGAGCGTCGCGGCGCGGATCCGTCCGTCGAGCTCCAGCTGGCGCCGCGCCTCCGCCTCGTCGACAAAGCTCGGTTCGACGTCGACCGGATAGCCGCTCTCGCGCAGCGCCGCACCGGCCACGCCGGCGAACACCGCCTGGTCCTCCAGGCTCAGGTGGCGCCGATACAGGCCCACGAACGTGTCCGTGACCGGCGCGCCCAGCGGGCGGTGATCGCGCGTCTGGGCGCGCTCTCGCGCGATCGTCGAGTCTTGATGGCGGAGTACCCCCGGATCGAACGGCTCACCGAGGAAGGTGAGGACCCGGCGCAGCTCGCGCTCTGGCTCGGCGACCAGCGTTTCGTACCGGACGTCCAGCCACTGCGCCGGTGGGACGTGGGCGCGCGCCGCCGCGCCGGCCGCCGTGCTCTGCTTCCAGAGCGCCGCCGCCGCATACACGTTGCGCGGCCCGAACGCCGAGCGGAGCTGCTCGACCGCGACGTCCCGCCCGTCGCGCACGAGGTGAACGAACCTGGCTCCCGGAAAGTCGGCGGCGATGTCGGCGACGAAGTACAGGTTGTGCGGCGTCTTTTCGCCCCACCGTGGCTTTCCGACATGCTCGGCGTAGCGCCGGAACATCGCCTGGTAGATGGCGACGAAGCTGGGCTCGGCCAGCCGGCCCAAGATCCCGTCGACGATCTCGTCGACGATCGTCCGCGGGTTGACCGGCATCCCCCAAAACGGCGTCTTCAGGCCGAAGATCATCTCTTCCGCCAGGATCCGCAGGTTGGCGGGCTGCGTGAGGTCGCCGTACGTGTGCAGGTGGCGACGAAAGCGCGGGTACCACCAGCACACCTCGGGGACCGCCAGGCGGGGGTGACACCCCAGCATCGCCATCAGCAGCGTCGTCCCGGAACGTTCGCTGCCGACGATGAAGAAAGGCGCGTCGGTGGAGGCTGCCGTCACATGGCTTTTATAAGAGACATTTCACGCCTATACAAGACGGGAACTTCACCCAGGACGCCGTTCAGCACCGCGGCGGCCAGCGCCGCGAAGGCCGGGCTGCTGCGCGCGCGCGGACGCGGTAGATCGATGCGCAGGTCGGAGACGACGCGACCAGCCTCCAGCGTGAGGACGCGGTCCGCGAGGCCGACCGCCTCCTGCACGTCGTGCGTGACCAGGACCGCCGTGAAGCCTTCGTCCAGCCAGAGCTTTTCGATCAGGCGCTGCATTTCGAGGCGGGTCAACGCGTCCAGCGCCCCCAGCGGCTCGTCCAGCAGCAGCAGCCCGGGTGCGCTCACCAGCGCCCGCGCCAGCGCGACCCGCTGCTTCTCGCCGCCCGACAAAATCGCCGGCCAGTCCGCCTCGCGCCCGGCCAGCCCGACGCGGGCCAGGGCGTCGCGCGCCGCCCGCAACGTCTGGTCGCCGCCCTTCAGCCCCAGTCGGACGTTGTCGATCACGCGGCGCCAGGGCAAGAGGCGGCTGTCCTGGAACACCATCCGAACGACGGCCTCACCCGCGGCGACGGAACGCACCGCGCCGCCGGTGGGGCGATCGAGACCCGCGATCACGCGCAGCAGGCTGGTCTTGCCGCACCCGCTCTTGCCGACGATGGCGACCAGCTCGCCCGCCGCGACATCCAGGTCGATGCCGTGGAGAATGGCTCGCCCTCCGGCGGTGCGCCGCACGCCGCGTACCTGCAGCTCGACGGCCCGGGCGCTCACGGCCTGGCTCCCGCCGGCGACGCCGCGAACCGCGGGTCCCACCGGATCAGCGCCCGTTCGACCGCCCGCGCGGCGAGGTCCGCGGCCTTTCCGAGCAACGCATAGAGGAGCACGCTCAGCATCACGACGTCGGTCTGCATGAACTCGCGCGCGTTCATGGCCAGGTACCCGATGCCGGAGTCCGTCGCGATCGTCTCCGCGACGATCAGGCTGAGCCACATCACCCCCAGGGCGAACCGGAAGCCGACCAGGATCGACGGCAGCGCGCCCGGCAGCAGCACCTGACGGAACAGCGCGCCCGGCCCCAGCCCGTACGAGCGCCCCATCTCCAGAAGCCCGGGGTCGATCGAGCGCACCCCGTGCAGCGTGTTGACGTAAACGGGGAACAGCACCCCCAGCGCCACCAGCAGCACCTTGGCCCCCTCCCCCAGCCCGAACCAGAGAATCACCAGCGGGATCAGCGCCAAGTGCGGCACGTTCCGGATCATCTGGACCGGCGTGTCGAACAGCTGCTCGGCGATGCGCCAGTGCCCGTTCGCCAGCCCCAGCAGCAGCCCCGCCCCACCCCCGATGGCCAGCCCCAGCAGCGCGCGCTGCAAGCTGACCCAGGCGTGGTGCGCCAGCTCCCCGCTGGCCGTCAGCCGAACCGCCGCCGCCGCAATCGCGCCGGGCGTCGTGAGCGCGCTCCCGGCCCGGCGTGCGAGCAGCTGCCACGCAACCAGCGTGGCCACGGGAATCAGCCAGGGAATGACAAGTTCTGCTGTTCGCCGTGGCCGCATCTCGCCCCAGCGCCACTATACCACCGTGTCCTATTTAACAGACACCCGTCCTGCTCCTCGGCATCGATCTGCCGCCCCTACTTCGCCGCAGACGGCGCCGTGCTGCCCGGCCGCCCCCGCATCGGCGCCCCGAACTGCTCGTCCAGGGCCAGATTCACGGCCAGCACATTGACCCGCGGCTCGCCGAAGATCCCCAGATCCCGCCCCTCGGTCTTCCCCTCGATGACCGCTCGAATCCGCTCGGGCGCGATCTGCCGCGCGCGCGCGATCCGGGACACCTGCCAGAGCGCCCCGTCCGGCGACAGCTCCGGGTCGAGGCCGCTGGCAGACGTCGTGACCAGGTCGTCCGGAATGGGCAGCGGCGCGTCCGGGTTCTCCTTGCGGAGCCGCTCGACGTCGGCGACGACGCGGTCCCGCAGCTTCTTGGACGTCGGGCCCAGGTTCGAGCCGCCGGACGCCGTCGCGTCGTAGCCGCTCCCCGCCGCCGACGGGCGCCCCTGCAGGTAGGCCGGGTTGGTGAAGACCTGGCCGATCAGGGCAGACCCGACCACGGCGCCCTTGTCGTCCTGAACCAGGCTGCCGTTGGCGGCCCGGGAGAAGAGCGCCTGGGCCACCCCCGTCATGAACAGAGGGTAGATGACGCCGGTCAGGACCAGCGTGACCAGACAGGTGCGAACGGCGATGGCGATGTCTTTGCGCATGTTGATTCTCCCCCGGGTGTCTAGGTCGCGTGAAGCGCTTGCAGCGCGACGTCGATCAGCTTGATCCCGAGGAAGGGCGCGATGACGCCGCCCAGCCCGTAGATCAGCAGCGATCGCCGCAGAATCGACGCCGCCCCGATCGGCCGGTACTTCACCCCGCGCAGCGCCAGCGGGATCAGCAGCACGATGATGATCGCGTTGAAGATGACCGCCGACAGGATGGCGCTGAACGGCGACGCCAGGTGCATGACGTTCAGCGGCGCGATCTCGGGGAACGCGCCCATGAACAGGGCCGGCAGGATCGCGAAGTACTTGGCGACGTCGTTGGCGATCGAAAACGTCGTCAGCGTCCCGCGCGTCATCAATAGTTGCTTGCCGACCTCGACCACCTCCAGCAACTTGGTCGGGTTCGAGTCGAGGTCGACCATGTTGCCGGCCTCCTTCGCCGCCTGCGTCCCCGTGTTCATCGCGACGCCGACGTCGGCCTGGGCCAGCGCCGGCGCGTCATTGGTGCCGTCACCGGTCATTGCCACCAGCTTGCCCTTGGCCTGCTCTTCCTTGATGAGGCGCATCTTGGCCTCCGGTGTCGCTTCGGCCAGGAAGTCGTCGACGCCGGCTTCCTTGGCGATCGCCGCGGCCGTGCGCGGGTTGTCGCCCGTGATCATGACCGTCCGGATGCCCATGGCCCGAAAGCGCGCGAACCGCTCGGCGATGCCGGCCTTGACGATGTCCTTCAGGTGAATGACGCCCAGAAGCCGCGCCCCGTCGGAAACGGCCAGCGGCGTGCCGCCCGTGTCGCCGATGCGGTTCGCAATCTGTCGCAGCTCGGGGGAGACGGGGCCGCCCTGCTGTTCGACATAGGTTGCGACCGCATCCACCGCCCCCTTGCGGATCACGCGCCCCGCGACGTCGACGCCGCTCATGCGCGTCTGGGCCGTGAACGGAACGAAGGTGGCGTCGCCGGCCGCGTCGGCCGCGCCCGGCGGAAGCTGCACCTTCTCGTGGACGTAGGTGATGATCGACCGCCCCTCCGGCGTCTCGTCGGCCAGGCTGGCCAGCTGCGCGGCGATGGCCAGGTCCTCGATCCGCACGCCGGCCAGCGGGATCAGCTCGGACGCCATCCGGTTGCCGTGGGTGATGGTGCCGGTCTTGTCCAGGAGCAACGTGTCGACGTCGCCCGAGGCCTCGACGGCGCGGCCGCTCATCGCGATGACGTTCTTCTGCAGAAGCCGGTCCATCCCCGCAATGCCGATCGCCGACAGCAACCCGCCGATCGTCGTCGGGATCAGGCAGACCAGCAGCGCGACGATGGCCGTTGCCGACAGCGCGATGCTCGAATACTTGGCCAGCGGCACCAGCGTGACGCACGCGAAGAGAAAGACCAGCGTCAGCCCGACCAGCAGGATGTGCAGCGCGATCTCGTTCGGCGTCTTCTGGCGCGCGGCCCCCTCGACCAGGGCAATCATGCGATCCAGGAACGATTCGCCCGGGTCGGCGGCGATGCGCACCACGATGCGATCCGACAGGACTTTGGTGCCGCCCGTGACGGCCGAGCGATCGCCGCCGCTTTCGCGAATGACGGGCGCCGACTCGCCCGTGATGGCCGATTCGTCGACGGAGGCGATACCCTCGATGACCTCGCCGTCGCCCGGCACCAGCTGCCCCGGCTCGACCACCACCACGTCCCCCTTACGCAACGACGAGGACGCGACGGTCTCCTCGCGCCCGTTCGTCAGCTTGCGAGCCATCGTCTCTCTCCGCATCTTGCGCAGCGTGTCCGCCTGGGCCTTGCCGCGCCCCTCGGCGACCGCCTCGGCGAAGTTCGCGAACACGACCGTGAACCAGAGCCAGATCGTGACCAGCGCAGTGAACCACAGCGGCGCGCCGGATTTGGCGTGGGCAATCAGGTCGCGGGCCAGGATCAGCGTCGTCAGGATGCTGCCGATCTCGACGACGAACATGACCGGGTTCTTCGCGACCTGCCGCGGTGACAGCTTGCGGAACGAATCGAGGATGGCGCGCCGGACGATGTTGCGATCGAACAGCGACGTGGACTGTGCCTTGGGACGAAACATGGTCAGTAGACCTTTCCTTGCAGCGCGGCGAAGTGCTCGATGATGTTGCCCAGTGACAGCGCCGGGAAGAACGTGAGCGCGCCGACGACCACCACGACCGACACCAGCAACACGGCGAACGTCGAACCATTGGTCGGGAACGTCCCCAGGCTGGGCGGCACCACCTTCTTGTTGACCATGGAGCCCGCGATGGCCATCGCCGGGATGATCATCAGGAAGCGGCCGGCCAGCATGTCCAGGCCCAGCGACACGTTGTACCAGGGGGTGTTGGCGTTGAGGCCGGCGTACGCCGAGCCGTTGTTACCGGCGCCGCTGGTGTACGCGTACAGCATCTCCATCAAGCCGTGCGGGCCGTTGTTGTTCAGCGACGATTGCCCGTACGGCATCACCGCGCTCCAGGCGCTGAAGCCCAGCACGAGCAGTGGGAAGATCAGCACGTAGAGCATCGCCAGCTTCATCTCCCGCCCCTCGATCTTCTTGCCCAGGTATTCGGGCGTCCGCCCCACCATCAGCCCCGCGATGAACACCGTGAGGACGATGTAGATCAGCATCCCGTAGAGGCCCGCGCCGGTCCCGCCGAACACCACCTCCCCAAGCTGGATGTTGGCCAGCGGGACCAGCCCGCCCAGCGGCGTGAAGCTGTCGTGCATCGCGTTCACGGCGCCGCACGAGGCATCCGTGGTCACGGTCGCGTACAGCGCCGACGCCGAGACGCCGAACCGCGCCTCCTTCCCTTCCATGTTCCCCAGCGGCTGGCTGATGGGCAGGCCGGCGAAGGCCGGGTTTCCCTTGGCCTCGAAGTGGTAGCAGGCCACCACGCCCGCGAAGAACAGGATCGACATTGCGCCCCACACCGCCCAGCCGTGGCGCTGGTCGCGGGCCATCCGCCCGTAGGTGAACGTCAGCCCCGACGGAATCGCGAAGATCATGAACAGCGACAGGAAGTTCGTGAACGGGGTCGGGTTCTCGAACGGGTGCGCCGCATTCGCGTTGAAGAAGCCGCCGCCGTTGGTCCCCAGCTGCTTGATGGCTTCCTGCGACGCCACGGGCCCCAGCGCGATGGTCTGCTTGACGCCCTCCAGCGTGGTCACGTCCGCGTACGCCGAGAGATTCTGGATCACCCCCTGCCACACCAGCACCAGGCCGAAGACGATGCTGAGCGGCAGAAACACGTAGACGATGCCGCGGATCAAATCGACGTAGAAGTTGCCCAGCGTCCTGGCGCCGCCTGGGCCGGGGCGGCGCGTGAACCCGCGCGCCAGCGCCAGCGCGACGCAGATGCCTGCCGCCGCCGACGTGAAGTTGTGCCACGCCAGCGCCGCCATCTGGGACAGGTAGCTCATCGTCGACTCGCCCGAGTACCCCTGCCAGTTCGTGTTCGTCGTGAAGCTGGTGGCCGTGTTGAAAGCCGACGTCGGCTCGACGGCGCCGAAGTGCTGCGGGTTGAACGGCAGCGCCTGCTGCACCCGCTGGAGCAGGTAGGTGATCAGCACGCCGACCGCGCTGAACGCCAGCAGCGCGAACGTGTACTCGACCCACGTCTGCTCGCGCGATGGATCGACGCCCGAAAGCCGGTAGAGCGACCGCTCGAACCGCCCCAGCACGCGGGGCAGCGGCGTGCGTCCCTCCTCGAACACGCGATACATGAAGACGCCGACAGGCTTCGTGACGGCCACGATCGCCGCGAAGAAGACCAGGATCTGAATCCAGCCGATGGTGGTCATGGCGACCTCAGAACTTCTCCGGTCGAATGAGCGCGTAAACCAGGTAGCCGGTCAGCAGGACCGCCATCAAGGCGCCGATGCCGTAGTCGAGAGTCATCGCAATCTCCTAGAGGCGGTCCAGCGCGCGGGTGTACGCCCACGCGACCGCAAAGAACCCAATCGTGGCCAACAGCAGAACGACGTCCTTCATGAGCTGGTAAGTGAGCAACAGACATGCCACCCCGCTTCGACCCGTTCGCCGCCGTCGTGAGCCTCGAAATCGGGCAAAACGCAGGGACCGGCGCTGCCCAGGATTGCAACATCGTTCATCGGCGAAGCGAGCGTGGCCTCCTGCGCGAGCTCCGGGGCGCGCCGACGCGGCACGCTCCTTGCTGTCTCCATTCGGGCCCATCGTGCCGAACGACACGCCACCAGCCGCCGGCCGAGAGCGATCCCGCGCCGACGACTTCCTCGAGCTCGTCGAACGCGGCAAGCGCGGACGCCTGAAGCTGTACATCGGCTTTGCCGCCGGCGTCGGCAAGACCTATCGCATGCTGGAAGAGGCGCACGCGCTGCGCCGGCGCGGGGTCGACATCGTGGTCGGCTTCGTGGAGACCCACGGCCGCCTCGAGACGGAGGCCCTGGTCGCGGGCCTGGAGATCATCCACCGCCGCAAAATCGAATACCGCGGCGTCGAGATCGAGGAGATGAGCCTCAACAACATCCTCAAGCGCAAACCCGAGATCGTGATCGTCGACGAGCTGGCGCACACGAATGTCCCGGGCAGCCACAACCGCAAGCGGTACCAGGACGTTCTCGAGCTGCTGGACGCCGGCATCAACGTGATCGGCGCGTTCAACGTGCAGCACCTCGAGAGCCTGAAGGACATCGTCGAGCGCGTCACCGCTGTGGCCATTCGAGAGACCGTGCCCGACAGCTTCCTCAAGCAGGCCGACCAGGTCGTCAACCTGGATCTATCCGTCGAGGACCTGCAGGAACGGCTGCGCGCCGGCAAGATCTACGGCGCCGACAAGATCGGATGGGCGCTGGAGCACTTCTTCCAGGACGGGAACCTGGGCCACCTGCGCGAGCTGGCGCTGCGCGAGGTCGCCGAGAGCGTCGAACGCTCCAGCGCGCGGCGCCCCGCGACCGGCACCCCGGCGGCCGGCCACGAACGCGTCGGCCACAGCACGCGCGTGATGGTCTGCCTGTCGTCCGCGTCGCCTCGCGCCGCGACGCTGGTGCGCAAGGGCTCGCGCCTGGCTGGCCGCCTGAGCACGGACTGGTTCGTCGTCTTCGTCGAGACGCCGCAAGAAGCGCCCGACCGCATCGACGCCGAGGTCCAGCGGCACCTGCTGGCGAACATCGACCTCGCGCGGGAGCTGGGCGCCGAAGTCGTCCGCCTGCGCGCCCGCGGGCCCGTCGGTGCCGTGGTCGACGCCATCCTGGAATTTGCGCGGTCGCACGGCGTGGGCCACGTCGTGGTCGGGCGCTCACACCGGCCCACCTGGCGGCAGCTGCTGCGGCCGCCCATTCCAGTCCGCCTCGTTCAAGAATCGAGCGGACTGGACGTCCATGTCGTGTCGACGGACGAGGAGACCGGCGCGTGACCCTGCGGGCAAAGCTGATTCTGGCCCAATCGCCGCTGGCCGTGGCGCTGCTGCTGCTGGGGGTGGTCTCCGGTGGCGTCACTCGCCGGCTGGGAGCCCAGGCGCGGCTGATCCTGGCCGACAACTACCGCAGCGTGCTCGCGGCCGAGCGCATGAAAGGCGCCCTCGAGCGCCTCAACGCCGACGCGCTGGTCGTCCTGGCCGGCCACGGCGGCGGCGCCCGGGCCGACATCGTCGCGAACGGCGCGACTTTCGACCGCGAGCTGACCGCCCAGGAGGGCAACATCACGGAGCCCGGCGAACGGGAGGCCACCCGCGACTTGCGCGCCGCGTGGACCGCCTACGGAGCCGGGCTGCAGGCGTACCTCGCGCTGGGGACCGCGCCGGCGCGCGACGGCTTCTACTTCGATCGGCTGCAGCCCCAGTTCCGCCGTGCAGAGGAGCTGGCGGAACAGATCCTGATCATCAATCAGGACGCCATGGTCCACAAGGTGGATCGCGCCGACAAGCGCGCCGGACGCTTCGAGCAGCTGGTGATCCTGGCGATCATCCTGGCGCTGGGCAGCGGCCTGCTGTCGTCGACATGGCTGATTGCGCGAACGATGCGGCCTCTCGGCGTGGTCGCGGCCGCCGTGCGACGGTTCGGCGACAACGACTTCAAGGCCCGCGCCCAGGTGCGTGGCGCCGGGGAGATCGCGGCGCTGGCCGGTGAGTTCAACAAGATGGCCGATCGTCTGGAGCGCTATCGTCAGAGCTCGCTGGGAGAGCTTCTGCAGGCCGAGCAGGCGGCCCAATCGGCGATCGACAGCCTGCCCGACCCCGTCTTGCTGCTGGACGCCGACGGTGGCGTGCACGGGGCAAACGTGGCCGCCACGCGCCTCCTGGGGATCGATCCCGACGTCACCCCGGCCGCCGTCTACGCGGGCGCAGACCCTGGCGTGCGCGCGGTCGTCGATCGGCTGCGCGCCCACGTCCTGGGCGGCCGGGGCGCCTACGTCCCCAAAGGCTTCGAGGAGGCGATCCGATTGGCGACAACGCCCGACGGCGAGAAGATCCTGCTGCCGCGCGCGACGCCCATCTACGGAGAGGGAGGGACGGTCACGGGCGCCACAATCGTCCTGCAGGACGCGACACGCCTGTTCCGGTTCGACGAGCTGAAGAACAACCTGGTCGCGACCGTCGCGCACGAGCTGCGGACGCCGCTGACGTCGCTGCGGATGGCGCTGCACCTCTGCACGGACGGCGCCGTCGGTGCGCTGACGGACAAGCAGGGCGATCTGATCTTCGCCGCTCGCGACGACTGCGAGCGCCTGCAGGTGATCGTCGACGAGCTCTTGAACCTCTCCCGGATCGAATCGGGGCAGATCCAGCTTCGCCGCCGGCGCCTGAGCCCGGACACGCTCCTCGGTCCGGCCCTGGAGGCCCACAACAGCGCCGCCGCGCAAGCGGGCGTCACGATCGTCGCCGACGTGGTCCCAGGGCTCCCTGACGTGTTCGTCGACCCCGATCGGTTGCAGCTGGTGTTTTCGAACCTGCTGAGCAACGCGCTGCAGGTCGCGCCGCGCGACAGCCGTGTCACGGTACGCGCGCGGGTCGAGGCCGCGCCGCCCGCGCGCGACCATGCGATCGCCGCGCCGACCGGGCTACGGTTCGAAGTCGCGGACGAAGGCCCAGGGATTCCCAAGGAGCACCAGGCCGGGCTATTCGAAAAGTTCTTCCGCGTTCCCGGCAGCCCCGCAGGAGGTTCCGGCCTGGGTCTTTTCATCGCGAGGGGCCTCGTGCAGGCGCACGGCGGGCGGATGGGTGTCGACAGCCACCCCGGACGCGGCACGACTTTCTGGTTCACCGTGCCCGTCACACCAGGAGCATGACCATGTCGAACGCGATCTTTCGCCGCGCTTCCCTGCTGCTGCTGGCCGTCCTCGGGCCGGCGTGCGGGGGACAAATCGAACCGAACTTCGTCCAGCTGACCGAGGCGCGCCGGCTCGCCGCTCAGATGCGGGTCGACCTGGCGAAGGCCTCCGACGCGTCGGATCGGGCCGTGCTGGCTGATACGGACGACGACTCGGTGCAGTTCGCGCAGCAGGCCCGAATGTCCACGGACGCGGTGGAGGCCGCGCTGCCGCTCTTGGCGGCGCGCACGTCCGGCCCCGACGCTGCCCGCGTGGCGCGCTTCCGGGAGCAGCTGGGTCGGTACCGGCAAATGGACAGCGAGATCTTGGCGCTGGCGGTCGAGAACACCAACCTCAAGGCCCAGCGGCTGTCGTTCGGGCCGGTGCGCGCCGCCGCCGACGAGCTCGTCTCTGCGCTGGAGGCGGCGGCAGCCGCAGCCCCCCGCGACCAGCGATGGCCGGCGCAGGCGTTGGCGGCACGCGCCGAGCTTGGCGTGCGCGACATCCAGGTGCTGCAAGCACCGCACATCGCAGCGCCGACCGACGCCGAGATGGATCGGCTGGAAGCTCAGATGGCGGCGCACCGATCGGCGATTCAGGCGGCGCTGGAGCGTCTATCTGCCTCGGGCGCGGGGCCCGCCGTTCGACCGCACGTCGAGGTCGCCCGCGCCGCGCTGGATCGGTTCAATGGGCTCTCCGCGCAGCTCATCACGCTTTCACGGCGGAACACGAACGTCCGATCTCTCCAGCTGGCCCTGCGCCAGAAGCCCGCCGTCACCGCAGCTTGCGACGAAACCCTGGCCGCGCTGGTGGACGCGCTCGCCAAGGAAGGGTTCAGCGGGACGCGCTGACTCAGCGGGTGGCGAAGTGCCGCCACAGCAGCAAGAACAGCACGATCTGGGCGGCGATCGGGCCAAGAGCCACGGCGGCCGCATGGCGAAGGAGCCGCGCGCGCCGCCGCGCGAGCGTGACTGGCTGCAGGCGGTCGGCGAGCCCGGTCACCACGATCGTGTCCGGCTGGTCGAGGTCATGCCGCATGGCCGCCGCACTGGCAAACCGCTCCGCCGGATCGCGCCGGAGGGCACGCAGCGCGATCTCTTCGGCTTGACGCGAGACGCGCGGTTCAATCGCCCGCGGCGCCGGCGGGTCCCCGAGCAGACGTGCGCTGGCAACGACGAACGGGTCGTCGCCGGGGAACGGAGCCCGCCCGGTCAGCAGCTCGTAAAGGACGACGCCGAGCGCGTAGACGTCGGCGCTCTTACGCCCGCGCCGTCGCTGGATTTGTTCGGGCGCCACATAGTCGGACGACGCGATCGGCGGTGGACGCCCCGGCCACGCGAAGCCTGCCGTGGTAGCCTCGTGTGCCAGGCCGAAGTCGATCAGCTTGATCGTTCCGTTCGGCCTCAGGATCACGTTTCCCGGCTTGATGTCGTAGTGGACGATGCCGCGCTCGTGCATGTACTCGACCGCCTGGCAGAGCCGGCGGGCGATTTCGATGGCCTGGTCCTCGGCGAAGGCGCCGCGCGTCTGGAGCAGACTGGCCAGGGTCGCCCCTTCCACGTACTCGGTCACCAGATACGACGACCGCAGGCCGCTCTTGCCCGCGGCGACGAAGCGGACGATCGAGGGGTGCTCGAGCGAAGCCAGAATCTCGGCCTCCTGCTGGAACATCGACCAGGCTCCCGTGCCGCTCGCAAACATCGGAAGTGGGACTTTGACAGCCACGGTCCGATTTCCGTCCGCGACGTCCTCGGCGCGATACACGATGGACATACCGCCGCGCCCGATCTCCTCGAACAAACGGAAACGATTGTCGAGCACGGACCGTCTGATTGCATGTCGAGTGCCAGCTGCAAAGGGTGCACGGCGCCTCGGGGCGAACCCCCGATCCATGCACTTTACGGCGGCCATCGCCTGATCGAGTCGGGCGGTTTTCACGATCGCCGTGGGGTCATGTTGCAGGCGGCGGTCGTTGCGCGCATAAATGCCGTGTCCGTGTTGTACGCGCTACTCAACCTGTTTCAGCTGCTGTTCCTGGCCGGGTGGTCGGCGCTGTGGATCACCGCCGCTCTGCTGGTGGCCGTGGTGACCCGCAATCAAGAGATGGCCCTGGGCATGGCGCGGCGCCTCTGGGCGCCCGGGCTGCGGTGGGTCTCCGGCGCACGCGTGATCGTCGAGCCGCTGCCCGACATCGACTGGGCCCGCCCGCACGTGTTCGTGATGAACCACCAGTCGTCGCTGGACATCGTCGTCGCCTTCATGGTTCTGCCGGTCAACCTCCGGTTCGTGGCCAAGCACGTGCTCAAGTACGTCCCGTTTCTGGGCTGGTACATGTGGGCGACCGGGATGATCTTCGTGCACCGCGGCCGGCGCGGCGCCGCCATGGGCAGCCTCGTCGAGGCAGCCGCGCGTGTCCGCGACGGGGCCAGCGTGCTGGTGTTTCCCGAGGGGACCCGGTCGCGCGACGGCAACGTGCAAGCCTTCAAGAAGGGGGCCTTCGTGCTGGCCAGCCAGGCCGGCGTCCCGATCGTGCCGGTCGCGATCGAAGGGTCGGGCCGCTGTTTCCCGCCCGACGGGTTTCGGATTCGCCCCGGTGTCATCCGCGTCAAGCTGGGCCAGCCGATCCCGACGCACGGCCCGGTCACGGACAACATCGAGGACCTGGTGCGGCGGACGCGCGAGGCCATCATCGACATGACGGCCGTGCCGGGCCAGGTCGGCCGGCGCGCCGCCTCCTGACCGTTCCGCCATCCGGATGACGACCATGCTGCCCGTCGCCTTCATCCTGTTCGCGGCGACCCTGGTGGGCGTCGCGCTGTTCGCGCGGCGCTCGCTGGAGATCGCCGCGGCGGGGTTGGTCGCCATCGCGCTGGCGCGCCTGGCCGGCGGCGGCTTCGACTGGCTGGCGTTGCTCGAGGGGCAATGGTCCAAGCTCGCGAACCTGTTCGGGCTGCTGGTCGGCTTCGCGCTGGTCGCCGATCACTTCGAGCAATCGCACCTTCCCGAGCGCCTGCCCCGGCTGCTTCCACGCGGCGCACTGGGCTGCTTCGTCCTCCTGGCGCTGGTCTGGCTGGTCTCCGGCGTGCTGGACAACATCGCGGCGGCGCTGATCGGGGTCGTGGCGGCCTCGCGCCTCTTCACCCGCCTTCACCCCGGCTACGTCGCCGGGATCGTCGCCGCGGCCAACGGCGGCGGCGCCGGCAGCGTCATCGGCGACACGACCACCACGATGATGTGGCTAGAGGGGATCCGGCCGACGGCGGTGCTGCCGGCGTACCTGGGCGCGCTCGTCGCGCTCATGGTCTTCGGGATCGCGGCGGCGCGCCAGCAGGCCCGCTGGGCGACCCTGTCGCCGGCCGCGGAGCATCCGGCTCCCGTCGACCGGGTCCGCGTGGCCATCGTGTCGGCCAGCATCGCAGCCCTGGCCTGTACGAACGTCGTCACCAGCGCCGTCTTCGGGCCGCGCGCCGAGGCCCTGCCCGCGCTGGCGGCCGTCGTCTGGCTGGTGCTGCTGGTCGGCGGTCGCCTGCGGCCGTTCGCCTGGCCGGTGGCGGGCCGCGCCGCCCGGGCCGCGCTGTTCCTGCTGGTCCTGGTGCTCTCGGCGTCGCTGCTACCGGTCGACCGCTTGCCCAGGCCCACGGTCTTCACGACGATCCTGCTGGGCTTCGTGTCGGCCGTGCTCGACAACATCCCGCTCACGAAGCTGGCGCTGGTTCAAGGCGGCTACGACTGGGCCTTTCTGGCCTACTCCGTCGGCTTTGGCGGCTCGATGATCTGGTTCGGCTCGTCCGCCGGGGTTGCCGTGTCGGAGGTGGTGCCGGACGTCCGCTCCGTCGGCGTGTGGGTGCGGAACGGCTGGCACGTTCCGCTGGGGTTTCTGGCGGGCCATGCGGCGATGATCCTGCTGCGCGGCTGGCATCCCTCCTGAGTCAGCCGGACGCGTCGAAGACGACCTGATCGTGCTGGTACAGGCGCTCGAAGAACGCCGCCGCGCCGCCAACCCACCCGACCGCTCGCGCGATCTCACCGGCGGAACGCACGCCGTCGACGGCGGCGTGAACGGCCTTCTCCCGGTCGTCGACGACCAGATGGATGTCCGGGCACGAATGCGTCCGGTTGATCAGCACGGCCGCCGCGCCCGGCGGCAGTCGCTCTTCGACGACGACCGTGTCGGGCAGTCGGATCGGCACGTAGCGCTGCCAGCGCTCGCCCGCGAAGTCCAGGCGGTGGGCCGCGGCAGTTCCGGCGTCCGCGTGCGCGATGACGCTGTGACGAAGCATGGTCCCGCGCAGCAGCTCGACGGCGGCCGCCTGCTCGGCGGGGGGTAGCTTCGCGATCCGGTCCGTGTGTCGGGTCCCGGCGATGAGGCCGCAGTGCGGGCTGTACGGGGCTTGCTTCAGCCAGCGGCCGAAGACCACGTCGCTCCGCACGAGAAAGGTGAACAGCTCCGGCACCGTGTACGCGCGCTCCTGTGGGTGCAGCAGCGCATCGGCCAGCGCCGCTTCGTCCCGTAGGTCCGGCGCCGTCCGCAGCAGCGCCGCCAGCGGATGTCCGGGCGGCAGGGTCTGCAAGGTGAGCAGCAAGTCGTGGAGCTCCTCGTCGCCGGCGTCGCTGCCGATACCCAGCCGCCTGCAGAGCTCCTGCAGCATCGTGATGCCCGTCCGCCCGTAGGGGGCATAGACCATCAGGTGCATCGCGCCGCCGGGGGCCAGCACCGCGCGCAACGCGCTCAGCCCCGCGTCGGGGTGGGGCAGGTGATGCAGGACTCCCGTGCAGACGATCTGGTCGAACGCCGATCCCAGCGCCGCCACCTGCGCAATCGGCAGCTGGCGCAGCATGAGGTTGTCCAGGCTGTACTCGCGCTTCAGCGCCTCCGTGTGGCGGATGCTGGTGGCGCTGAAGTCGATGCCCGTGACGCGCGCGCGCGGCCAGCGCAACGCAACCTTGGCCGCCTGCGACGTACCGCAGCCCGCCACCAGGATCGCGGGGTCCTCCCGCAGCGGCCGCGCCGGCCACAGCAGGTGGTGCTCGGCGCGGCGCCTCTGGTTGGTCTGCCAGAGACGCCGGTACCGATCGAGGTTGTCGATCGGCGGCGGGTACGGACGTCGTTCGTAGAACGTCTGCACCGCCGCCGAGACGACCGCGGCGTCTGCGCTACTGGTGATGGGCCTGCACCTGCTGCATGACAGCGTCGAGGTTGAAGGCCGCCGGTCGCTGGCGCGGCGGGAACTTCACGAAGTCGTCGATCTGCTTCGCGACCAGCGCCTGCATGTCGTACAGCAAGAACGCGTGATACATCATCCAGTCGTAGTACGTGTTCGAGTTGTGCTGTGCGCGCTCGAACGGATCACGTCGCAAGTTGAAGATCAGCGGAACGCGCAGCTTGTTGAGAGGCTCCATCCAGACCCTCATCTGGCTCGCCCGCTGCTCGCCCAGGACGAACTTCCAGTCCTTGTGCCGCACGGCCATCACCTCGCCGTCGTCACTCATGTAGAAGAAGAAGCTACGCGGGCTCTCCTTCTCCTCGCCGGTCAGATACGGAATCAGGTTGTAGCCGTCGATGTGAACCTTGAACGTCTTGCTACCGACCTTGTGGCCGGCCAGCAACTTCGACGTGATGTCGGGGTCCCCGGCCGCGGCCACCAGCGTCGGCAGCATGTCCTGGTGCGAGACGATGCCGTTCAGGACGGAGCCTGGCTCGATCTTACCGGGCCAGCGAATGAACGCCGGCACGCGCCAGCCGCCCTCCCAGTTGGTGTCTTTCTGGCTGCGGAACGGCGTGTTCGCGCCGTCGGGCCAGGTGTCGTTCTCGGGACCGTTGTCCGTCGAGTACATGACGATGGTGTTGTCGGCGATGCCCAGCTCGTCCAGCTTGTCGAGGATCTCGCCGATCTGCTCGTCGTGCGTGACCATCCGGTCGCTGTAGTCGTCCTGCCCACTCTTGCCGCGATTCTTGTCGGCCAGGTGAGTGCGAAAGTGCATGGCGGTCGAGTTGTACCAGAGGAAAAACGGCTGATCGGCCTTGGCCTGTTTCTCGATCCACTCGATGGCCTTCGACGTGATCTCCTCGTCGATGGTCTCCATGCGCTTCATGGTCAGCGGCCCCGTATCGACGATCTTCTGTCCGCCCTTGCCGTCGGAGGTGCAATGAAGAACCCCGCGCGGCCCGAACTTCTTCCTGAACGCCGGGTCCTTGGGATAGTCGGGCAGCTCCGGCTCTTCTTCCGCGTTGAGGTGGTAGAGGTTGCCGAAGAACTCGTCGAACCCGTGCACGGTGGGCAGGAACTCGTCGCGGTCGCCCAGGTGGTTCTTGCCGAACTGGCCGGTCGCATACCCGAGCGGCTTCAGCAGCTCGGCGATGGTCGGGTCTTCAGCCTGCAGCCCGACGGTCGCGCCCGGCATTCCGACCTTCGTGAGGCCGGTCCGGACCGGGTTCTGGCCGGTGATGAAGGCGGCCCGGCCGGCGGTGCAGCTCTGCTGCGCGTAGTAGTCGGTGAAGGCCACGCCTTCGTTCGCAACGCGGTCGATGTTCGGCGTGCGGTAGCCCATCTGGCCACGACTGAAATAGCTGACGTTCCACATGCCGATGTCGTCGCCGAACAGAATCACAATGTTGGGTTTCTTCCCGGTCGCCATGATCGTCTCCTAGCGTGATGGTGTTTCGCAAAAACCCGTCGTCTCGGAACGCTCAGAGAATGATGCGGTCCTTCTCCAGCGACTTGGCCACCGCCTTCGAGACGTCGCCCATGAATTGCTTCGCCGACGCGGGATCGAAGGTCTGGCTAGTACCCGACCAGATCAGCTTGTTCTGATTGAGGTCATAAAGGTTGCTGACCATGTGAACGATCGTGTCGGTCTCGAGGTACCCCGGACCGAACACGCCTGCGCCCGCGAAATCGTAGTAGCCGTCGAACGTCGCGTAAGGGCCGTCCATCGGCGTGACCTGCTCGCTCACGCGCGTCAGCCGCATGACCAACACGCCGTTCACGCCAGCAGCCCGGAGCTTGGCCTTCACGGCCTCGCGGTCCCTGAGGTCCGCGTCGCCCAGGATTTGATAGCTCGGGATGGCCTGGGCACCCGTCAAGTGCGACGCGGCCGCGTCCTCAGCCGTGCGCCGCAACCCTGCGTCCTTGGTCATACAGACCACCGCGACCTTCGACAGCGCGATCCCTTTCGCGGAGGGGTCGGTCCAGGTGCTGGTCATGTCGGTCGTGGCGCAGCTCGCAACGGCGACGGCGAGCGCGAGGCCCGCCAGCGTTGCTGATATCCGACCACGGCCCGTCCCGTTAACGCATGTGTTCATTGTGTCCGTCCTTGTGTGTCTGGTGGCAATGCCCGGGCAAACGTGACCCCGCGCGTGTCAGGAACAAGGGCGGCAACGTGACGAGCTCACGCGGCGGCGACGAATGCAGCATCCACTCACGCCGGCACGCGACGCGTCGGGCAGAGCCTGAATCGCCGGCGAAGAAGCGAATAGTGCCGCGGCCATCTACGCGCGCCCCTACTGTTGCTCGCATGCGCCTGACCGTCCTCGACTCCGCCGAATCGAGCACCACGCCCGCGCCCGACTCGCCAGCGCCTGACCGCGCGCCGTTTCCGGAGATGATCTGGATTCCAGGCGGGACGTACACGATGGGCTCCGACGTTCATTACCCGGAAGAGGCGCCGGCCCACCCGGTTACCGTCGACGGGTTCTGGATGGACGAGACGGCCGTCACCAACGCCGAGTTCCGGCGGTTCGTCGAGGCCACGGGCCACGTCACCAGCGCCGAGCGGCCCGCCAACCCGGACGACTACCCGGGCGCGAAGGCCGAGATGCTGGTGCCCGCCTCCGTCGTGTTCCGGCGCCCCGCGTACCGGGTCGACCTCTCGAACCACTTCGAGTGGTGGGCCTACGTCCCGGGCGCGAACTGGCGACACCCGTGGGGACCGGAGAGCTCGATCGACGGCCTCGACGATCACCCGGTCGTGCACGTGAACTTCGACGACGCGGCCGCCTACTGCGCCTGGTCGGGGAAGGAGCTGCCCACGGAGGCCGAATGGGAGCGCGCCGCGCGCGGCGGCCTCGAGGGCGCGGAGTACGCGTGGGGTGCGGAATTCACGCCGGACGGCCAGCACATGGCGAACACCTGGCAGGGTGAGTTCCCGATGGAGAACCGATTGACCGACGGCTTCGAATGGACGGCGCCGGTGCGATCATTTCCGCCGAACGGCTACGGCCTGTATGAGATGGCCGGCAACGTGTGGGAGTGGACGGTGGACTTCTACGAGGCCCGACACCGTGTCCCTGGGGGCTGCTGCGGCGTCGCCAAGAACCCGCGCGGCGGCGTCGCCGAGAAGAGCCTCGACCCGGCGCTGCGAGGCCTGTTCATCCCGCGCAAGGTGACGAAGGGTGGATCGTTTCTGTGCGCGCCGAACTACTGCCGGCGGTACCGGCCGGCGGCCCGGATGGCGCAGGCCATCGACACGTCGACGTGTCACCTCGGGTTCCGCGCCATCGTCCGCGGCTGATTCCCTGCGACCGATGCCCCGATGGGCCGCGCTGCTGTTGGGCGTCTCGTACGCGGCATGGTCGCTGCGCGAGAGTCGCGCGCGGGCGAACCCCGGCGCTCGCGACAGCCCCGGCGCGCTGGCCAGGGCCCTGCAGAACCCGATCGAGGACATGATCACCGTCCCCGTCGAGTTGAACCTCGACTACGGAGTGGGCGCGTACGATCGCGCGAACGGCACGCTGAAGGTCGAGCCCCGCGGCCCCATCCACCTCCGCGCCGGCTGGAACATCGCTACCCGCACCATCGTCCCGATCATGAACCAGGCGAATCAGAACGCGGCCACCGGCGGCAGTTCGGGTCTGGGGGACGTCAACCCGACCTTCTTCCTCAGCCCGGCGCGAACGGGCACGTTCCTGTGGGGGTTCGGCCCCGACTTCGTACTGCCGACGGCCACCCAGACGAGCCTGGGCACCGGCAAGTGGTCCGCCGGCCCCGCGCTGGCCCTGGTCTTTCGCCCGAAGCGGTTCTCGCTGGCCGTCATCGCCAGCAACGTCTGGTCGTTCGCGGGGGCCAGCGGAAAGCCCAGCGTCAACGAGGGCTCGCTGCAGTACCTCGTTCACTACGGGTTCGGTGACGGGTGGTCCCTCAACAGCTCGCCCACGATCACCGCGGAGTGGAACAATGCGGCCGGCGACGTCTGGGAGGTGCCCGTGGGCGGTGGCCTGGCCAGAGTCTTCCGATGGCGCGACTTCGCGATCGCCCCTGGGCTGGCCGCCTATGACTACGTCATGAAACGGTCCGACAGCCCCGACTGGGAGCTGCGCTGTGAGGTCTCGTTCCTGTTCCCGCAATGAGCCGGCGCCGCAAAGTCGCGGTCCCGTGTGGAGTCCGGCTACTGATTGGGCGCCCCGGTCGAGTCCGCGGAGCTGGCCGCGACGGCCTACAGCCCCCAACTGATCACCCAGGGGGAACCTCACGATGACACACGTTGGTTTCTTTGAAGGGATCGCCCGCGACCTGACCGGGCGTGGGTTGCTGGGCGGCAGGTTTCAGTTTCGACTGATCCTTCAGCCGCTGATCGCGATGATTCTGGGTATCCGGCTGGGCCTCCGGGATGCCAAGCAGGGCAAGCCGGCCTTCTTCGCGAGCGTCGTCACCGGCGGCCGCGACCGATGGGCCATCTTGCGACAGGGCCTCCGGGACGCCATCGTCCCGCTCTGCGTCGCCTTCGTGCTGGACGGCGTGCTGCAGTATCTGATCCTGGGCCATGTTCGCCCGGCAGCGGCGGTCGTGGTCGGGCTGCTGCTGGTCTTCTTCCCGTTCGTCTTGCTGCGCGGGCTGTCCAACCGACTGTGGAGCCACGGCCATCACGCAACGGTGCCGCACACGCCTTGAGTCGCGTGCGGCACTCGATGGGTCCGTTACTGGCAGGCCGGCAGCGTGACCGTCTTTCCGTCCAGCGTCGCCGACCCGCACGTGCCCGTGAAGGTCCACGTGTGCTGTCCGGAGGACTTGCCGCCGGTCCGTGTGACTGACAGGGTGCCGCCGGTCGGCTTGCAACAACCGTCGCCGCGCGTCAGTCCCATGCTCATCAGCACGGCGCTGCCGCCGGATTGATCCTGCACGTTCATGGTCCCGCCGACCGTGTAAGTCCCGTTCGCCAGCGACACGCCGCTGTACGTCTGCGTGCCGGTGTAGTTGCGATCGGACGTCATCGTGCCGCTGCTGGCGAAGCGCTGCACTTCGCCCGTCGTCGTGACGGCGAATCCCGTCGGCGTCTTCTGGAACGGGTAGTTGATCGTCGCCGTACTCGTCTGGCTCGGAATGACGATCTTCCCGCCGCCGGCGGCCGTGTAGACGAGGTTGGTGATCGTCGCGCTGTAGCCCAGCGCAATGTTCGTCGACCCGTCGCAATTCGCATCGGAGGCGCTGCGGGTCAACTGGACGTCCACCGTTCCGTCAATCATCCCGCCGGACGACAGCTGGCATCCGCTGAACACGATCTGCGCGCCTGCGGAGCCGTTGCCGCACACCAGCGCACCGGTGTGATTCGTCACCACGGCCTGACTGCCGCACACCGAGATCCCCATCATCGTCTGGCGGATCGCCTGCGCGACGGCGCCGCGCACCGTGGTGGTACCCGACGTCGCGCCACCGTCGGTAGCCGTGGCGGCCTTGACGCCGGTCGGAACGGCGAAATAGAGGCCGTACCCGGCGCCGTAGCCCGCATACACGCCGCCGTAGGCGACATCGGCCGGGTAGTAGTAGTCGGATCCGTACGAATCCTCGTACGCGACGTCCTCCGCCGCGGCCGCTCCGCATCCTGCGACTCCGACCGCCCCCAGAAGGCACCCCAGAACGACACCTTGAACTTTTTTCATTTGCATCTGATTGGTCATGTGTTTCTCCCGTGTCGCAAACGTAACGACGTGTATCCGCAGACCAGGCGCGATCGATTTGCCTGTTCGCATTTGCGGCACGGGATGAAGGGTTGTCACCGTCGGGAATCCTACGAACGGGCGCGCAGCTCGAAGACGTGGTGACCCCACGCCGGCAGATCGAGGTAGAGGCCTCCGGTGGCCAACGTGGCGCCGTCGCGTTCGAAGCGCGCGTCGCTCAGGCGATCGGCGAGGACGACGGGGCCCCCCGCCGCGAGCGCGGGCCAGTCGAGCGTGAC
>JBJMQQ010000106.1:0-9216 GCA_045802645.1 Polyangia bacterium
CCCGCCTCCTGGGCCAACCTGCCAGCCAGCGTGCTGGGCGAAGAGGACCTGATCGCCGAGGCTGACAAGCAGATGCCCGATGGCGAGGCCACGCGCGTCGTCCCATACGACGAGCAGGAAGAAGAGGAGGCGCATTTCCGCCACGTCTTCGACGACTTCGTCGACGCCAAGCGCTCAACCGGCGAGTCGCTGGTCGGGCTGACCCAGCCGAAGTTCCTGCAGAAGCTGCGCGATAACAAGGCCGCGCTGGTCTCCAAGCACGGCTGCCGCACGGTCCGCTTCTCGGTCTACGTCAAAGACGGCAAGGCCGCCCTCAAGGCCACGCCCATCCGCGAATAGCGGCGCCGTCAGTCGGTGGTGAGAGGGGCCGTCCACGTTTCGGTCCCGCACAAACCCGCGGCGCGGCTGTACTGAACCTCGGCGGTGAGCGTTCCCGTGACCTGGCCAGCGCTGTCGGTCACCGTGATCGTGTAGTCGTCGTGCGGGCTGCTGGCGTCGACGTGGTCGACCGTCCAGAAGAGATTCAGGACCCGCACACCGCCCGCGCCGAGTGACAGCTGGCCAATGACCAGGAAATCAGTGAACGTCACCTGAGTCGCGCCCTGCGCCGCCGCGGGAAGCGTCGCGGTCGTACAACCGCTGCTCTTGCACGCACGAACGATCTCGGCCCCCGTCGCGTCGGCCACGGGTGGAAGGTGTAGACGGAACGTCGCTTGCGGGGGTGCGACGTCCCCGGTGCACGTGGTGGTCTCACAGCCGGTCGCGCCGAACCACGCAACGGACAGCAACGCCACCCCACCCCACACGACAAAGCGCCGCTTCATCGCGTCCCTACTGCAGCAGCAGCTTGTCCGGGTTGGTCTCTTGCCCGGCGGAGGCCGCCTGTTGCGTCGGCGCGGTGCCGTCCAGGAAGACCTCGTCCAGCGTTCCCGTCTCTTGCCCCTGCGCCGCCAGAAGGCCGCTGGCCTTGTCGATGCGCTGGACGACGACGCCGGCCGGCTGCGCGAAGTCCTTGGTCGGTTTGCCGGCGGTCGCCTTCATCATGAAGTCCGCCCAGATGGGGGCGGCGGTCTTGCCCCCCGCCTCGCCGCGTCCGAGCTTCTTCATGTCGTCGAAGCCGACCCACACGGCAGCCAGCAGATCGGGCGTGAAGCCCACGAACCAGGCGTCGCGCTGTCCGTTGGACGTGCCGGTCTTGCCGGCCGCCGGCCGATGCAGCTTGCCGGCGATGGCACCGCGGGCCGTTCCCTCGTCGATCACGCTGCGCATCAGCGACACCATCACGTACGCCACCTCCGGCGGAAGCCCCGGCTGCAGCTGCGGCACGGGCAGCTTCTGGTCGCCGACCGCCGTCACCAGCGACGTGCGATCGACCTTGGCGGCCATCCCGCCGTCGGCGAACGTCGCGTACGCGTTCGCCAGCTCCAGCGGGGTCACGGTCAGCGAGCCCAGCGCCAGGGACAGCCCCACGTCCGGCGCGATGGTCGAGGTGATCCCCACGCGCCCGGCCACCGCGCGCACCTGGTCGATGCCCACCTCTGACAGAACCTTGATGGCGACGGTGTTGATCGATTCGGCCAGCGCCGTGCGCACGCGCACCGGACCGCGGAACTGTTCCTTCTCGTAGTTCTGCGGCTTCCAGAGGTCGTAGACCTCGGGCGCGTCGTTGATGACCGTGGCCGGGGTGATCTTCCGCGCCTCGACGGCCGCCGCGTAGACGATCGGCTTGAACGCGGACCCGGGCTGCCGCTGCGCGCGCACGCTTCGATCGAAGCCGCCCGCGTGAAAGTCGTAGCCGCCCACCAGTGCCAGGATCTGGTGCGTCGCCGGATCCATCACCACCATCGCCGCTTGCGGCCCCAGCTCCAGCGCCAGCGGCAGCCCACCCTCGTCGGGGCGCGGCCTTTCGCCGGCCCAGCGCACGCGAACGAGGTCGCCCGGCTTGAAGCGCGCCGACAGCGGCTTCGGCCCCTTGCCGTAGCGGGTCTCCAGCGTGAAGTCGACCATCCCCTCTTTGCCGTCGGGCGCGCCAACGTCGACGAACAACCGTCCGCCCTTCGGGTTGCCGGCATCGAGCTCCAGGCGCGTGACGATCCCCTCGATGATCTCGGAGTCGCGAATCCCCTTGGTGTGCGCGTGCGCCAGCTCGGCGTGCTTCTTGTCCAGGGGCTTGCCCGTCAGGTGCCCGGACGGCCCGCGGAACCCTTGCCGCCCGTCCAGATCCTCGAGCCCGCGCTCCAGCGACGTGCGCGCCAGCTCTTGAAGATGGGCGTCCAGCGTGGTCGTCACGGTCATCCCGCGGTCCAGCGCGGCCTGCTCGCCCAGCTTGGCGGACAGGACGCCGCCGACGATGTCGATCGCCTCGGCCGCGATGCCGCGCGCAGAGGCTGGCTCGCGCACCAGCCGGATCGGCTCGGCTGCCACCTTGTCGGCGGTCGCGCGCGGGATGTAGCCGCGCTCGGCCATCTGCCCCAGCACGTAGCGCTGGCGCGTCTTGGCGGCGTCGGGGTGCTTGCGCGGTGACAGGCGCTCCGGGCTCTGGGGCAGGCCGGCCAGCAGCGCCGCCTCCGCCAGATCGATGTCGCGCACCGACTTGCCGAAGTAATAGCGCGCCGCCTCCTCGCAGCCGTAGCGGCCGTGGCCGTAATAGATCTGGTTCAGGTAGAGGGCCAGCACCTCTTCCTTCGACAGCTTCTGCGACAGCTGCCGGGCCAGGATGATCTCCTGCACCTTGCGGCGCATGGTCCGCTCCGGCGACAGCACCAGGTTCTTGACCACCTGCTGCGTGATCGTCGAGCCGCCCTGCGCGCGGCGCCCGCGCAGCACGTCCTCGATGAAGGCCCGGGCCATCCCGCGATAATCGAGGCCGCCGTGCTGGAAATAGTCGGCGTCCTCGGCCGACACGACGGCCTGGATCAGCAGCTTCGGGATCGCGCTATACGGCACGACCGTCCGCTTTTCGGTCCCCATCTCGCCAATCGGGGCGCCGGTGCGGTCCAGGATGCGCGTCACCTGCTTGGGGCGATAGGTGTCCAGGCGCGCCAGGTCCGGCAGTTTGGGGTCGCTGCCGTAGTAGCTGAAGATCCCGACCAGCACCGCGATCCCCGCGAAGAGACCCAGCACCGCCACCGTCGCGCCGATGCGGGCGACGCGCAGCCACGTCGGACGCCCGGCCCGGCCGGCCCGCGTCACCGTGGACAGCCCCTTGCCGGACTTCTTGCTGCCACGCCCTTTGCCCCGCCCACGCGGATCACGATCGTCGAGCGAGGGACCAGCGGCCATCCCGCCAGTCTATCCCCCGAAGGGGGCGGTTCAAGAAAAGCTGGGCGAAAGCCTAGGATCGGCGCGCGTCTACATGTCGGGCCAGGATCGCTTCTGCGCCCCGGACTGACGCGGCGTAGAAGCGGGCGCGCAGGGCCAGGACGGCGTCGTCCGGCAGGTCGCCGTCGCGCCCCAGCGCCTGCCGGCGCAGCGCGGACGCGCGCGAGACGATGACGGCCGCCGCCACGGACAAATTCAGGCTCTGGGTGAGGCCGTGCATCGGGATGCCGAACCGGACGTCGGCGGCCGCGATCGCGTCGGCGGTCAGGCCGTCGTGCTCGTTCCCCACCATCACGGCGGCCGGGCGCGCGAAGTCCAGCTCCTCGAGCGTGGCGGTGGCGCCCGGAACCGCGGCGTAGATCGCGAACCCGTCGCTGCGCAGCGACACCATCGCCGCCGCCAGGCTGCGGTGGCGAACGACGTCCAGCCACTTTTCGCAGCCCTGCGTCACGGTGCTGGAAAAACGGAAGCGCTCGACGCTCTCGATGACCTCCACGCGCTGGACACCGAACGCCTCGGCGCTGCGGAGCACGGCGGCGCCGTTGTGCGGGTCGTGGAGGTTCTCGATGAGGACCCGGAGCCCCCCCAGCCGGGTGGCGGCCGCGGCGTCGATGCGCGCGCGGCGCTCTTCCAGCAGCAGGGGGGCGAGCGCTGCGCAGATCTCCGTCGGCGACAGGGGCAAGGTCGACAGTGGTTGGGCCGACATCCGCCGCCTTTTACCATGGCGCGTTTCCTTGCGTTTTGCGGGATTTACGCACAACAGGCATTGCAAGGCGCAATGGCTCGACGCATGCCACGCGCGGTAGCATTCGGGGATGCTCGCCCTCCAAAACACCGTCGTGGTCGGAGGTGGGTTGCGCGTCCTCATCGTCGACGACGAGAAGAACATCCGCACCACGCTGACCGTCTGCCTGGAAGGGATGGGGGCCGAAGCGCTGGCTGTCGGCACGGGCGAAGCGGCCCTGGCCGCGCTGACGCGCCAGCCCTACGACCTGGCGCTGGTCGACCTGGCGCTGGCCGGCGAGAGCGGGCTGGACCTCTTGCCCAAGCTGCTGGCGCTGGAGCCTGGCCTGGCGATCGTGCTCATCACCGCCTACGGCACCATCGAGACCGCGGTCGAGGCGATCCGGCGCGGCGCCTGGGACTACCTGGCCAAGCCCTTCACGCCCGCCCAGATCCGACATCAGGTCGAGAAGCTCCGCACCGAGCGGGATCTGACCAAGCGCGTCGCGGAGCTGGAACGGCGGCTGGCCGAGGAGGCGCCCGACGTCGAGATCACCAGCCGCTCGCCCGCGATGCGCGGCGTGCTGGACATGGCGGCGCGGGTCGCGGCCACGGACGCGCCGGTGCTGATCACCGGCGAGAACGGCACCGGCAAGAGCATCCTGGCGCGCGCCGTCCACCGGCAAAGCGCGCGCGCCGCCAAGCCGTTCGTGGTCATCAACTGTCCGACGCTGTCCGAGGAGCTGCTGGCCAGCGAGCTGTTCGGGCACGTCAAGGGCGCCTTCACGGGCGCCATCCGCGATCAGGCGGGGCGCGTCGAGGTCGCCGAAGGCGGCACGCTGTTCCTGGACGAGATCGGCGAGATCCCACCGTCGCTGCAGAGCAAGCTGCTGCGGTTCCTGCAAGAGAAGGACTTCGAGCGCGTCGGCGAGACCCGCACGCGCCACGGCGACGTCCGGATCATCGCCGCCACCAACCGCGACCTGGACGCGGACGTGAAGGCGGGGCGCTTTCGTGAGGACCTGTTTTACCGGCTGAACGTCGTGGAGGTGCGGATGCCCCCGCTGCGCGAGCGGCGTGAGGACATCCTGCCGCTCGCGCGGGCCTTCCTGGGGACCTACACCGCCGCGGGGCCGCCCCGGCACCGCGAGATTTCAGCCGAGGCGGCGCGCGCGCTGGAGCAGCACGATTGGCCGGGCAACGTGCGCGAGCTCCGCAACACGATCGAGCGAATTGCCATCCTGTGGCCCAGCGCCGTCATCGAGCCGGAGGCGCTGCCCGGGCGCGTGCCGCGCGGCGCGCACCGCCGCCCGACGGTCGGCGGCGACTTCTCGATCGACGAGATCGAACGCGAGCACATTCTGTCGGTGCTCGAGCGAGTCCCCAAGATGGAAGACGCGGCCGCGCTGCTGGGCATCGACGCCTCCACGCTTTGGCGCAAGCGCAAGAAGTATGAGGGGACGTAGCCCGTGCGCCCGCCGCGCGGGCGGCTGAAGCTTTACCTCGGGTTCGCCGCCGGGGTCGGCAAGACGTACCGCATGCTGGAAGAGGCGCGCGCGCTGAAGGCCCGCGGCGGCGACGTCGTGCTGGCGCTGGTCGAAACGCACGGGCGCGCCGAGACCGAATCCCTGCTGGCCGGGCTGGAGCTGGTGCCGCGCCGGCAGGTCCGGTACCGCGGCGTGATCATCGAGGAGATGGACCTCGACGCGGTGCTGGAACGGCATCCCGAGGTCGCGGTCGTCGACGAGATCGCGCACACCAACGTCCCCGGGAGCCGCCACCGCCGCCGCTATCAGGACGTGCTGGCATTGCTGGACGCCGGCATCAACGTCGTGGGCGCCTTCAACATCCAGCACCTCGAGAGCCTGAACGACGTCGTGCAGCGGGCGACCGGCGTGACGATCCGCGAGACGGTGCCCGACGGGTTTCTCAAGCGCGCCGACCAGATCGTCAACCTGGACCTCAGCGTCGAAGACCTGCTGGACCGGCTGCACTCGGGTAAGATCTACGCCGCCGACCGCGTGTCGTGGGCGCGCGAGCACTTCTTCAAGGACCGCAACCTGGCCACCCTGCGCGAGCTGGCGCTGCGCGAGGTCGCCGAGAGCCTGGACCGCGACGAGCGACGCCGGCGCGAGAGCGCGCGCGACACCGACCCTGGCGAGGCGGGCGTCAGCGGGCGCGTGATGGTCTGCCTGTCGTCGCTGCCGACCCGCGCTTCGGCGCTGTTGCGGCGCGGGTCGCGGCTGGCCGGCCGGCTCAACAACGACTGGTTCGTGGTCTACGTTCAGACGCCGCGCGAAGCACCGCACCTGATCGACGCCGAGGCGCAACGCCATCTCCTGGCCAACGCCGAACGCGCGCGCGATCTGGGCGCCGAGGTCGTGCACATCAAGGCGGACGACCCGGTCCCGGCGCTGCTCGACTTCGCCCGCTCGCACGGCGTCGGGCAGATCATCGTGGGTCGCTCGCGCGCGCCGTGGTGGCGGCGGGCCCTCGGGCGCTCGCTGGCCACCCGCCTCGTCGACGAGGCCAGCGGGTTCGACGTGCTGGTCGCTTCGCTGGATGATGACGGCGCATGACCCTGCGCGCGAAAATCCTGCTGGCCCAGACGCCGCTGGCGGCCGCGCTGGTGTTGATCGCGCTGCTGGCGGCGGTGACCAACGCGTCGCTGGGGCGCAACACGGCGTCGATCCTGCAGGACAACTACCGCAGCGTCCTGGCCGTCGAGCAGATGAAGGAAGCGCTGGACCGGCTGGACGCCGCGACGACCCCGCCGGCCGCGCCCAGCGCCGGCGAAACACGCGACGTCGCGCCCAATCTGGCGCGTTTCGAACAGGCGCTGTCCGTCCAGCGCAGCAACGTGACGGAACGCGGGGAGCCGGCGGCGACGGCGGCGCTGATCAAGGCCTGGACCGCTTACCGCGACGCGCTCACGCGCGGCCTGGGCGGCGCTGAGCCGCTGCGCGCGCTTTACCTGGAGGCGCGCCGCGCGGCCGACCGCATCCTGGAGCTGAATCAGGACGCCATGGTCGGCAAGCGCGATCGAGCGCGCCGCGAGGCTGACCGGGCCAGCGCGGCGATGGTGGCGACGGCGCTCATCGCGTCGCTCATCGGGCTGCTCGCGTCCACCGTGCTGACGCGCCGGATCCTGCGCCCGCTGTCCGTGCTGGGGCAGACTGCGCGCCGGCTGGGCGACGGCGACATGGAGGTTCGCGCCAAGGTCACGCGCCAGGACGAGATCGGCGAGCTGGCGGGCGACTTCAACGTCATGGCCGACCGCCTGGCCCAGTACCGCAAGAGCTCCCTGGGCGAGCTCTTGCAGGCGCAGCAGCAGGCGCAGGCGGCCATCGACAGCCTCCCGGATCCGGTGCTGATCTTCGATCTGGGCGGGCGCTTGCTGGGCGCCAACCAGGCAGCTGATCGGATCCTGCACGTGTCGGTCGACGAGGACAGCCAGGCGCCGCTGGCGCGCGCCGAGCCGCAGATCCGCGCCGCCATCGACCGCGTGCGCACCCGCGTCGAGACCGAAGGCGCCGTCGACGCGCCCGGCGGGTTCGACGAGGCCGTCCGCGTCTCGGGTGCCGGCCCCGACGGCCAGGACCGCTTCTTTTTGCCGCGCGCGACGCGCGTGACGACCGACCACGGCGGGCTGGTCGGGGTCACCGTCATCGTTCAGGACGTCACGCGCGTGCTGCGCTTCGACGAGCTGAAGAACAACCTGGTCGCGACCGTCGCCCACGAGTTCCGCACCCCGCTGACCTCGCTGCGCATGGCGATCCATCTGTGCGCCGAGGAGACCGTCGGCCCGCTCAACGACAAGCAGCTGGACCTCCTGGCCGCCGCCCGCCAGGACACCGAGCGCTTGCAGCAGATCGTCGACGACCTGCTCGATCTCTCGCGCATCCAGTCGGGGCGCATGGAGCTGCACCGCCGCCGGATGGCGGCCGAATCGCTGCTGCGCGACGCGGCGGCCCCCTTTGCGACCACCGCCCGCGACAAGGGCGTCACGTTGAAGACCGAGCTTTTCCCCAGCCTCGGCGACCTGGACGTCGACGCGGATCGCATGCAGCTGGTGCTGGCCAACCTGATCGGCAACGCCGTCCGCTACACGCCGGCAGGTGGGGCGGTCGTCGTGCGCGGCCAGCGGACCGACGCCGGCGTGCGCATCCAGGTGCAGGACACCGGCCCCGGGATCCCGAAGGCGTACCACGCGGCCGTGTTCGACAAGTTCTTTCGCGTCCCCGGGACCAGCGCGGCCGGCGCCGGCCTGGGCCTCTACATCGCCCGCGAGATCACGATCGCGCACGACGGCCGCCTGTCGCTGACCAGCGAGCCCGGCCACGGCGCGACCTTCACCGTCGATCTGCCGGCTGCCAGCGACGCCGAGCCCACCCGAGGTTAAGATGCGCCCATGCCCGACAGAGCGACCCTGCAACGGGTGCATGACGTGCGCGAGCGCGCGATTGCGGTCCTGTCCGAGGCCTTCGCGCAAGACGTTCTGGACGTCGACGAGTTCGAGCGGCGGGTCACCCGGGCCCACACATCCGATGTGGCCGCGGACATCGAGGCGCTGCTGGCCGACCTGCCGAACGCCGCGACGGCGGCACCACCCGCGTCCGTCGCGCTGGTGCCCGCCAATGAGGCGGGCGCGCTGGAGGCCCCCGCCGACACCGTCTACGCCGTCTTCGGCGGCGTCGATCGCCGCGGCTCGTGGACCGTGCCCCGCCGGTTCCGCGTGGTCGCCATGATGGGGGGCGCGTCGATCGACCTGCGCGAGGCGCGATTCCCGCGCGGCGTGATCGATCTCGAGATCAAGGCCATCTTCGGTGGCGTCCAGATCCTGGTTCCGCCCGGGCTGGCCGTCGAAGTCCACGGCACGGCCATCATGGGCGGCTTCCAGAACGTCAACCGGGCGCCCCCGACCCCGGACCCGGACGCCCCGCTCCTGCGCGTACGGGGAATCGCCGTCATGGGCGGCGTCGACATCAGCATGCGCCTACCGGGCGAGAGCGAACGCCAGGCGCACCGGCGCCGTCGCCTCGAAGACCGGCAAGCCCGCCGCGCCCTGCCCGAAGCGCCCCGGCGCCGCTAGTCCTCCTCGTCGTTGCTCCGAGGGGGTTCCGCTCAGGGCCGGTTGACGGGACGCCGGAGTGTGTGTCCCCTCCGTGCGCA